>CANFIH010000001.1 GCA_947446855.1 Burkholderiales bacterium
CCTGCGGCAACCACTCCTGCAATGCACAGGGCATCAGGTATTGCTGATCGGGCTGGTAGGGAACGTAGCTGGTGCTCATCCCTCCATCATCCGCATACTCAGCAAATCAGCATCGGGGGTTTCCCTTCTGCCGCCCAGACTCCTAGGCACTCTCCGGTGTCTGTATATCCAAAGGCACGATGGCTTGTTGCAGGCCCTGCGATTCGTTGGAAAGCACCCGCACCATCATCGTGACAAGGTCCTGCGCCAGTTGGGGCAGGGGATGCGACAAGGCGGCATGCAGGTCCCTGGAGATCAGGCCTTGGCGAACGCGCGCCGTGAGCTCACGGGCAATGCCAATCGGGCGATTGCCCGGGTTTGACAGGCGGTCTTCCTTTAGCGCAGTCAGCACCCCTTCGGAGCCGCCACCGGCAACAAAGACGCCCACGATGTCCGGGTGGCGATGCAGCAGTTCGCGTGCACCTTCCTCGGCCAGTTCGTTGCTCTCCAGCGTAACCAAGGGCTCCATCAATTCAAAGTCCGGCGCGTGTTCGCGCACGTAGGAGCGAAAGCTCATCTCCGCCAGCTCCTGGCATTGAAAGCGGTGGCTGCCGACAAAGATGGCGAGCTTTCCGGGTTGGCGCGCCAGGCTGGTAATGAACCACGCTGCCGTGCGGCCCACGCTGCGGTTATCCAGTCCGGCATAGCCGGCGCGCGTTGGTGTGCTCAGGTCCGAGATAAGTGCAAACACGGGCACGCTGCGGTCTTTGAGCCTGTCAATCTCGGAGGAAATCAGTGAATGGTCTGCGGCCACAATCGCAATGGCATCCACCCTTTCACCCAAGGTGCGCAGCCGGCGGGAAACGGCCTCCGGCGAGATGTCCTGCATGAACTCCACCTGAGCCGGCTCGCAGTCTTCCTTGAAGAGCGATGTGGCGCGCGACAAGGCGGCCCCCAAATCACTATAGAAGGCGGAGTCGGGTTGCTCCAGCAAAAAGCCGAGTTTGTATTTGACCTTCTTGCCCTGCACGCGTTCCTTGATGACGCCGGTCAGGTGAAAGCCCATGGTCGCGGCGACGTCATGGATGTGCTTGGCGGTATCCAGTCGCACCGGCGCACGCCCATTGAGCACACGGTCGACTGTGGAGAGGCTTACGCCAGCCGCTTTTGCAACATCGGCGATGGTGACGCGCCCGGGACGGACTGAATTTGACATAAAACTTTCAGAAATTGCCATTGGCATTTGAAAGTTTATGGCATTTGCATGACTTCTTTGGCTCGAATTTTCAAAAAAATAGCTTCTAAAGAATAAGTTTTCCATTTCTCTTGGTGTGGCCCATGTCCTGAAGCTGATTTTTCATCAATTCAAGCCATGAAAGGCCCGAAATGAAAGATTCATTTCAATAGAAACCCTAGGTTTATGAAATGCCGTGACATGTTCTAACTCATTTGAATAGTTTTTTCTATTCTTCGCTTTTATGATCCGCCCAACCCACTCGCCGCCAGAGCAAGTGCCTCAACCGGAGACAAGACCTTGTTAACACCTACCAACCTGATTGACGCGTTCTGCGCGGCTCCGTTCGGGGCGAGCCGGTCATGAGCGCTGACAGCAACACCCTGGTGCTGGAGATGCGTGGCATCTGCAAGTCTTTCCCCGGCGTCAAAGCCCTGGACGGTGTCAACCTGTCGGTGCGTCAAGGCTCTGTGCATGTGCTGGTGGGCGAGAACGGCGCCGGCAAGTCCACGCTGATGAAGATCTTGAGCGGTGAGCACGCCATTGATGCCGGCGAGATCCACTTCAAGGGCCAGTTGCTCAACCACAGCAACACCAGCGCTGCCCTGGAGTTGGGCATTGCCATGATCCACCAGGAGCTCAGCCCGATTCTGGACATGACGATTGCCGAGAACATCTTCCTGGGCCGTGAGCCCATGAAGGGATTTTTTGTCGATTTCAAGCGCATGGTCGCCGACACGCAAGCACTGCTGGACCGCCTGGGCCTGAAGTACCGCGCCGAGCAAAAGATGCGCGAACTCAGCATTGCCGGCATGCAGCTGGTGGAAATCAGCAAGGCGATTTCCCGCAAGGCCGAGCTGGTGATCATGGACGAGCCGACCTCGGCCATCAGCGACACCGAGGTCTCCATGCTGTTCCGCCAGGTCGCGGACCTGAAGGTACACGGCGTGGCCATCATCTACATCACGCACAAGATGGACGAAATCTTCCAGATTGCCGACGACATCACCATCATCCGTGACGGCCAATATGTGGCCTCGGACCGCGCCACTGCGTTTGATGAGCACAAGCTGATTTCGCTGATGGTGGGTCGCACCATTTCCAGCATCTTCCCCAAAGAGACCGTGCCGATTGGTGAGGTGGCCCTGCAGGTCACCGGTCTCACCCGCCACGGTGTCTTCAAGGACATCAGCTTCAGCGTGCGCCGGGGCGAGATCCTGGGCCTGGCCGGACTGATTGGCGCCGGGCGCACCGAGGTCATGCGCGCCATCTTCGGTCTGGACAAGTTGGACGCAGGCGCTGTGGAACTGGAAGGCAAGCCCATGCGGGTGAAGAGTCCGGCCGATGCGATTGCGCAGGGCGTGGCCATGGTGTCGGAAGACCGCAAGGCCGAAGGCCTGGTGCTGTGCCGCTCCGTGCAGGAAAACATCTCGCTGGCCAACCTGCCGAAATTCGCGCCCCGCCTGCTGCTGGACCTGAAGGCTGAAGCCGAGTCCGGCCAGAAGATGCGCGAGATGCTGCAAATCAAGACCGCCAGCCTGGACACCACGGTCAGCAACCTGAGCGGCGGTAACCAGCAAAAGATCGTGATTGCCAAGTGGCTGCTGGGTGATCTCAAAGTCTTGATTCTGGACGAGCCCACCCGCGGCATTGATGTGGGCTCCAAGTCCGAGATCCACAAACTGATGACGCAGTTTGCCAAGCAAGGCCTGGCCATCATCATGATTTCCAGTGAACTGCCAGAGGTGCTGGGCATGAGCGACCGCATCGTCGTCATGCACGAAGGCCAGATCACCGGTGAGTTGCCGCGCGCGCAAGCCACCCAGGAAAAAATCATGGCCCTGGCCACACAGGCCGTGGCGCACGACGCTGTCGTCCACTGAAGTTCACTGAACCCCACACCCCTACAAGAAGAGACACCACCATGTTTGCATCTATTCGCCAGATGGGCTTTGCCGAAATTTACCGGCGCTTCGGCACCATCCTCATCTTCATCGGCATCTTTGTGCTGGCCTCCAGCCTGAACGAGACCTTTCTCACCAGCGGCAACCTGACCAATGTGCTGCGCCAGGTCGTCGTGGTGAGCCTGCTGGCCTGCGGTGTCACCTTCATCATCATCCTGGGCCATATCGACGTGTCGCTGGGCTCCGTGGTGGCGCTGACCGGCACGCTGGCCGCCAGCGTGATGTCGATCACCGGCAACCTGCCGCTGGCCCTGGCCGCCGGTATTGGGGCAGGTATCGTCACCGGTCTGATCAACGGCTGGGTCATCACCTACTTCAAGATTCCGTCCTTCATCATGACCCTGGCCATGACCACGGTGGCGCGCGGCGCCATCCTGCTCTACACCGAAGGTGTTCCGGTCAGCGGCCTGGGAGATGACTTCAAGCTCATCGGCCAGGGCAATGTCGGCCCGGTCCCCGTCTCCGTGATCATCCTGATTGCCGTGGTGATCGTGGCCTGGGTGCTCTTGAACCGCACCAAGTTCGGTCGCCATCTGTATGCGGTGGGTGGCAATGCCAAGGCTGCACTGGCCTCCGGCATCAACACCGACAGCGTGCTGCGCCGCGCCTTCATCTTCAACGGCATCCTCGCCGCCATCGCCGGCATTGTGCTGATGTCCCGGGTGAATTCCGGCCAGCCCGCCGCCGGTGTGGCCTACGAGTTTGACGCCATCACGGCCGTGGTGGTGGGGGGCACCAGCCTGATGGGTGGCACCGGCACCATCACCGGAACCATCATCGGCTCCATGATTATTGGTGTCATCAACAACATCCTGAACCTGATGAACGTCAGCTCCTACTGGCAGCAGATCGTCAAGGGACTGATCATCGCCGTCGCCGTGATTCTGGACGTCAAAACCAAGACCGGCGGCAGCCGCAAGAAGGCCTGAAACCAGGCCCACCCAAGTTCCCCGTTTGCAGTGGTGAGGCCCATCCGTGGTCTCTGCCAGTGTGAAGTGTTCGCGTGTAAGTGAGTAAGTAGCAAGTACCTATCTATTAACAGGAGATTGAGACATGAAGAAATTTGCAAAAATCGTTTTGGCCACCGCGGTGGCACTGTCTGTGTTGCCAGGCATCGCCCAGGCCCAGGCCAAGAAGTTTGTCGTCGGTTACACCAACCTGGCCGACACCGATGTGTTCACCATGAGCCGCAAAAACGCGTTCATTGAAGCCTCCAAGAAGGACGCTGAAGTCAGCATCTCCTTCTCTGATGCCCAAGGCGACGCCAGCAAGCAGCTCGACCAGATCGACAACTTCATTGCGCAAAAAGTGAACGTCATCGTCGTGGTGCCTGTGGACTACCAGGGCATTGTTCCGGGCGTGGAAAAGGCCAACAAGGCTGGCATCCCCGTGATCGCTTTGGGTATTGAGTCCGCCGGCGGCAAGTACACCTTCGTCGGTTCCAAGAACATTGATGCCGGCCGCATGCAGGGCGAGTACATGGCCAAGACCTTGCCCAAGAACGCGCAAATCGTGTACCTGCAGGGCGAGCCCGGCCTGTACCACAGCAAGGAACGCCTGGAAGGTTTCACCAAAGCCATGGCTGGACGCACCGACGTGAAAGTGCTGGCCAACCTGCCAGCTAACTATGACCGTGCCCAAGGCATGAAGGTCACCGAAGACTGGGTGCAGAAGTTCCCCAAGTTTGACGCGCTGATTGCCGCCAACGACCAAATGGCCCTGGGTGCTCTGCAAGCCCTCAAGACCGCTGGCCGCAAGGGCGTGAGCATTTCCGGCATTGACGGCGTGAAGGATGCGCTCGATGCCATCAAGGCCGGCGACATGTCCCAGTCCATCTTCCAGAACGCCAAGGGCCAGGCCCAGGGTGCATTTGATGTGGTCGAGATGATCAAGAAGGGCCAGGCTGCTCCCAAGGAAAAGCTGATCCCCTTTGAATCCATCGTCAAAGACAACGTTGCCAACTACATGAAGTAAGGCGACAGCGGCACGGCCTGCTGCAGGCCGTGCCACGCGACTTCACATCTCTCACTTAGGAAAAATCATGGAACTCAGACTCGGCGTTATCGGTTGCGGTGCAATCGGACAGGACCACATCAAGCGCATCACCAAGAAGCTCACCGGCGCACGCGTGGTCGCGCTGAACGATATCAACCTGGCAGCCACGCAGGCGTTCAACGACGCAGAAAAACTGGGCGCCAAGGTCTATGAAAATTACAACGATCTGGTCAACGCAGCCGATGTGGATGCGCTCCTGATCGCCTCCTGGGGTCCAGCCCACGAAGAGCAGCTGCTGGCCTGTGTGGCCGCCGGCAAGCCCGTGTTTTGCGAGAAGCCCATGACGACGTCTGCCGCTGGCGGACTGCGCATCGTCGAAGCCGAAGTCCAGCACGGCAAGAAGCTGGTGCAAGTGGGCTTTATGCGCCGCTACGACGCCGGCTACCGCGCCCTCAAACAAACCCTGGATGCAGGCACGATTGGCGAAGCGCTGATGGTGCACTGCGCCCACCGCAACCCCAGCGTGCCCGAAATGTACGTGGGCGACATGGCGCTGACCGATACCTTTGTGCACGAGATCGACGTGCTGCGCTGGCTGCTCAATGACGACTACGTCACAGCGCAAGTGGTCGAAGGTCGCAAGAGCAAGCACTCGCACGAAGGCCTGCACGACCCCATCATGGTTCTGCTGGAAACCCGCAAGGGCATTCGCATCGACACCGAAATTTTTGTCGCCTGCCAGTTCGGCTACGACATCCAGTGCCAGGTGGTTGGTGAGATGGGTGCTGCCAACCTGCCCGAGCCGCAAAGCATTCCGCTGCGCCTGGCCGGTCGCGCCTCCGACGGCATCCTGATGGACTGGAAGCAACGCTTCATCGCCTCCTACGACGTCGAGCTGCAGGAGTGGATTGACGACACCCAGCGCGGCGAGGTCAACGGCCCCACGGCCTGGGACGGCTACTTCGCATCCGCCACGGCCGAAGCCTGTGTCGAAGCCCGCCGCACCAAGGGCATTGTGCCCATCACCATCGCCGACAAGCCGGCCTTCTACAACCGTTAAGAAGACATTAGGAACCGACCATGAAACTGTCTATCTGTACCGAGGTCTATGGCAACCTGGGCTACACCGACATGCTCGACAAGGTGCAATCGCTGGGCGTCAACGCGGTTGAAATGACCGCCGGCGGCTGGGCCTCCTGCCCGCACGTCAAGACCGCTGAATTGCTGGCCGATGAAGGCAAGCTCAAGGCCTTCAAGGCCGAGCTGGACAAGCGCGGCATGGAGATCTCCGCCCTCAACTGCTCCGGCAACCCCTTGAGCCCCGGCGAGATGGGTGTGAAGCACACGAAGTCCACTTACGACACCATCGTGTTGGCCGGCAAGCTGGGCGTGAAAAAGGTGGTGATGATGTCCGGCTGCCCCGCAGGCGCGCCCGGCGACTCCATCCCCAACTGGATCACCTCCACCGTGTCCTGGCCCGACTACATGGGCCCGGCCCTGGAATACCAGTGGAACGATGTCGCCATTCCCTGGTGGACCCAGTTTGTGGAGCATTGCAAGGCCAACAAGGTGGAGCAAATCGCCATCGAAGAGTTCCCCTGCATGCTGGTCTACAACCCCTCGACGCTGTTGCGCCTGCGCGCGGCCGTCGGGCCCATCGTCGGCATCAACCTCGACCCCTCTCACCTGATGGTGATGGGTGCGGACCCGATTGCCTCGGCCCGCGCGCTCAAGGGCGCCATCTTCCACATCCATGGCAAGGATGCCCGCATTGAACGCGGCCTGGCCGACATCGATGGCCTGCTGGAAACCAAACCGGTGACAGAGTCCGACACCCGCACCTGGAACTACGTCGCAGTCGGTTGCGGCCATGACCTGCAGTGGTGGAAAGAGTTCTTCTCGGTCTGCCGCATGGGTGGTTATGACGGCTACGTCTCGCTGGAAATGGAAGACCTGACCATGTCGGTGGATGCCGGCATGCAGACCTCCATTGACGCACTCAAGCAAACCATCAGCCAGTAATTTTGCAGGCCTGCGCACGCCACCCTGGCGTGCGCTTCGCCACAGCCCTGCCTCCATTCCCAAAGGAAACGTCCATGCAAATCGCCCTTGACCCCTACATGCACCGCCACCTGTCGCTGCCGGACATCTGCAAACTCACGGCCGAGTTGGGCTATGACGCGGTGGAGCTGTCCCCGCGCTCCGACTTTCTGGACTGGTGGGTAATGCCGCGCGCCCACAAGCAGCGCATTGCCGAATTCAAGAAGGGCTTGAAGGACCACGGCGTCAAGCTGGCCACCCTGCAACCCATGTACCGCTGGGCCAGCCCGTTTGAAGACGAGCGCCAGTGGGCCATGAAATGCTGGAAGAAGGCGATTGAAGTGTCGGTGGAAATGGGTTGCGAAACCATGATCTCGGAGTTTGGCCGTGGTGCCTCGCCAGAGCGCTCGGTGGGCGAGAAGCCCGGCGCCAACACCAAGGAGATGTGCGAGGCCGCTTGGTGGCGTTCCATGGAAGAACTCACGCCCATCTTCGAGCGTGAAGGCGTGACACTGTCGGTGGAGCCGCATCCCGAAGACTGGGTGGAGCGTTTGACCCCGGCCACCGACATCGTCAAGGTGCTGAACTCCAAGAACGTGAAGCTGTCCTACATCGCACCGCATACCTTCTATTACGGTGAAGACATGGCCGCCATGATCCGTGATGCCGCCCCGGTGCTGCACCATGTGCGCGTGGCCGACACCTACAACCCGATGGCGTCGAGCAACCTGCGCTACATCGTGAACCCACCGGGCTCCAACGTGCGGGTACACCAGCACCTGGACATCGGTCAGGGCGAAATCAACTGGGACCTGTTCTTCGGCACCCTGGCCGAGGTCAAGTTCGACGGCATTCTGTCGGCTTGCGTCTTCGCCTGGGAAGAGCGCTCGGTGGATTCCTCGCGCTTCATGCGCACGGAGATCCAGCGCTACCTCGACAAACACTATGGTGCTGCAAAGGCACTGGCCAAGAAGGCAAAGCGTAAAGCAATCTGAGCAAGGCATCCTGACCATGAGTACTTTGAACTTCCCCCAGGGGCGCCCCATTGATTTGGCTTGCCTCGGCCGACTGGCCGTGGACCTGTATGCGCAGCAGTTTGGCAGCCGCCTGGAAGATGCCCGTTCCATGGCGATGACCCTGGGTGGAAGTTCCGGCAACCAGGCCTTTGGCGTCGCACGCCTGGGTCTCAAGAGCGCGATGATCTCGCGGGTGGGCAAGGAGCAGATGGGGCGCTTCCTCACCGAGACGCTGGAAAAAGAAGGCTGCGACATCAGCCAGGTGCAGGTGGACGAAGAACGCCTGACGGCCCTGGTGCTGTTGGGCCTGAAAGACCGCGACACCTTCCCCCTGCTGTTCGTGCGGGAAAACTGCGCCGACATGGCTCTGGATGCTGCCTCCATCAGCGAAGACTTTGTTGCCCAATGCCGGGCCCTGGCCATCACCGGCACCCATTTGTCCACCCCCGGCACGCGGGCCGCGTCCGCTGCCGCTCTGGCCTACGCCAAGAAGCACGGCGTGATCCGCGTGCTGGACATTGACTACCGCCCGGTGCTCTGGGGCCTGACCGCGCGTGGCGCGGGAGAGAACCGCTATGTTGCTGACGACCATGTCACGCAGCAGCTGCAGGAGATGCTGGGCGAATTTGACCTGCTGGTGGGCACCGAAGAGGAGTTCTTTATTGCTGGTGGCGTGGCGCATGACCTCATCGCCAGCCTGCGCGCCGTGCGCAAGGTGAGCAAGGCCACCCTGGTGGTCAAGCGTGGCTCCCTGGGCTGCTGTGTGATTGCCGGCGACATCCCCTTCCATATCGACGGTGCACCCAGCTTCAAGGGCGAGCGCGTCGAGGTGCTCAATGTGCTGGGTGCCGGCGACGCCTTTCTGTCCGGCTTGCTGGCCAGCCTGCTGCAAGGCATGGACTGGGTCGACTCCACCAGAATAGCCAACGCCTGCGGCGCCATCGTGGTGTCGCGCCATGCCTGTTCTGCGGCCATGCCCACGCAAGCCGAGTTGGCCCACTGGTTCAGTGGCAGCCGCAACCCGAAGGTAGATGCGGACGCGCAACTCGCGCACCTGCATCGCGTCAGCGTGCAGCGCAAGCCGTGGGACGAACTGTGCGTCATGGCCTATGACCACCGCAGCCAGTTCAAGGACATGGCTGCAGAAGTCGGTGCCAATGAGTCCCAGATCCCTTACCTGAAAAAGCTGCTGGTGCTGGCCACGGAAAAAGTGGAAGCCGAACAGCAGCTGCAAGGCCACACCGGCGTGCTGATTGATGGCAGCAGTCTGGGTATGGACGCACTGGCATCCGCCACCGGTCGCGGTTGGTGGGTGGGCCGCCCGGTGGAGCTGCCCGGCTCACGCCCGCTGCGCTTTGATGAAACAAACTCCATTGGCAGTGCCATGATCCATTGGCCCACCGAACATGTGGCCAAGTGCCTGGTGCATTACCACCCGGACGACGCCCTTGCCCTGCGTCTGGAGCAAGAAGCCCGGGTGCAGGAACTCTGGGACGCCACGCGGGAATCCGGCAATGAACTGCTGCTGGAAATCATCCTGCCCCGTGACCTGATCCAGGCCGGGGAGGAAGACTCTGCCGTGCTGCGCGCGGTGGAGCGCTTTTATGACCTGGGCATCAAGCCTGAGTGGTGGAAGCTCGCACCCATGCAGGAGTCCGGTTGGGCCGCGCTGCAAAAGATGCTGGCCGAGCGAGACCCCTATTGCCGCGGCGCGGTCATCCTGGGTCTGAACCAGCCCTTGCAGTACCTGGCCGACAGTTTTGCCAAGGCCACCAACCCGGTGGTCAAGGGCTTTATGGTCGGGCGCACGCTGTGGGCCGATGCCTCCAAACGCTGGCTCAAGAGCGAACTCAATGACCAGGGCTTTGTCGACGAGGTGGCTGCCAACTACACCACCCTGGTGCTGGCCTGGCGGGGGCGCAAGGGCGCTGCCACACGCAGCCCCAAGCGCAAAGCCGCCTGAACTTCCGGATACCCCCTGATGAAAACCACACGACTCACCATGGCCCAGGCGCTGGTGCAGCATCTGGCTGCCCTGCGCATCGAAACGCCTGAGGGCAAGATAGAAGCCTACTGCGGCGGTGTCTTCACCATCTTTGGCCACGGCAACGTTGCCGGGATGGGCGAGGCCCTGTATGCGCAGCGCGAGTCCCTGCCAACCTTCCGTGCCCACAACGAGCAGGGCATGGCCCTGGCCGCCGTGGCCTATGCCAAGGCCCATCTGCGCCAACGCATGATGGCGGTGAGCACCAGCATCGGTCCGGGTGCTACCAATGTGGTGACGGCCGCTGCGGTGGCCCATGTCAACCGCCTGCCGGTGCTCATCCTGCCGGGCGACACCTTTGCCACCCGCACGCCAGACCCGGTGCTGCAACAGGTCGAGAACTTTCAGCAGGGCGACATGAGCGCCAGTGACAGCTTCCGTGCCGTGACGCGTTACTTCGACCGCATCACCCGCGCCGAGCAGATCCTCACCGCCTTGCCCCGTGCCATCCAGGTGATGACCGACCCTGCGGCCTGCGGTCCGGTCTGCCTGTCGCTGCCGCAGGATGTGCAGGCGCATGCCTTTGACTGCCCGTTGGACTTCCTGGAGCCGCGCCTGCTGCACTTCCGCCGCCCGCCGGCCGACCCGCGCGAACTAGCCCAGGCCGCTGCCTTGCTCCGGACCGCGAAGAAGCCTTTGATCATTGCCGGTGGCGGCGTGCTCTACAGCCAGGCCTGGGACGCCTTGCGCGCCTTTGCCGAAAAGCATGGCATTCCTGTGGCCGAATCCCATGGCGGCAAAAGCAGCCTGGCCTGGGACCACCCACTGAATGTGGGCGGCATCGGTGTGGACGGCGGCCCCGCTGCCAACGCTGTCGCGCGTGAAGCGGACCTGGTGTTTGCCGTGGGCACGCGCCTGCAGGACTTCACCACCGGCTCGCACGCCTTGTATGCGCAGGCCAGGTTGCTGAGCCTGAATGTCCAGCCCTTCGATGCGGGCAAGTGGAGCGGGCTGGGCCTGGTTGCCGACGCGCGCACCGGCCTGGAACAACTGAGCCAGGCCATGGGCGACTGGACGGCTGACCCTGCCTGGACCAAGACCGCCAAGCTGCAGGCCGCCGCCTGGGTGGCGCGCGTGACCGAGCTGACCACAGCGGTTCCCAAGAACGTGTTGCCCTACGACGCGGAAGTCATGGGCGCGGTGCGCGACTCGCTCAATGATGCGGGTGGCGACAGCGGCCAGCGCGATGTGGTGGTCTGTGCGGCCGGAACGCTACCGGCCGAGTTGCACAAGCTCTGGCGCGCCACGCTGCCCGGCAACTACCACGTGGAATACGGCTATTCCTGCATGGGCTATGAGATCGCCGGGGCGCTGGGTGCCAAGATGGCCAGGCCCGATCAGGAAGTGATTGTCATGGTCGGCGACGGTTCCTACATGATGATGAATTCCGAGCTGGCCACGTCCGTCTTGCTGGGCCAGAAACTCATCGTCGTGGTGCTGGACAACCGGGGCTATGGCTGCATCGAGCGCCTGCAGCTCAAATCTGGCGGTGCCAGCTTCAACAACATGCTCGATGACTGCGTGCCCGCCGGCGGCGCCAAGAGCACGATTGACTTTGCCATGCATGCCCGCAGCATGGGCGCGGAATCGGTACATGTGCAAACGGTGGCCGACCTCAAGGCGGCTATGGTGAAAGCCCGTGCAGCGACCCGGACCCAGGTGATCGTGATCGACACCACCCATGAGCGCATCACCGAAGAGGGCGGCTGCTGGTGGGAAGTGGGCATCCCCGAGGTGTCGGAGCGCACGCAGGTCATCGACGCCCGTGCCCGTTTTGAGCTCGCTAAAAAAGACCAACGCATTTAACAGGACCCACCATGGTTAGCCCCCTGCTTGCAAAGTCGGCCCCTACAGGCCGCGAGATTGTCGACGTCACCCCCGAGCGCGCCGGTTGGACCCATGTGGGCTTCCGGGCCATACGCCTGCAACCCGGCGAGAGCGAGACTGTGGACACCGGCGAGCGCGAGTTGTGCCTGGTGGTACTCACGGGCATGGTGGATGTCACCATCGCCGGCGAAACCTATGCCAACCTGGGCGGCCGGGCCACCGTGTTTGAGGACAAGTCCCCGGCGGCAGTCTTTGTGCCGGTGGGGCGCACGGTCACCATCTCCACGGTACCGGGTGCTGCCATAGAGGCCGAAATTGCCTTGTGCACGGCGCCTGGTGGTGAGAACGCCAGCGCACGCGAGGTGCGTGTGATTGATCCGGCTTCCATGCGCCGCAGCGTGCGCGGCAAGGGCACCAACACCCGCTATGTCTGCGACATCCTGCCGCATGATGACCCCACTGCCGCGCACCTGCTGGTGGTGGAGGTGGTCACGCCTGCCAGCAACAGCTCCAGCTACCCGCCGCACAAGCACGACGTGGATCAGTTGCCGGAGGAAACCATTCTGGAAGAAACCTATTACCACCGGCTCAACCCGCCGCAGGGCTTTGCCTTCCAGCGCGTCTATACCGATGACCGCAGCATCGACGAAGCCTGCGCCGTGGAAGACCACGATGTGGTAATGGTGCCGCGCGGCTACCACCCGGTGACGGCGCCGCATGGCTATGACCTGTATTACCTGAATGTGATGGCGGGCCCCAAGCGCTTCTGGGTCTTCAAGAACGACCCCGTGCACGAATGGATGCTGGCCGCCCAATGACGCAGGCCATGTAACGGACCGGTATGTATAAATTCATCATCACGATTCAGCTACAAGCTGGTTCATTGGAACAGATACTCCAGCGTGCACCTGAAGTCCAGCGTCTGACGCGGGCCGAGGCCGGCTGCATCGCCTACGACTTCTTCACCTGCACCGATGATCCCGATCGTTTGGTCTTCATGGAGTGCTTTGTTTCCCAGGAGGCGCATGCGCTGCACTGCGAGCAGCAATACACCAAGGACTTCATTGCCTTTCATGAACAGTTTCACACGTCGTTCCAATTTGAACTGGTAGACCTTGGCCAGACCTGATATGCCGGATGACAATGCTTGGCAGTTTGCTGTGCATTCAGCCCAACTGCTGCCGCACAAGCCCGTGGGCATTGCGCTTTCGGAACGGCCCGTCGTGCTGTACCGCAAAGCCGACGGTACCGCTGTGGCGCTCGAAGACCGCTGCCCGCATCGCTGGGCGCCGCTGTCGGATGGACGCATCGAAGGGGATCACATTGTTTGCCCCCACCACGGCTTCAAGTTCTGCCCACAGGGTCACTTGGTGGAAACTTCGGGCAAGACCAGAACGCCAGGGGTTGGTAGCGCCAAGGTTTACCCCGTCCAGGAACGGGAGGGAACCATACGGGTTTGTGTGGAGCGCCATACGCTCAAACCAGGGAGTCTGCAAAAGGGCTTGGCATAGCCTTTGCCACGCTGTAGTTGGGTATGCATGCCCTCAGGCAGGCGTGCCGCCAGCGGCGCTTGCCGGGCACGTGAGGGCACGCGCGGGCAGGCTGTCCAGTAGCCTGCTCGATTGGCGCTCCCAGGCCTGCGCGTAGGCAGGGCTCCACTGCGCTCCGATCAGGGTGGCCAGTACATCGACCAGCGAGGCCATCAACTCTGGGTACAGCGTGGGGTCTTCTACCTTGAAGGCGCAGTGCTCGGACGCGATTTGGTGCATGTACGAGGCCACGTAGGGCTTGCCGGCAGCGCTATCCAATAGCAGGGAGATGATCTCGAACACCATCTGCCCGCAACCCAACGGGGGCATGGCCGTGTCGGGCACTTCAAACAGGGCTGTTGCTGTGGGACGGCGCTCAAAAAAGCGTGCGAAGACCGCAGGCGCAAAGTCCTCGCACTGGGCCAGGGCCAGTTCCAGGGACTCGTTCAGCAGCTGCAGATCCTGCCCTTGTGGCTGGTTCAAAACGCGACCTTGTCGACACCCTTGAGCTGCAATATCTCGCGTGCCTCGGCGGGTGTTGCAATCTCCAGCCCCAGCCCTTCCAGAATGCTGCGCACCTTCAGCACCTGCTCTGCATTGGACTTCGCCAGTTGGCCTTTGCCGATCCACAGGCTGTCTTCCAGACCCACACGCACATTGCCGCCCATGGAGGCCGCCATGGCTGCAATTTTCATCTGGCTGCTGCCGGCGCCTAGCACCGACCAGCGGTAGTCGTCGCCAAACAGGCGGTCGGCCGTGCGCTTCATGTGCATGACATCGTCCGGGTGCGTGCCAATGCCGCCCAGGATGCCGAACACGGTTTGCACAAAGAAGGGCGCCTTCACCAGGCCACGCTCGACAAAGTGGGCCAGGTTGTACAGGTGCGAGGTGTCGTAGCACTCGAACTCGTAGCGCGTTTCGTTCACCGACAGTTCAGTGAGTACCGTTTCCAGATCGCCATAGGTGTTGCGGAAGATCAGGTCCTTGCTGCCTTCCAGGTAGGGGCGTTCCCAATCGTGCTTGAACTCCTTGAAGCGCTGCAGCATGGGGAACAGGCCGAAGTTCATGGTGCCCATGTTCATGGACGCCACTTCAGGGCGCAGCACCTTGGCCGGCTGCATGCGCTCCTGCACCGTCATATAGGGCGAGCCGCCGGTCGTCAGGTTGACGATGGCATCGGAGCGCTTCTTAATCTCTTGCAGAAAGGGCGTGAAGGCTTCGGGGCGCTGGTCGGGCTTGCCGGTGACGGGGTCACGCGCGTGCAAGTGGATGATGGCCGCGCCGGCCTCGCAGGCCGCAATAGAGGCCTCGGCGATTTCTTCTGCCGTCACCGGCAGGTAGGGCGACATGGACGGCGTGTGGATGGCGCCGGTCACTGCG
This sequence comes from Burkholderiales bacterium, assembly GCA_947446855.1. Classification (GTDB taxonomy): domain Bacteria; phylum Pseudomonadota; class Gammaproteobacteria; order Burkholderiales; family Burkholderiaceae_C; genus Allorhodoferax. The sequence goes on from CANFIH010000001.1 coordinate 15,009, forward strand.
CAGCTGATGATGACCTTTTTTTGCTGGTACATGGGTATCCTCTTTATGAAATGGTTGAACCAATAAATCCAGGACTCAAGCCAGGCTGGTCAGTTCCGGAACCGCCACAAACAAATCAGCCACCAGACCGTAGTCGGCCACCGAAAAGATGGGTGCTTCCACATCCTTGTTGATCGCCACGATCACCTTGGAATCCTTCATGCCGGCCAGATGCTGGATGGCGCCACTGATGCCGCAGGCCACGTAGAGCTGGGGCGCCACGATCTTGCCGGTCTGGCCCACTTGCCAGTCGTTGGGTGCGTAGCCCGCATCCACCGCTGCGCGCGAGGCACCCATGGCAGCCCCCAGCTTGTCGGCCAGCGGGGTCATCACTTCCATGAATTTCTCGTTGGAGCCCAGTGCACGGCCACCCGACACGATCACCTTGGCGGCGGTCAGCTCGGGGCGTTCGCTCTTGGCGATCTCGCTGGCCACAAAGGTGGTGCGTGCACTGGCGCCCACTGCGCTGAGGGACTCGACCGAAGCGGCGCCACCACTGCTGGCAGCGGGGTCGAAGCCGGTGGTGCGCACCGTAAGCACCTTGGTTGCGTCCAGGCTTTGCACGGTGGCCATGGCATTGCCTGCATAGATGGGGCGCTCAAAAGTGTCCGGGCTGCAGACGCGCGTGATGTCGGAAACCTGCGCCACATCCAGCAGGGCGGCCACGCGCGGAGCGATGTTCTTGCCCGAGGCCGTGGCAGCAAACAGGATATGGCTGTAGTTGGCCGCAATTGCCAGGACCTGGGCCGCCATGTTCTCGGCCAGCCCATGCGCAAGACCGGCGTCTTCAGCATGCAGGACCTTACCCACGCCGGCAATGTGCGCGGCCGCGGCGGCGGCCGCATGGGCGTTGGCGCCTGCAACCAGCAGGTGCACCTCGCCACCGCACTGCAGGGCGGCATTCACCACGTTCAGTGTGGCCGGGCGAATGGTGGCGTTGTCGTGTTCAGCAATAACAAGAGAGGTCATTTTTTAGTTTCCGTTCAGATCACTTTGGCTTCGTTTCTGAGCTTGTCGACCAGGGTGGCGACGTCAGCAACCTTGATGCCGGCGCTGCGCTGCGCAGGCTCTTTCACACCCAGTGTCTTGAGGCGCGACGCGACGTCCACGCCCAAGCCCGCAGGGGTGAAGGTCTCCATCGGCTTCTTCTTGGCCTTCATGATGTTGGGCAGCGTGACATAGCGCGGCTCGTTGAGGCGCAGATCGGTGGTGACCACGGCCGGCAGGTCCAGGCTCAAAGTCTCCAAACCACCATCGACCTCCCGCTTGACCACGGCTTTGCCGTCGGCCACAGTGAGTGCGCTGGCAAAAGTGGCCTGAGGCAAACCACACAGAGCCGCCAGCATTTGACCGGTCTGGTTGCAGTCGTCATCGATGGCCTGCTTGCCCAGGATGACAAGGCCGGGTTGTTCCTTGTCCACCACAGCCTTGAGCAGCTTGGCTACGGCAAGGGGTTGCAACTCTTGCGTGCTCTCCACCAAGATGGCCCGGTCGGCACCAATGGCCATGGCCGTGCGCAAGGTTTCGGCGCACTGGGCCACGCCACAGGAGATTGCAATAATCTCGCTGACAGCGCCGCTTTCCTTCAGACGCACCGCAGCCTCTACGGCGATCTCGTCAAACGGGTTCATGCTCATTTTGACGTTGCTGATGTCCACGCCCGTGCCATCGGATTTGACGCGCACCTTGACGTTGTAGTCCACCACGCGTTTGACTGCTACCAATACCTTCATTGAAATCTCCACCAATTGAATGTTGTGCTGGCGCCGTGCGGCAGTGCGCGGCGCCCTGACTCAGCCCGCGCTGCGCTGGGCCTTTTCCTGTTCGGCGCGACCGCGCACCAGCGTTTTGGCTTCGGCCCAGTCCTCGGAGGTGAGCTTGCCCAGGGCGGCAAAGGTGCTGGGTGCGGCCAGGTGGTGGCCACCATCGATGGCAATGTTCTGGCCCGTCAGGTATTCACAGCCGTCGGCCTGCAAAAAGGTGAGCAGGTTGCACAGCTCGGCCATCTTGCCAAAGCGCTGCATGGGCACTTCCTCGGAAGAGGCGGCGCCCACATTGGCCTTGGGGATGGGTGCCAGTTTTTCCCATGCGCCTTCGGTGGGGAAGGGGCCCGGTGCAACCGCGTTGACGCGGATATTGTTCTTGCCCCATTCCACCGCCAACGACATGGTCATGGCGTGCACCGCTGTCTTGGCCATGACGGAAGGCAACACATAGGCCGAACCGGTCCAGACCCAGGTCACCAGCATGCTGACCACGGAACCGGGCAGGCCCTGTTCGATCCAGCGCCGGCCACAGGCCAGCGTGGAAAACAGGGCGCCGTCCATCACGGTAGAGCGCACCGCGGCGAAACCGCGCGGGCTGATGTCAATCGATGGCGAGATGAAATTGGCGGCGGCGTTGTTGACCAGTCCGGTCAAGGGGCCGCCCTGCCAGATGGTGTCGACCATGGCTTCTATCTGGTCGGCATCGCGCACATCGCAGATGTGGCTCTCGATCGATCCGCCGTGCGCCGCGGTGCGCTGCAATTCGGCGACGGTGTCGTCCAGCACCTGCTTGCGCCGCCCGCAGATATGCACGGCAGCACCTTGCGCGCTGAAAGCGCGCGCCAGTTCCTTGCCCAGGCCGGTGCCGCCGCCGGTGATCAAAATGCGCTTGCCGCTCAGTGCGTCCGCGCGCATCGCGCTTTTGGGATTGTGTGTGTCCATGGATGTCGGTGTTTGGGTTCGGTTTGCGAAATGCAGGGTCAGCGGCTATTTGCCGGCCAGTCCGTTGGCCCGGTAGTCTAAAAAGAGTTGGCGCCCGATGATGAGCTTCATCACTTCGATCGAGCCGCCAGCGATCTTGACGATGCGCGCGTCGGCGTAGGCTCTGGAGATGGGGTACTCCCACATATAGCCCCAGCCACCAAACAACTGCAGGCATTCATCCACCACCTTGCAGTGCAGATTGCTCATCCACATCTTGGCCATGGCCGCGTCAATGGCGTCCAACTCACCCTTGATGAAGTTGTCTATGCATTTGTCGGTGAACACGCGCCCGATGACCGCCTCGGTCTTGAGTTCGGCCAGCTTGAACTGGGTGTTCTGGAAGTCGCCTATGGTCTTGCCAAAGGCCTTGCGCTCGGCGGTGTAGGCCACGGTGTAGTCCACCACGGTTTCTGCCACCACAGCGGAGCGTATGGCCTGGGCCAGGCGTTCCTGGGCCAGCTTGGTCATCATCAGCTCAAAGCCCTTGCCCTCTTCACCGAGCATGGACGATGCGGGCACCCGCACCTCGTCGAAGAAAAGCTCGGACGTGTCCTGGCCCTTCATGCCCAGCTTCTCCAGGTTTTTGCCACGGCGGAATCCCGGCAAGCTGGTGTCCACCAGAAACAGCGTGACGCCCTTGGCACCGGCGGCGACGTCGGTCTTGGTGGCCAGCACGATGACATCACACAGCTGGCCGTTGGAGATGAATACTTTCTGGCCGGAGATCAGGTAGTCGTCGCCATCGCGCACGGCACGGGTGCGAATGGCCTTGAGGTCGCTGCCGGCATGGGGCTCGGTCATGCCCAATGAGCCAATCGCTTCACCTGCTACCATTTTTGGCAGCCAGGTCTTTTTCTGTTCTTCGGTGCCAAACGATTTGACATAGGTGGAGACCAGATCGCAATGGATCAGAAAGCCAGGGCCGGTGAAGCCGGAGCGCGCCATCTCTTCAAACACGACGACGTCAAACAGATAGTCCAGGCCCAGGCCACCGTATTCCTCGGGAACCGTGCAGCACAACATGCCGGCGGCGCCCGCCTTGAGCCAGAGCTCGCGCGGCACGATGCCGTCGTTTTCCCACTGCGCATGGAAGGGCGCGATTTCCTTGTCGATGAAGCGTCGGACGGTGTCGCGAAAGGCTTCGTGGTCTTCGTTGAATAGCGTTCTTTTAAACATGGTGATCCTTTGGGTGATCTCAGTACGACTTGGGCAGTCCCAGCACCTTCTCGGCAATAAAGCACAAGATCAGCTGTTCGGTAATGGGGGCAATGCGCGTGACGGTGACTTCACGCAGCAGGCGTTCGACGTGGTATTCCTTGGCATAGCCAAAGCCGCCCATGGTGAAGACAGCCTGCTGCGCCGCGGCGTGCCCGGCGCGTGCGCCCAGGAATTTGGCGGTATTGGCTTCGGCACCACAGGGCTGGTGCTGGTCGTACAGCCAGGCGCCTTTCATGGTCATGGCCCAGGCCGCCTCCAGGTCCATCCAGCGCTCGGCCAGTGGATGCTGTATGCCCTGGTTCATGCCGATGGGGCGGTCAAACACCACCCGGTCCTTGGCATATTGGGTGGCGCGGCGCAGCGCGTCCTGGCCGATGGCCACCGCCTCGGAGGCGATCAGCAGGCGCTCGGGGTTCAGGCTGTGCAGGATGTAGCTGAAGCCTTTGCCTTCTTCGCCGATGCGATCGGCGTCGGGTATGAACAGGCCGTCAATAAAGATGGCGTTGGAGTCCACGGCCTTGCGGCCCATCTTGGGGATGCGGCGCACCTCGATCTTGGAGCGGTCCAGATCGGTGTAGAAGATCGTGATGCCGTCGGTCGGCTTCTTGCAGTCTTCGAGCTTGGTGGTGCGCGTCAGCAGCATGATCTTGTTGGCCACCTGCGCGGTGGAGGTCCAGACCTTCTGGCCGTAAACCATGTAGCCACCGGGAACTTTTTCGGCAAAGGTTTTGATGGCGGTGGTATTCAGGCCGGCATCCGGCTCGGTGAAGCCAAAGCAGCATTGGTCCTTGCCCTCGATCAGCCGGGGCAGCCAGCGCTGGCGCTGGTCCGGCGTACCGAACACCACGATGGGATGCGGGCCAAAGAGGTTGATGTGCACCGAGGAGGTGGCCGCCATGCCGCCGCCGTGGCTGCCCACCTCATGCATCATGATGCAGGCTTCGGTCACGCCCAGGCCTGCGCCGCCGTATTCGGTGGGCATGGTGATGCCCAGCCAGCCGGCGTCGGCCATGGCCTTGTGGAATTCGCGCGGGAATTCGCCGTCCTCGTCCCGCGTCAGCCAGTATTCGTCATCGAATGAGCGCACGACGGCGCTCACGCCATCGCGTATGGCGCGGTGGTCTTCCGAGAGTGAAAAGTCCATTGGGTTGCTCCGTGAATGGGTTGTTAGCCGTTCTGGCTCAGGGTGCGCAGGGCTTGCGTCAAATGGGGTTTGTCCAACATCACGCCGTCCAGGCTGAGCGTGCCCGCATCGGGCTGGGCTGCAAATGCTTCCACGATGCGCCGTGCATGGGTCAGTTCCGCCTCCGAGGGCGAGAAGGCCGCATTGATGGTGGCCACCTGGTCGGGGTGGATGGCAATGCGGCCGCGAAAGCCGCGCCTGCGTGAGACGCGGCAGGATGCCGCCAGACCGGCGTCATCGCGGAAGTCTGCATACAGCGTGTCAATGGCTGCCACACCGGTGGCTGCCGCGGCACACAGGCACAGAGAATTAGCCAGGGTGTAAAGCGGCGACAGGCTGCCTTCTTCCTCCCGGTTGGAGATGGCGCCTATGGCGGCAGACAGGTCTTCTGCACCCCAGGTCATGCCTGCGAGGCGGGGCACGGGGCCGGCAAAGCTTTGCATGTTCAGCATGGCGGCTGCGGTTTCGGTGGCCACCGGAACGATCACGACGCTACCGGGCACCATGCCCGTACGCGCCTCCAGTGCATCCAGGCAGTGGCCCAGACGGATCACGTCGGCCGCGCTATTGGACTTGGGTAGCATGATGCCGGCCAGGCCCGGTACCACCACCGTGGCCAGGTCTTCCATGGCCATGCCGGAATCGAGCGGATTGATGCGTACAAACAGCTTGCTGGAAAGCTGATTGGCCTGGGCCGTGACAAAGGCGGCTGCAGCGATGCGGGCCTCAGCCTTGCGGCTGGCGGCGACCGCATCTTCCAGGTCCAGGATCAGGGCATCGGCTGGGCTGGCCAGCGCCTTGGCGAGTTTGCGCTCGCTGTCGGCCGGAACAAAGAGCATGGAGCGCAGTTTCATGCCGCAGCCTGCTTGAGCATCAGGGCCTGGCGCGTGCAGGTGCAGACCTCTTCACCCCGCTGGTTAAAGCCCTGGTGCAAAAAGGTGACGATGCCGGCGTTGGGGCGGGATTTGCTGTCGCGCAAATCCTTGACCGTCGTGCGCGAACGAATGGTGTCGCCGGCAAATACGGGGTGCTTGAAGCGCACATCCGTCATGCCCAGATTGGCCACCGTGGTGCCCAGGGTGGTGTCCTGCACCGACAAGCCAATCACCAGTCCCAGCGTAAAGATGCTGTTGACCAGCGGGCGCCCGAATTCAGTGGTTTTGCAGTACTCTGCGTCAATGTGGATGGCCGCCGGGTTGTAGGTGGCGTTGCTGAACCACATGTTGTCGGCCTCTGTGACCGTGCGACGGATCTCGTGTTCGAACGACTGGTCGATGCTGAATTCTTTAAACCAAAGCCCTGCCATGGGTGGCTCCTTATGCGTGGATATTTTTCATAGCGTTCACCTGTACATGGTACGCATGTGTAATATAACATAGGCATCAAATAATTTAACTAAGTAGAAACCTCTACCCCGACCCCCTATGAACCCACTGATTAACCGGCAGGTGCGCCTGCGCAGCCGTCCCCTTGCGATTCCGCAAGCCGAACATTTTGAGATCGTGCAAACGCCTGTCCCTGTGCTGGATGAGGGCCAGGTGCTGGTACGCAATGTCTTCCTGTCTGTCGAGCCCGCCATGCGCGGCTGGCTTAGCGCGGTCGGAAACTACAGCGAGCCGGTGCCCATTGGCGCTGTGATGCGCTCCTTCGCCGCAGGGCGGGTGCAGGCATCCCGTGACTCGGCCGTGCCGGTGGGTGCCTGGGTGACCGGCATGTTTGGCTGGCAGGACTACGCGGTGGTACGGGCGGGCGAGATCCAGCGACAGATCGGCGAACGCGATTTACCTCTTTCTGCCGCCTTGGGCGTGATGGGCATCAACGGTGTCACGGCCCACTATGGTTTGTTGCAGCTTGGGCGTCCGCAAAAAGGGGAGACGGTGGTTGTCTCCACCGCAGCGGGTGCTGTGGGGTCCTGTGTGGGCCAAATTGCCAAGCTGCAGGGCTGCCGGACCGTGGGCATCACGGGCGGCGAGACCAAGCGGCGCATGTGCCTGGATGCGTTTGGTTTCGATGCGGCAGTCGATTACAAGGCGGCGGATTTCGAGCAGCAGCTGGCTGCTGCCTGCGCGGGCGGTGTGGATATCTATTACGACAATACCAGCGGCCCCATCAGCGATGCGGTGCTGACGCACCTGAATCGGGGTGCGCGGGTGATCATTTGCGGCACCGCTTCCGTTTCCAGTTGGGATCCGATTCCCAGTGGGCCCCGGGTCGAGCGCCACCTGTTGATCAAGCGTGCCAGCATGCAGGGCTTTGTCATCTTCGACCATCCGGAGCACTACGCTGCAGCCTATCAGGATCTGGCGCAATGGATTCGCACGGGACAGCTGCGCTACCTCGAAGACATTCTGCTTGGAATCGAACATGCGCCGGATGCGATCGCCGGTCTGTACCGGGGTGACAACCTGGGCAAGCGCCTGATACGCATTGCCCAGGACTGACCGCACGGCCGGGCCTTACAGCCTGGCGCGTTGCAGTTCCCAGGCTGCCTGCAGAGCGCTCTGGTGTGCCGGATCGGCAATGCCGATCAAGGCTTGCGCGCGCTGCTCCATGCTGAGCCCGCGCAGTTCGGCAATGCCGTGCTCGGTGATGACCGCGTCGGCCATGTAGCCAGGAAGTGTGCACAGGCCCTGTGCGTCCAGCGCCGGCACTATGCGCGATAGCGTGCCGCGTGCCGCCGTCGAGCGCAGACAGATCAATAGACGCCCACCTTCCGAACGCAGCGCGCCCTGTGCAAATGCGGGCAAGCCTCCGGCGCCGGCTTGCAGCGTGCCGGCCATGCGCTCCGAGTTCACCTGACCGAACAGGTCTACCTCCACCGCTGCATTGACCGCCACAAAACGCGGAATGCTGGCAATGGTGGCCACGTCATGGGTGTGGCCCACGTCGGTAAACCACAGTGGCGCATGCTGGGCAACAAATTCACGAAATCCTGCGTCTCCCAGGGCAACGCCCGTGGTGATGCGCGCGTCGGCATCCAGTGCGCCCGCCGCAGACAGGCGTTGCACGACGGCAGTCACCATGCCGGCATGCACCTTCAGGCGCCGGTGCTGTGCCAGTGCCTGGCCCAGGGCCAGTGGCACAGTGCCTATGCCGAATTGCAGGGTGTCGCCATCGCGCACCAGGCTGGCGGCATGGGCTGCAATGCACAGGTCGAGGTCCCCCGCAGCCGGTTCCTGGTAATTGAGCAGGGGACGTTCAGCCTCCACCCAGCCATCGAGTTCGCGCATGTCGACGCTGAATGATCCACGGGTGCGGGGCATCAGCGGGTTGATATGGGCGAGGCGCTTGCGGGCCCGCTTCCAGACCAGGGGCATGAAGTCGCTGCTCAGGCAACTGCAACGGCCCTGGGCATCAGGTGGGCTGAGTTGGGCAATCGCCACATCCACTGGCGGTCCCTGTTGTAGAGTGTGCGCAATGCCCAGATAGTCCAGCCCTTGCAGGGTGGCGCGACCCTGCTGCATACCAAGGCGCACGGCGGGCGACATGAAGTAGGCGGTGAGGCGGGACTGGGAATGCATGCCCAGATAGTCGGTGCTGTCAATGCCAGGAAACTGCACGCCTATGAACTGCACGTTGCGCGCACGCTCAGGGTCGGCGCGCAACTCCTCGGCAAGCAGAGCCGACTCCGTGCTCATCGTGGACACGAAGACGCGTTGGCCGGGCTGGATGGCGTCAGTGAGCTGCAACATGGGGTGGCTCATGGCGTAATCTGTGCGGCCGTGGCTGGTGACGCTTGACCCAGGCGTACGCGGGCGCTACCGGAAACAACCTCGCTCCCAGCCCCCGTTGTTCCGCGCACGTGGTACAGCGCGGAGTTGTCATCGCACGCGCCCAATCTGGCACTGAGTACCAGCGTGTCACCACGCTTGGCTGCGCCTATGAAGCGGGTGTTGAGTGCCAACAGCGCACCGCTGCCAAAGGTCTGGGTGAAGAGGCGTGCCACATAGGCCATGGTCAGCATGCCATGCACCAGCGGTTGGTCAAAGCCGGCCTTGCGCGCCACGCCGTCATCTAGGTGCAAGGGGTTGAGGTCTCCGGAGGCGGCGGCGTACAGGGCCAAGTCGACGGCTGTGACCGGACCGCAGCTGATTTCAATGGCAGAGGGAAAGGTGGGGCTGCTCATGGGACCGCCGGATCTTGGTTGCGGATCATGATGGTCTGAATGCTGCTGCCAACGGCCTGTTGTTCGACACGGTAGTCGGTACGCACGACGATGAAGCTCATGCTTCCTTCCCGCTTGTCATAAAGGTCCGTGATGCTGCGGCTGATTTCCACCACGTCACCTACATGCACGGGCCGGATGTAATCAAAGCTTTGCTCGGCGTGCAGCACTTTGCCGACCGAAACCGTCAGCACGCGCAGCAAGGCTGCGCTGCTGAAGTGTTCGCTCTCCAAGGCTTTGAGGAAGGTGGGTGGAACCGGGCAGTGGGTATAGCCTTGTGCATGGGCCGCGTTGGCGTCCCAGTGCACCGCATTGGTTTCTCCAATGGCCTGGCAGAACAGCTTGACCCGCCAGGCATCGACCTGCACCGTAGAAGGTGCTGTGGTGTAACCCTTGAAACGCTGGTCGATCATGAGCAAGCTGCGCGCAAGAGAGGCTCGAGCCGGGGCCAGGCTGAACGCAGCACCTCGTCAAACTGCGGCACCAGGCGGTCCTGATGCGCCCAAGAATAAGTGAGTGGCCCACCGCTCCAGGACGGACTGAGGCCGGCTGCACAGGCGGCGACATCCAGCATGTCGGCTTGCGACGCCGCACCGCTGGCCAGCAGGCGCAGCGCTTCAAGCGACTGCGCGTCCAGCGATACTTTGCCGGCCGTCGCCAGGCGTTGCATCACACTGCGGCCATCGGCACTCCGGTAGGGAAGGGCAGCGCCCAGGCGCGGGGCCAGGGCGGCGAGCGCCTGGGCTGCGGGCTCGCTGGCTGAGACAATTTCCAACACGCTGCCATTGGCATTTTTGGGCGAAAGCCATGCAGTGGCCGCTGCGTCACTGAGCTTGGGCGCCTCGACGCCCAGTACAGACAGGGCGACGCTGTGCGAGACACCGCGTGAATCGGTAAGAAGCATGCTGCCGGGTGGCAAAGATACATCGTTGTGCAAGGCCAAGCGGCTTTTGGTCAGCACTTGCTCCCACTGCACTTGCTCCTTTGACAAGGGTCCCAGCGTGACATGCGCGATGCTGAGGTCTGCCGGTGCCGCCAACTCGCGGTCTGCGCGTTGGCGATTCAGAAACAGGGTTCGCACCATGTTGCCGGCCACCGGATTGAACATCAGGCGCAAAAATTGGCGCATCTCAATGGCACTGGCTTCGGCCAGTGGAAGGCGCGCACCCAGCAACACGCAGTCAATGATGGTTTCATAAGCGGGGTAGTCACGGAAATCAGCATCGCTCACACCAAATTTTCTTGCCAGGGCCTGCACCGTGTCCACGCTGCGGCTTGGCACCCTTGTCTGGTCCAGATGGGCAAACTTCGTTTCGGGATCGAAGGGCTGACCCTGTAGGCTGCGCGCCAGCGCCCTCGCTTCGTCGAGCAACTGATTGGCAGGGACGGCGCGCGCAAACACGCCGCGCTCAACGGCCTCCGTTGGGTTCATGGAGCGCGCACTCAGCAGCAACTCCAGACCCGCTTCAAAACCCACTATGCGCGGCAAGCGTTGCGTGCCACCAGCTCCTGGCAGCAGCCCCCAGCGGGCCTCCGGTAAACCCAGGAGCGTATGCCGGTTGTCTGTTACCACGCGTGCACGGCAGGCCATGGCCAGCTCCAGACCGCCGCCCAAGGCGATGCCGTTAACGGCTGCCACCCAGGGTTTGGCAGAAGCTTCCAGTCGCACGAATTGGCGCCCCAGGCGGCCACACAGCTCGAACATTTGATCGGCGTTCAACGACCGTGCGCTGTCGGTATAGCCCCGAACCATCACCAGATCGGCACCGGCCAGAAAGGTCGGTTTGCCGGAGGTGAGCACCACGCTCTGTACAGCCGGGTCGGACTCCACGCGTTCCATCAGCGCGTCCAGCGCGTCCATCAATTCGACGGAAAATACATTCATGGACCGACCGGGCATGTCGATGGTGGCCAACAGCACACCGTCTGCTTCCAGGCTGCTGTGAATCTGGTTATTCAAAATAGTGACTCCTGAAATTCTCAAGCAGGTTGGCGCAGTAATCGCTTGAGCACCTTGCCTGCAGGGCTGAAGGGCAGCGCGTCGGCGAAGCGGATTTCCTTGGGAACTTTGTAACCGGCAATCAGGCTGCGGCAGTGCAGATTGATTTCCTCTGCCGTTGCGGTGGATCCGGCCTTCAGCACGATCACGGCCACGACCCTCTCGCCCCAGCGCGCGTCGGGTGCACCAATCACGGCCGACATGGCGACGGCTGGATGTTTCTGTATCGCTTGTTCCACTTCAGCCGAATAGACGTTTTCGCCGCCACTGACAATCATGTCCTTCACGCGGTCCACGATGTAGAGCAAGCCATCCTTGTCACGGTAGCCGGCGTCGCCCGTGCGGTACCAACCCTTGTTCAACACGGCAGCCGTGGCTTCCGGCTGGTTGCGGTAGCCCCTGAACATGGTGGGTGAACGCAATACGAACTCACCAATCTCACCATCGGGTACTTCCCGGCCCATGCCGTCTTCAATCTTTAACTCCATCAGCGGCAAAGGCGTGCCGCAGGATTTGAGCTTGGTATCCACCACCAGGTCATGCTGGTCCGGACGCAGAATCGTGATGGCGCCCAGGCTCTCGGTGGCGCCGTAGAACTGCATGAACTGGCACTTTATTTCCAGGAGCGCACGTTTGAGCAGTTCCGCGTTGATGGGAGACCCGGCGTACATGATGAGTCGAAGTGACGAAAAGTCGGTGGTCTTGGCAGCGGGGTGGTCCAGCATCATCTGGATCACCGTGGGTGCCAACACCAGCACAGTGGGGCGGTCGGTTTCTATCAGTGCCAGCAGCTTTCCGGGTTCCAGCATGGACAGAATGGATACCGTTGATCCACTGTAGAGCGACTGCAGGGGCAGGCTGGTGCCCAGCAAATGGAAGTTGGGCATGACCATGAGTAACAGGTCATTGGCGTCCCATTGCATGGCGGGCTCCAGGCTCTCGCACAGGCGCATATAGTTGATGCCCTGGTGTGTCATCTCCACGCCCTTGGCACGGCCGGTGGTGCCTGAGGTGTACATCAACAGCGCCAGAGCGCGCGGGTCTTCTGGCAAGCCGGGATCCATATCCGGTGCCTCCTGGTACCACTGGGCAAGGCCGCTATCGCCCACCGCGGTGGAGTCCAGGACAACGACCTTGAAGGGCATGGCTGCACCCTTTTGGACGTTGTCCATCAGGGGCAGGTATTCCTTGTCAACAAAAATCAGCACAGGTTGCGCATCATCCACAATGGGGATCAGCTCGGCTGCAGCCAGGCGCCAGTTCAGCGGAAGCACGGTGCAACCGGCCTTGCTGGCCCCGAACAGGATTTCAAAGAACGGGATTGAATTCTTGCCGATAAAGGCGACTACGGAATTCGGCCCCGCTCCCTGACGCATCGCGGCCTGCGCCAGTCGGTTGCTGGACTGGTCGAGCTGGCGAAAAGTCATCCTGTGGCGACCTTCAATCAGAGCGGTCTTGTCGGGCGTTGTTCGCGCATAGTGGCGAACAATGTCGGGGAGCGTTTGAATATCTGCGTGATGCCACATGATGCTTGTCTCCTGTCTATTTTTTATTGCTGACGCGCTTGTTTAGCCCGCGTATTTCTTGAAGTCGGGCTTGCGCTTCTCGTTGAAGGCGCGCACACCTTCCTTGGATTCTTCGCTCTGGTAGTAGCCCTTGACGGCAGCGACACCCATAAAGCTGATGCCACGGATATTTTCGCTGTCGGCATTGAAGGAGCGCTTGGCAATGGCCAGCGCGGTGGGGCTCATATCGTTGATGCCCGCAGCCCAGCTTTCGCATTCCGCATCCAGTTGGTCGTGAGGCACCACTTTGTTGACAAGGCCCCAGTCGCAAGCTTCCTGGGCCGGCAGGCGGCGGCAGGTAAACCAAATTTCGCGGGCACGTTTTTCGCCGACGATGCGTGCCAGATAGGCAGTTCCAAAGCCAGGGTCGACGGAGCCGACCTTGGGGCCGACTTGGCCGAATTGCGCCTTCTCGGAAGCAATGGTCAGATCGCAGATGGTGGCAAACACATTGCCTCCGCCAATGGCAAAGCCTTGAACGCGGGCAATGACCACCTTGCGGCAGTCGCGGATGGCACTTTGCATTTCTTCAATCGGCAGGCCTACCATGCCACGGGGTCCGTAGAGACCATCTTCCGAGAGGTGAACCTTCTGGTCGCCGCCCGTGCAGAAAGCCTTTTCACCGGCTCCGGTGAAGATCACGGTGTTGACCGACTTCTCTTCGTCGGCCATGCGAAAAGCCAGAATGAGCTCTTCGATGGTCTGGCTGCGAAACGCGTTGAAAACTTCGGGACGGTTGATGGTGATGCGCACAGCGTTTGTGCCCACTTCATACAGAATGTCTTTGAATTCGGCCATGGTGTTCTCTATTGGGGTTGGTTGTTGGTGGTGAATGAAAGGAATGAAGATCAGCCGTGCATGGTGAGTCCGCCCGAGACACTGATGGTCTGGCCCGTCATGAAGGCGGCATCATCGCTGGCCAGGAAGGCCACGATGCCAGGGTAATCGTCGGGCACGCCAATGCGGCCCAGTGGCACGCCGCGCACCATGGAGTCGCGAATCTTCTGGCCTTGCTCTCCGGTTCCTACGAACAGGTCCATGGCCGGGGTGTCCGTGGGGCCGGGGCAGACATTGTTGATGGTGACCTGGCTGCGGGCCAGTTCACGCGCCAGTGCCTTGGCAAAGGCAATGGTCGCGCCCTTGCAACCGGAATACACCACTTCACCCGAGGAGCCTACGCGGCCAGCGTCAGATGCGATATTGATGATGCGGCCGGACTTGCGCGCAGCCATGCCCTGGGCGACCGCATGGGTCATGTGCAGCGGGCCAAAGTAGTTGATGGCAACCACTTTTTTCCAGAAAGCTTCATCGGTTTTCAGGAAAGGCATGGGGGTGTCCCATCCAGCGTTATTGACCAGAATGTCCGTGGGGCCGACGGTGGTTTCAAACGCCTCCACCGCGACCTTGACAGCGCTGTAGTCGGTGATGTCGCAGAGCTGTGCGACTGCTTTGCCGCCCGCTGCGGTGATGGCTTGCACGGTTTCAGCCGCGCCTTGGGGGTTGATGTCGAAGACGCCGACTTGCGCACCTTCGGCCGCCAGTCGCACGGCAATGGCGCGGCCAATGCCGCTACCGGCGCCGGTCACGATTGCAATTTTGTTATTGATGCCTCGCATGGGGTATCTCCTGTGGTTTGGGTTGAGAATGAAAAAGGGACGGGTCAGGCACCAAAGCGCCCGACAATGGAAATGGCAGATACGTTCTGGTGCGGGTGACCGCCCAGGTTGTGCGTCAGACCCAGATCCACATTTTTGAGTTGGCGTGCACCGGCACGGCCATGGATCTGCTGATAGATCTCATAGACCATGCGCAAACCGGTTGCCCCAATGGGGTGACCAAAGCACTTGAGGCCGCCATCGGGTTGCACGGGCAAGAGGCCGTCGCGGTCGAACACGCCGTCGAGCACGTCATGGATGACACGCCCATGCTGGCTGAAGCCCAGATCTTCCATCAGCACCGCTTCGGTGACCGAGAAGCAGTCATGGACCTCTGCCATCTGAATCTGCGTGCGCGGGTCGCTGACGCGGGCACTGGCGTAGGCACGCGATCCGGCCTCGCGGGCGGTGGCAATGTGGGCTCCGTCCCAACTGCTGAAGCTGGCCTCTTCCCCGTTGCTGACCGAGACTTCCAGCGCCTTGATGGTGATCAGCTCGCTAGCGGGTCGCAAGGCTCGGGCTATTTCCGGCGTCGTGAGGATGGCACAGGCAGCGCCATCGCTGACGCCGCAGCAGTCATACAAGCCCAGCGGTGCTGCAATGGTTGCGGCCTTGAGCACATTTTCTTCTGTAATGGAATTGCGCAAATGGGCTTTGGGATTCAGCGCACCATTGGCATGGCTCTTCACGGAAATGTGGGCCATGGCCCGCTTCAGATCCGCCATGGCGACACCATGCTTGGCCGCATAGGCTGATGCCAATTGCGCAAACGCGCCCGGTGCCGTGGTGTTGGGCAGCCACAAGTCATTGGCAACGCCGCGTGTGCGTGTCGGTAGCCCACCGTAACCGGTGTCCTTGAGCTTTTCCACACCCAGTGCCAGCACGATGTCGTAAGCGCCGGAGGCCACTGCATAGGCTGCCCCGCGCATGGCCTCAGTGCCGGTGGCGCAGGCATTCTCGACCCGTGTGGCGGCAATGCGTGGCAGGCGCAAGGCCTGGGCCAGGGGGCCAGCTGTTTTTCCGACGTTGTTTTCTTCCAGACAGACGCCGAACCAGGCCGCCTCGATTTGCGTGTAGCCTATGCCTGCGTCAGCCAATGCTTCGTTGAAGGCCTCCAGCATCAAATCGTCTGGGCCACAGTCCCAGCGTTCGCCGAACTTGGAGCAACCCATGCCCAGAATGGCGACCTTGTCGCGAATGCCCTCAGCCATGTGATACCCCCTGTTCCACGCCGCGTACCGGCGTGGCTTTCCAAAAATAGCGCCGGAAACCGCGATTTGCATCGAAGTCCTTCACCCGGTAAACCATGCGCAAAGGCAGACCTACACACAATTCGTCCGGGTCCGTGTCGGCAAACTCCATCATCACACGCCCACCACCGTCGAAATCAATGTGACCGAACTGAAAGGGCGGGTTCGGGGTGTATCCCAAATAGTCGCTGGTGTGCGACAGCACCCGCGCGGGTCTGTCGGCCAGGCTGATGGGCGTCTGGCTGGCTTGGGCCCGGCATGCGGGATTGACGCAAAGCTGTGTTCGCGGAAACTGCACGGTGCCGCAGCTTGTGCAGCAACCACCCTCGAAACGTGCGGCCCTGGCATGGTCACGCCAGGCGGCGGTCAGTGCCGTCTTGTTATCCATCTCGGCACGCATGCCCCACTCCAGCTTGATCTGGCCGGTGAAGGACAGGTACTTCATGTAGCTGGTCTCCTTGCGACCATTGTCGGGGACGTTGCCGGGGCAGGGCACCTCGGTGCGGCGCAGCAGCAAGGCCTCGCAGCCACTGCCGAAGGCGGTGACCAGAATCAACGCGCCAGGGGATGCAGCGCGCAGTGCCGTGTCCAGCATGGCCAGGGGTTGCGCGCTGCCCAGATCGCCGACGGTCTCGTGCGCAGACGACACCACGCCGGAGGCGGCGATGCCCAAACGCTTGGCTACCGCATCGTTCACGCGTGCCAGGGGCGTTGGCATTACAAAGTGGGCCACAGCTTCTGCGCTCACCTGGGCTTCTTTCAGGCAGGCGCGAATCGTGTTGACGGCTATCTTCATATAGCCCTCGTCGCGAACCCAGCGCTCTTCCCATCCATAGTCATAGGACTCGCCGGTCTGGCGGAAATGATCCACCAGATCGGCATGCGTGCTGTGGCTTGCGACCAGCGTTGCAATAGCTGCGCCGGTACCTAGCAACGCGCCTGCAGCGCCGTCACCCAGCACCATTTCCTGGGTGCTGGCCGGACGGGCCAGGCGCTGCTCGGCCGCCACCAGCAGTTGCGTTGCTCCGGCCTTGGGGTTGCGCAGCATCGCACCCAATTCGGTGCAGGCGGCGCGCGCGCTGGAAGATACATCTCTGACCACGGCGCTTGCATCCAGGCCCATGGCAGCCGCCACAATGCCCGCGTTCAGCCGGTCGGCAAACGGGAAGCTGGTGGAGGCAAAAGTCAGTTCACTTACCTGCGCATCCGGCAGTGCCTGTTGCAGCAAGCGTCCGGCCTCCACCGCCATGGTGACGCTGTCCTCATCCCAGCTTGCCATGGAACGCTGGCCCTTGGCCAGGGAGCGCAGGCCGGGTGCCATCCAGCGGTGTTGCGCCAACACTTCTGAGCGTTCCAGGCGCAAGCGCGGAACGTAACGGGTGGTAGCCAGCAGGCCGTATTCAGCCTTGGAAGTATTCATGGTTTTTGCATCTGAAAGAGGTCGTGTCGATACACATGGTACGCTAGTATATGATAAAGTTACGTTCTGATTTAAGGTAAATCAGAGGGAATGCACAAGGGTTTTCCCGAGGTGAGGGGCTTGCCGCACCACCTTTCAGGGTCGTCGACAACACTATTCAGAAAAGAGAAGAGACATACATCATGAGTAAATTACTTGAAGGCAAAGTGGCCCTGGTTACCGGCAGTGGTCGCGGTGTCGGGCGGGGTATCGCATTGGCATTGGCGCAGGCCGGAGCCAAGGTGGTGGTCAATGATCTGGGTGCCTCGCTGGATGGCACCTCCAACACCGGGCAACCCGCCAATGAGGTGGTGGCCGAGATCCTTGCCATGGGCGGCCAGGCTGTAGTGAACGGTGGGTCGGTGGCTAGTCGGCAGGACGCCGATGCGATGGTGGAGCAGGCCGTGAGCAGCTTCGGCCGCATCGATATTGTGGTCAACAACGCCGGCATTCTGCGCGACGCCATCTTCCACCGCATGACCGAGCAGGAATTCGACGATGTGCTGGCTGTGCACCTGAAGGGTAGTTTCAACACCAGTCGCGCCGCTGCTCCCTTCTTCAAGGCGCAGGGTGGTGGCAGCTATGTGCACATGACGTCCACTTCCGGTCTGATCGGCAATATGGGCCAGGCCAACTACTCGGCAGCCAAGCTGGGCATTGTGGCCCTGTCCAAATCGATTGCCATCGATATGCAGAAGTTCAACGTGCGTTCCAACGCGATTGCGCCCTTCGCCTGGACCCGCATGGTCGGTTCCATCCCCGACGAGACGCCTGAGCAAAAAAAGCGCGTCGAGGGCTTGAAGAAGCTGGTACCTGAAAAGGTGGCACCCTTTGTGGTAGGCCTGTGCGCCGATTCCGCTGCGGACGTGAGCGGGCAGGTCTTCGGTGTTCGTAACAATGAAATCTATCTGTTCAGCCAGCCGCGCCCGATACGTTCGGCCCACCGCGGCGAGGGCTGGACGCCGGAGACGGTGCTGGATACGGCCATTCCGATGCTGCGTGCGGACTTCTACAAACTGGATCGTTCGGGTGATGTGTTTACTTGGGACCCGGTTTAGGGGTTTAGAATGTACGCTTCCTTACAGTAATGCATAGGCGCTCATCGAGCCAATGATGGCTTGCCGTGTGCCGGAAAGTCACCTTGACAGCGCCAGTTCACACAATCGATTGGGAGCTTAGGCTCGGTTTCCTCATTCACGACGTTTCACGCCTGCGACGCAGTGCGTTTGACCGATGCCTAAAGCCTTTGAATGTGACCCGTGCCCAATGGTGGGTGCTGGCCTATTTGTCGCGTGAAGATGGCATGACCCAATCGCAATTGGCAGAGGAGCTGGACATCGGCAAGGTGGCTGTGGGTGGCCTGATTGACCGGCTGGAGAAATCAGGTCTGGTGCGTCGCGATGCCGATGCGGCAGACCGGCGGGTGAATCGGGTTTTCCTGGAGCCAAAGAGCAAGCAGTTGATTGCGCGCATGCGCAAGATCAGCCATCGCATGAATGAGCAAATTTTGGCTGGCTTAAATGATGAGCAACTGGAGGCCTCTGCTGTAACTCTGGACGCCATGAAGGCAAATTTGCTGACCTATCTGGCAGCCAACGAAATCTGATCCTTCTGCTGCAGGACTGGGTGAAAACCCTAGCTCCAATAAATAAGTAATACAGTAGCATACGATAATTGTCATTACGAAATATGCCGATTTCTGGCATGTGTTTTGTGGTGCACCCATCATGCAACCCGTATTCCTTACCAGGAGCTTTTCATGCAGCAGCACCAAACCTTTTTCATTGATGGCGGATGGGTCAATCCGGCATCGTCCCAGCGCATCGAAGTCATCAGCGCCACTACCGAGGAAATCATTGGCAGCGTGCCGGAAGGCAGTAATGCCGACATTGACAAGGCGGTAGCCGCTGCGCGCCGCGCGTTAATAGATTCCACCTGGTCCAACTGCTCGCCCGCTGAACGCGGTGCCGCACTGGGGCGTTTTGCCGACGCGCTGGAAAAGCGCGGTGCCAGGCTGGCAGAGGCGGTCAGCATCCAGAACGGCATGCCCATCAACACGGCTGATCAGCTCGAGGTCGGCTACACCGTCGCATTGATTCGCTACTACGCTGCCTTGGCCAGCAACCTGCAAGCGGAAGAAAGCCGCCCCTCGCCCCTGGGTTTCAATACGCTGGTGCGGCGTGAGCCGGTCGGTGTGGTCGGTGCCATCATTCCCTGGAACTTTCCGGTCATTCTGTCCATGATGAAGATCGGCCCGGCCTTGGCCGCCGGTTGCACCATCGTTCTCAAGCCCTCACCCGGCACCGTGCTGGACAGCTACATCGTGGCCGAGGCTGCGGAAGAGGCGCAGTTCCCTGCAGGCGTTATCAATTGGGTGCCTGGTGGCCGTGAACTGGGTGCTTACCTGGTTTCGCATCCGGGTGTGGACAAGGTCGCCTTCACCGGTTCCACCGCGGCAGGCCGCTCCATTGGCGAAGTTTGCGGCCGCTTGCTGCGTCCGGTCAGCCTGGAACTGGGCGGCAAGTCGGCCTCCATCATTCTGGAAGACGCCAACATCGACGCCGTACTGGCGGGGCTGCCTGCTGCCTCTCTGACCAGCAATGGCCAGGCTTGCTTTTCCTGCACCCGCATTCTGGTGCCCAACAGCCGCTACCAGGAATTTGTCGATGCGATTGCTGCCACGGTGTCCGCCTATGTCGTGGGTGACCCGCTGGACCGTGCCACGCAAATCGGCCCCATGGGTTCTGCCATTCACCGTGACCGCGTCGAGGGCTATATTGCCAAGGGCAAGACCGAAGGCAAGCTGGTCGCCGGCGGACGTGCCAGTGGCCAGGCGCGTGGCTGGTTTGTGCAGCCCACGGTATTCGCGGATGTGAGCAATGCCGCCACGATTGCCCAGGAAGAAATTTTTGGCCCGGTGCTCTCCATTATTCGTTACGCGGACGACAACGAGGCCATCCGCATTGCCAATGATTCGGCCTATGGCCTGGGCGGCTCCGTCTGGTCGGCAGACCATGCGCGGGCCTTCGGTATGGCACGCCGCATGTCCACAGGCACGGTCGGCATCAATGGCTATATGCCCGACCTGAATGCGCCTTTTGGTGGCATCAAGGCCAGCGGTCTTGGCCGTGAGATGGGGCCGGAATCGGTAGCCGCCTACCAGCAAATGAAGTCGATGTACGTGCTGGGCTAAAACCCTCCGCTCCTCTGGAGCACCCAAGCCCTTGCGCTGCCTGTCAACGCAAGGGCTTTATTTCGCCAGCAGATTCAACACCCTGGACTTGGCCAGGGCCGCAGAGCGGTTGCGCACCCCTAGTTTGGAATACAGGTTTTGTAGATGCCACTTCACGGTGGTCAGCGAGACATCGATGTGGTCGGCAATTTGCTGGTTGGACAGGCCTACGTCGATGTAGCCTAGCAGTTCCAGTTCGCGCGCTGTTAGCTGCGTGAGCAGTTGGGGATCCTCCTCGTGCAGGGACGCGATCTTGTCAAACAGCGACTGGTTGGCAAAGTTCAAGTCCCGGCAGCGGTCTACAAAGAAGCGTCGTTCATCCGCCGTGGCAAAACCCCAGGCATTGACCTTGGTATCCGCCACCACCGCAGCCAGTGTTTCCGCCTGCTCCTTGAAGGGCCGCACGATGCCGTGGCTGGCCGCTGTACGCACCGCCTGGGTGATGTGCCGCACGGCCATTGCCTGCTGGTGGCCGCGCAGGGCCAGCGTGGCCGAGGCCAGGGCCAGCTCCACCAGCCGCAGGGCGCAGTTGGCGGCTTTGGCGTGGCGTGTTTCCTCGGCAATGAGCACTTCTGCCTGCTTGGGCTTTGAGCTTGCCATCAGCATGGCGAGACGGCAGTCTTCAATCAGGGCATCGAGCTGCGGAATCTGCGCTTCATGCGCGCTGCGCTGGTAAACGCCGCTGCCGCCCTGCTCGAGGCCAATGCGCTCGGCCTCCTCGCGCGCCTCGTCCGGCCTGCCCAGCACCAGCAGTCGCCGTATCAGGTAGCAGGACAGCATCAGCGACAGGCGCGGCGCATAGGCGCCGGCAATTTCGCGCAGCTGCAACAGTGAGATGCGCCCGTCCGAGCCACCCTGCCAGAGCAGCACGGCGGCCTCAAGGCCGCAGGCAGCGGCCTCCAGAAAACCGTGGGTGCGCGATGTCCGGCTGCCCAGTTCGAATAGCAGCCAAGCCTCTTCATGCAGACCCATCTCGGCTGCGCATTTGGCGGCAACCATGGCCATGGTTCCGCATATGCCGGTCTCGTCGCCCAGCTTGGCACGGGTGGTATCCAATGCGGGCACCAGTTCGGAATAGGCTGCTGCAAAGTGGCCTTCATAGATCAGGATCAGGGCCGCGTAGGAGGCCACCCAGCCGTCCACATACGGGCTGTTGACCTGAAAGGCCGCCTCGCGCGCCGCGTTCAGGGCCTTGCGCGCCTCGACAAAACGGAAGGCACTGGAAAAGTAGCCGCATTCGATGCAGTTGGCGGCTGCAAAATTGAAGGGGTCATCGGTGCCGAATGTGGCATCGGCCAGCCAGCTGGATGCGCCCACATGGGCCTCTTGCATATGGTCGCTCAGGCTGTCTATGGAGGCGCGCAGGATTGCAATCCTGCGCTGCAGGCTATTTCTGGTATCGGTCTCGGACTTTCGGCCCTGTTTCTTAAGACGCAGTGCGAGCTCGGCACTCTGGCGCCTGGCGTAGTCGTAACGTCTGTGAAAGGCCAGTGCCCAGACAAACCAGTATTCGGCCTCGGGCCCGGCCTTGTGACCCAGCGCATGCAGGGTCTCCATCCACTGGATGTACTGCAGGATCAGCCCGCTGTTGCGGATGCAGGAGGGGGCTATGCGTTCCAGTATCTGGCTGGCCGTGGTGGCAGACTGGGAGGCCAGCGCGTACTCCACCGATTCGCGCCAGAAACCATTTTTTTCGCACCAGTGTGCGGCCCGGGTCAGCACCAACTGGCGTCTGGCCGCGGTCAGCGTGGTTTCGGCCTCACGCACGAGGTACTCGCGAAACAGCCCGTGCAAGCGATACCAGCTTCGATTGCGGTCCAGCGGAATCACAAAAACATTGCGCTCCAGCAGATAGGTCAGGTGGTCCCTGGCACGCTCGTCGCCCATCACATGGCAGCACAGCTCCAGATTGAAGGTGCGCAGCTGCGCAATGCAAAACAGGAAGTCGCGCACCTCTGCCGGAAAGGCCGACAACACCCGCCGGTTCAGCAAGCGTGCAAGCCCCTCGTCCGAGCCGGAAAATTCCTTCAGTGCCAGGCGTGGATCGTCTGCGCTGGACAAGATGATTTGCACCATACGCACCGCGGCGGGCCAGCCCTCGGTCTGGCGTGCAATGTCTTCCACGCCCTGGCGACCAATGAGGGCAGCCACATGGCTACCCAGCAGCCTGGCAATATCGTCGGCACCGAAGCTCAGGTCAGCCGGTCCAATCTGCCGCACCAGCCCCTGCAACTGCGCATTGCCCATATCCAGGGGAATGTCTCTGGTGCTGGACAGCACCAGTTGCCGGGATGCATGGGTTTGAAAAACCAGTTTGTTTAGCAAGGGTCCCATCTCCGCGTCGTCACAGCAGTTGATGTTGTCTATGAAGATCGTGAGGGGCAGCTGGTAGTGGTTGATCAGCGCTATGAGTTCATCAATGCGGCTTTCCACCGTCGGATGCCCGCGAAACAGTGCTTGGGTGGGGTGCAGATTCAGCAGTGGCCCGTGCAGCAAACTTTCCAGTGCGCTGACAACGCTCTCTACCGCAGTGTCCCGGTCGTCCAGTGCAAACCAGAGGCATTGGCGTCCGGTGCGCTTCAACTCGGCCAGCATCATGGACATCAGCACCGTCTTGCCATAGCCCACCGGTGCCCGCACAAGCAGGGCCTTGGACGCCACGCTATTGAGTGCCTTGAGATGCTCCAGTACCCGGGTGCGCAGGGGTTGAAACATGAAGATGGGCGGATCGGTGCGTCCTACGGTGCGCTCTGCCTCTGCAACCAGCGCACTTACCTTGGTGTTTTGCCACATTGCGCACGGGCTCCTGTTGTTGTGTCTGCTTTTCGCCAGCGGTATTCGCACCGGAGATTTTGTTTGTGGCGCCGGATTGCGACGCGCACCCCCCTATCTTAGGCCTGTCTGTAGGCAAACCCCTCCCAAAGTACGGGTGTCTTTCTCCCTCCCCATCCTAGACTGGCGCCGGTCACCAAGATTACAAAGAGGAAACACATGACAAGCCTGCAAACCGATGCGGAGATCGCCCGCACCATCCCCCTGGACCAGATCGACGTTAGCGCGCCCGATCTCTATGTGCGCGATGCACTGCACCCGTACTTTGCACGCCTGCGTGCGGAGGCACCCGTGCACTACTGCAAGGAAAGCGCCTACGGACCTTACTGGTCCATCACCAAGTTCAATGACATCGTTGCCATTGACACCAACCACAAGGTGTTCTCTTCTGACCACAGCGTGGGCAGCTTTGTGCTGGATGACACCACGCTGAACGCGGTGGACGGCGGCATCAGCCTGCCCAACTTCCTGGGCATGGACCCACCCACGCACGACATCCACCGCATGGCGGTGAGTCCCATCGTGGCACCGCAGAATCTGGTCCGATTTGAATCCACCATCCGCGAGCGCACCCGCCGTGTGCTGGATGCGTTGCCGGTCGGCGAGACCTTCAACTGGGTGGACCGGGTTTCCATCGAGCTGACCACGATGATGCTGGCCACGCTGCTCGACTTCCCCTTTGAAGACCGCCGCAAACTGACACGCTGGTCGGATGTGGTGACCACGCGTCCCGGTTACGGTCTGGTCGATAGCTGGGAACAGCGCGAGACCGAATTGAAGGAATGTCTGGCCTACTTCCAGGGCCTCTATGCCGAGCGCAAAAAACTGCCGCCGCAGCCGGATCTGATCTCCATGCTGGCCCATGCGCCCTCCATGCAGGACCTGGGCCCCGAGGAGTTCCTGGGCATCCTGGTGCTGCTGATCGTAGGTGGCAATGACACCACCCGCAGCTCCATGTCGGGCAGCGCCATGGCCTGGCACCAGTACCCCGAAGAGTTTGCCAAGGCCAGCGCCAACCGCGACCTGATCGCCAGCATGATTCCCGAGATCGTGCGTTGGCAGACACCGATCGCCCACATGCGCCGCACTGCCCTGGAGGATATTGAGTTCCGCGGTCAGCAGATCCGCAAGGGCGACAAGGTGGTGATGTGGTACCTGTCGGGCAACCGCGACGAGGAAGTGATCAGCCGCCCTATGGACTTTATTGTGGACCGTCCACGCGCCCGCCACCACCTGTCCTTCGGCTTCGGCATCCACCGCTGCCTGGGCAACCGTCTGGCCGAACTGCAACTGCGCGTGCTCTGGGAGGAAGTGTTCAACCGTTTCTCGCGTATCGAGTTGATGGGTGAACCGGTGCGTGTGCCCTCCAACCTGATCCACGGCTTCATCGACATTCCGGTGCGCCTGCACAAATAAAGCCATTGCCCGATGCCGTTCACGGCATCGGGAGCCACCCCCTCAAGAAAATTTTCGAACATGCCAAAAATCATCTTCATTTCCGCCAATGGCACAGAACGTACCGTTGAAGCCGCCGAAGGCACCACCGTCATGGACGCGGCCACCCAGAACCTGGTGCCCGGCATTGACGCCGACTGCGGCGGTTCCGCCGCATGCGGCACCTGCCATGTCTATGTAGACCCGGCCTGGACCGGAAAAACGGGCCCCGCAACGCCCGGCATCGAGCAGGACATGCTGGCGCTCACCGACAACGCCGAGCCCAGCAGCCGCCTGGCCTGCCAGATCCGCATGACCCCGGCGCTGGACGGACTGGTTCTGCGCATACCCGCAAACCAACACTAAGCCTGAACGCCCTTGCAGCCGCAGGAAGCATTGCTTCTTGCGGTTGCGCCCGCTTGCCTGCACGAGGAGACATAAAAAATGGATTTCAAACCCGACTACATCATCGTTGGCGCCGGCTCTGCCGGCTGCATCCTGGCTAACCGCCTGAGCGCTGATCCCGCTACCAAGGTACTGCTGCTGGAAGCCGGTGGCAGTGACAACAGTTTGTTCTACCGCATGCCTGCCGGTTTCTTCGAACTGATGAAATCCGGCAAGGGCAATTGGAACTACGAGTCGGTTGCGCAACCCGGTTTGAACAACCGCAAGATTTACTTTCCGCGCGGCAAGGTGCTGGGCGGCTCCAGCTCCATCAATGGCCTGGTGGTGTCGCGCGGCAATGTGGGCGATTACGACCGCTGGGCCGCGATGGGCAACGCCGGCTGGTCCTACCGGGACTGCCTGCCCTACTTCAAGCGCATCGAAAACTTCCCCGGCAGCGACCCTGCTGCGCACGGCCACAGCGGTCCGGTCGGTGTCACGCTGACGCCGCTGGATCGCATGAACCCGACCTCGCGCGCCTGGATCGATGGCGGTGTGCAGGCCGGTCATCCCTTCAATCCCGATGTGAATGCGGGCGACCCGCTCGGCATGGGGCAGATGCAGGGCAACTATGCCAATGGCGTACGTCAGAGTGCTTCGGCCTGCTACCTGGCTCCCGTCATGAACCGCCCCAATCTGCGTGTCATCACCGGTGCCCTGGCCAAGCGCATCGTCATGGACGGCGGGCAAGCCACCGGTATCGAATACCTGCAGCGCGGGCAGTCGCATACCGTGCGTGCCCAGCGCGAAGTCATTCTGGCAGGCGGTGCCATCAACTCACCGCAGTTGTTGCAGCTCTCCGGCATTGGCGAGCCCCAGGATATGCGTCCCCACGGCATCGCGGTGCGCCATGAATTGCCCGGCGTGGGTCGCAATATGAGCGACCACCTGTCGGTTGCCGTCAAGCAGCGCATGACCAAGCCGTACTCCCTGTTGGCCGATCTGAAGCCGCTGGCCATGGTCAAGGCTCTGGGTCAATACCTGCTGTTCAAATCCGGTCCGACCTCCATAGGCGCATTGGAGACCTGGGCACATCTGAAGTCCAAGCCCGAGCTGGCCTACCCCGATCTGCAGATTTATTCGGTGCCCTTGATGTACAACGACCACGGTCGTGATGTGATCAAGGAAGAGGGCTTCATGGCCGTGCTCAATGGCATACAGCCGGGCAGCGTCGGCACGGTCAAGATCCGCTCCAACAATCCGACCGATGTGCCTGCGATTGACCCCAGGTACCTCTCCGATCCCGATGACCTGCGCGTGCTGCGCGACGGCATCCGCCTTTCGCGCGAAATCATCGCGCAAAAAGCCTACGACGGCTTCCGCGGCAGTGAGTACGCGCCGGGCGAAAAGGCCAACAGCGACGCGGAATTGGACGCCTATATCCGCAAGGAAGCCAATACCTTGTACCACCCGGTGGGTACCTGCAAGATGGGCAACGATGACACGGCCGTGGTGGACGCGGAACTGCGTGTGCGCGGTATCAGCGGACTGCGCGTGATCGACGCTTCCATCATGCCCCACATCACCAGCGGCAACACCAACTTCCCCACCATGATGATTGCCGAAAAAGGTGCAGACCTGATCCTCGGCAAGGCCGGCGCATAAGTTCCGCCCCGCTCGCATCCATTCCCCAATCGAGAGAAACAAACCATGCAAGATTTAGGTACCAGCGGCGAAGCCTGCCCGTTTTCCTTCAATTTCGATGCCGCCACCTTTTCGGTGGGGCAAATGGTGAGCTACCGGGTGCCTGACCGCTTTCCGGACTTCCCCTTTGTGGGCATTCTGGTGGCCGTGCACGCGGACTATGTCGAGATCTCCCCCAACGACCCCCTGAGCCCCACCAAGCGCATGAAGGGCACCCGCGAAAGCCGCCCGGTTGTCACGGCGGAAGAAGCCCTGTCGGAGGCGACCCATGCTTAAGCCCCGCGCAGCCCACAACCCCGACCAGGAGATGTTTCGCGACGCGGTGCGTGGCTTCATCAAGGCCGAAATCACGCCGCACTTCGAGCGTTGGGAGGCAGACGGCATCGTGGACCGCAGCTATTGGGCCAAGGGCGGTCAGGCCGGTTTGCTCTGCCCGCAAATTCCCGAGGAATATGGCGGGCCGGGTGCCAACTTTGAATACAACGCCATCGTCAATGAAGAGATCGGCTATGCAGGTTATGCCGGGCCACTGACCAACTTTTCGGTGCACAGCGACGTCTGCGCCGGCTACATCCTGAAGGCCGGAACCGAGGAGCAGAAGAAGCACTGGCTGCCGCGCATGGTCAGCGGGGAAACCGTCTGCGCCATTGCCATGACCGAGCCCGGCACCGGCAGCGACCTGCAGGGGGTAAAGACACGCGCGGTGCGCGACGGCGATGTCTACCGCATCAGCGGCTCCAAAACCTTTATCTCCAACGGCCAGCACTGCGACCTGGTGATTGTGGTGGCCCGCACCTCGGATGCTCCGGGTGCCAAAGGACTGAGCCTGGTTCTGGTGGAGACCGACCGGCCGGGCTTTCGGCGCGGCAAGAAACTGGACAAGCTGGGACACCGCTCATCGGACACCTCGGAGATGTTCTTCGACGAAGTGGAAGTGCCGGTCAGCAACCTGATGGGCGGCGAAGGCTCCGGCTTCAGCATCCTGATGAATGAGTTGCCGCAGGAGCGGCTGATCATTGCCTTCCACTCCATGGCGGCGGCGCAGCGCGCCTTCGACATCACCTGCGGCTATGTGCAGGACCGCAAGGCTTTTGGCAAACCGATTGGCGACTTCCAGAACACCCGTTACAAACTGGCCGACCTGAAGGCCGATCTGCTGGTGGGCTGGTCTTTTGTGGACCAGTGCCTGGCCAGGCATGTGCGCGGCGAACTCAGCGCGCTGGATGCCTCCACCGCCAAGCTCTGGTGCAGCGAAATGCACGGCCGACTGGTCGACCAGTGCCTGCAGTTCCACGGCGGCTATGGCTTTATGCGCGAGTACGAGATCTGCCGCCTGTACACCGATGCAAGGGTTCAGCGCATTTATGGCGGCACGTCCGAGATCATGCGCGAGCTGATTTCCAGAAACCTGCAGGAATAAGGTGCACCATGGCACAGGACAATCGTGAA
Organism: Burkholderiales bacterium; assembly: GCA_947446855.1. Taxonomy (GTDB): domain Bacteria; phylum Pseudomonadota; class Gammaproteobacteria; order Burkholderiales; family Burkholderiaceae_C; genus Allorhodoferax. The sequence continues at coordinate 43,327 of CANFIH010000001.1, forward strand.
AAAGTGGTGGTGGTCGGTGCCGGCCATGGCGGCGGCTCGGTGGTGGCCTGTCTGCGCCAGTATGGCTATACCGGCGATATTGAGCTGATTGGTATGGAGCCCGTGGTCCCATACCACCGGCCTCCGCTGTCCAAAGCCTGGATGAAGGGTGAGACCAGCACGCAGGCCCTGGCACTCAAGCCCGAGGCCTTTTACGCCACCGAGAATATCGCCCTGCGTTTGGGAACGCGCGTGGCGCGCATCGACGCCGCGCGCTGCTGCGTGGTCCTGGATGACGGCGCCGAAGTCGTTTATGACCAACTGGTGCTCGCTCCCGGTGCCGATGCCCGCTCCCTGCCCATGCCGGGGGCCGCGTTTGGCAACGTCCTGAGTCTGCGCAACCTGAACGATGCGGCAGGCCTGCGTGCCGCGCTCACTCCAGGGAAAAAACTGGTCATCATTGGTGGCGGCTATGTCGGACTGGAATGTGCGGCGACAGCGCGTTCCCTGGGCGTGGAGGTGGTGCTGGTGGAGCGCGCGCCGCGTCTGCTGGAGCGCGTTGCCAGCGCTGCCATTTCGACCTTTCTGCAAAGCTACCACCAGAGCCGCGGCGTGGTGATCGTGACCGCGGCCGACCTGCTGGCCATCGACGGCGCAGCCCGGGCCGAGGGCATCCGTTTGAAAGACGGGCGCAGCTTTGCCTGCGACGCGCTGCTGGTGGGCGTGGGCGCCAACCCCTCTGTGGCTCTGGCGCAGGAGGCCGGTCTGGCCTGCGACGACGGCATTCTGGTGGATGCGGATTGCCGCAGTTCGCAGGCGAATATTTTTGCCCTGGGCGATGCCGCCAAGCGCCCGCATGAGGTCTATGGGCGTGCGCTGCGTCTGGAAAGCGTGCCCAGCGCGCTGGAGCAGGCCAAACGGGTCGCTGCAGTTCTCACGGGCCGGGAGCCCGCGGCTGCCGAGGTGCCGTGGTTCTGGTCGGATCAATACGATCTGAAGCTGCAAATGGCCGGTCTGCTGTTTGAAGCCACCCAAAGCGTGGTGCGCGGTGACCCTGAGCACAGCAAGTTCGCCGTCTACCACCTGTGTGCCGGGCGCGTTGTCGCGGTGGAAGCTGTCAACTCGCCGCAGGACTTCATGGCGGGCAAGAAGATGATCGCCAACAAGACCGTGGTCGACGCCACGCGCCTGGCCGACACGGCGGTTGCGCTCAAGGACTTGCTCGCTTGAAGACCTGAGGCCTTCAGGCGGGATGAGGACTTAGCCTGGGGCCTTCAGTCCGGGGAAGTCTTCTTCAAAGTATTCGTGTTCACCCCGCAGGGACTGGGCCTGGCGCTCGCTTTCCAGTGCACGCAACTGCACGCGCCGGATCTTGCCCGACAGGGTCTTGGGCAGCTCGGTGACAAACTCCAGCCGCCGCACCCGCTTGTAGGGTGCCAACTGCGTGCGTGCAAAGGCAAAGATGGCCTCGGCCAGAGCGGGGCTGGGCACAGCGTCCGCCGTCAAGATCAGATAGGCCTTGGGCACGGCCAGACGCAGCGGGTCCGGGCTGGGGATCACCGCCACCTCGGCCACGCTGGAATGTTCAATCAACGCGCTTTCCAGCTCAAACGGGCTGATGCGGTAGTCCGAGGCCTTGAACACATCGTCTGCCCGGCCGACAAAGGTGATGTAGCCGTTCGCGCCGCGCGTTGCCGTGTCACCGGTGTGGTAGTGGCCGTCACGCATGGCTTTCCGGGTGTTCTCCTCGCTGTCCTGGTAGCCCTGCATCAGGCCCAGGGGGCGCGGTGACAGCACCAGGCAGACCTCCCCCTCGTCTGCGGCATGGCCGTCAGGGTCCAGCAGCGCAATGCGGTAGCCCGGCAGAGGTCGCCCCATGGAGCCGGGTATCAGTTTTTGCCCTGGCGTGTTGCCCACCTGGGCGGTGGTCTCGGTCTGGCCGTAGCCATCACGCAGGGTCAGGCCCCAGGCCGTGCGCACCTGTTCAATGATCTCGGGGTTCAGCGGCTCGCCCGCGCCTATGAGCTCGCGCAGACTTAAGCCGCTGCGGTAGGTGGCCAGGTCTTCCTGAATCAGCATGCGCCACACCGTGGGTGGCGCGCACAGGCTGGTTACGCTGTGCGCAGCCAGCACCGACAGCATGGCCTGTGCATCAAAGCGGGCGTAGTTGTAAATGAAGATGCAGGCCCCGGCGTTCCAGGGCGCAAAGAAGCAGCTCCAGGCGTGCTTGGCCCAACCGGGTGAAGAGATGTTCAGGTGCACATCACCGGGCTTGAGTCCGATCCAGTACATGGTGGACAGATGGCCCACCGGGTAGCTCTGGTGCGTGTGCAGCACCAGTTTCGGTTTCGACGTGGTGCCGGAGGTGAAGTACAGCAGCAGGGGATCGGTGGCACGCGTAGTGCCGTCAGGGGTGAAGTCTGACGCCGCTTGCGCCGCATCCTCCAGACATTGCCAACCGGCATGGCGTGCACCCACGCTGATGCGGGTGAAGTCCCCATCCAGCGCCGCAAACTTGGGCACCAGCTCCTGCGCCACGGCCACGTGGCGCACTTCACCGCGCGTGATCCGGTCCACCAGATCGTCCGCCGTCAGCAGGGTGCTGGCCGGAATCAGCACGGCACCCAGCTTCATGCAGGCCAGCATCAATTCCCACAACGCCAGTTCATTGCCCATCATCAACAGCACGCGGTCGCCGCGCCGCACACCCAGGCTGCGCAGGTAGTTGGCTACCTGCGATGAGCGCTCGGACATTTGCCGGAAGGAGCGCTGCACCTTGCTGCCATCCTCTGCGATGATGAGCAGCGCGGGTGCCTCGTTGCCCCGGGCCATGGCGTCAAAATAGTCCAGCGCCCAGTTGAAATGGTCCAGTTCGGGCCAGCGGAAATCGCGGCAGGCGGTGTCATAGTCCTCGCGGTGTTGCAGCAGGAAGTCGCGGGCCTGCAAGAAGGCACGCTGGCCGGTGTTGGCGCTTGCGTCTGCTTGGCTTGTGCTGTCGGGGATGGTGCTCATGGTCATGTCCTTTGTCTCCTATTTTTTCTTGTAGCCAAATCAGCCGGCTTCGCTCATCACCGGCAAAGCGTGCGTACGGTTGTGAGCCGCCAGCTTGAGCAGGTCCAGCGCCACGTCCACAATCATGTCCTCCTGGCCGCCCACCATGCGGCGCCGGCCCAACTCCACCAGAATGTCCACGGTTTTGATGCCGTACTTGCTGGCGGCCAATTCGGCATGGCGCAAAAAGCTGGAGTACACCCCGGCATAGCCCAGCGCCAAGGTCTCGCGATCCACCCGGACCGGCCGATCCTGCAGCGGTCGCACGATGTCATCGGCCGCATCCATCAGCTGGTACAGGTCGCATCCATGGTTCCAGCCCATGCGCCCGGCCGCAGCGATGAATACTTCGAGCGGCGCGTTGCCGGCTCCCGCACCCATGCCGGCCAGGCTGGCGTCGACGCGGTCGCAGCCTTCCTCCACGGCGACGATGCTGTTGGCCACACCCAGGCTGAGGTTGTGGTGGGCGTGCATGCCGGTCTGGGTTTCGGGCTTGAGCAGGTCCTTGAAGGCACGAAAGCGGTCGCGTACCTCGTTCATGGACAGCGCACCGCCGGAGTCGACCACGTAGCAGCAGGTGGCGCCATAGCTCTCCATCAGTTTGGCCTGCTGGGCCAGGCCCTGGGGCGTCTGCATATGGCTCATCATCAGAAAGCCCACGGCCTCCATGCCCAGGTGGCGCGCGTATTCGATGTGCTGGCGCGAGATGTCGGCCTCGGTGCAATGCGTGGCCACGCGCACAATGCGCGCGCCAGCGTCATAGGCAGCGCGCAGGTCGTGCACGGTGCCTATGCCGGGCAGCAGCAGGGTAGCGATCTTCGCGTGCTTGACCACGCTGGCCACGGCCTCGATCCACTCCACATCGGTGTGGGCGCCAAAGCCGTAGTTGAAGCTGCCGCCCTGCAGGCCGTCACCGTGCGCCACTTCGATGCTGTCCACTTTGGCATCATCCAGGGCCTTGGCAATCTGCTTGGCCTGGGCCACGCTGTATTGGTGGCGTATGGCATGGCTGCCGTCGCGCAGGGTCACGTCGGAGATATAGATTTTCTTTGTGGTGTTCATGGGGTGCTTCCTGCCTCAGGCGGTGGTCTCTGCCAGGGCTTGCCCGAGCATTTTTTTGGCCATGCGCTCGGCCGTTCGCAAGGCAGCACTGGTCATGATGTCGAGGTTGCCGGCATAGGCGGGCAGGTAGTGCGCCGCACCTTCAACTTCCAGAAATACCGAGGTCTTGAGTCCGCTCATGCGCGGGCCGACGCCGGGGATGTTGATGGGCTGGCTGGCCTCAATGCGGTCGAATTGCACCTGCTGCTTGAGGCGATAGCCCGGCACATAGTCCTGTACGGCAGCCGCCATGCGGGCCACCGATTTGGCAATCGCCTCCTCGTCGGCAAACTCGCTCAGCGTGTAAACGGTGTCGCGCATGATCAGCGGCGGCTCGGCCGGATTGAGCACGATGATGGCCTTGCCCTTGGCCGCACCACCCACCACCTCGATGGCCCTGGAGGTGGTCTCGGTGAATTCGTCGATGTTGGCGCGCGTGCCGGGGCCGGCACTCTTGCTGGAAATGCTGGCCACGATCTCGCCGTAATGCACCTTTGCCACGCGCGATACGGCCGCCACCATGGGGATAGTGGCCTGGCCACCGCAGGTGACCATGTTGACGTTCAGTGCGTCCAGATGGGCCTCACCGTTCACCACCGGAATGCAGTAGGGACCAATGGCTGCAGGCGTCAGGTCCACCAGACGTATGCCGGGCTTGTGCTGGCGCAACAGTGCGTCGTTCTGGATGTGGGATGCGGCGCTGGTGGCGTCGAACACGATGTCCACGTCGGCAAACACGGGCATCTGAACCAGGCCTTGCACGCCCTCGTGGGTGATGGCTACGCCCATGCGGGCGGCGCGTGCCAAGCCGTCGGAAGCGGCGTCGATGCCGACCATGGCGGCCAGTTCAATATGCTGGCCGTGGCGCAGGATCTTGATCATCAGATCGGTGCCGATATTGCCGCTGCCAATGATGGCGGCCTTGAGTTTGCGTGTCATGGTGTCAGCCTTCAGGACATGCGGCAGGAAACGGAGCCCAGGGCACCGATCTGCGCGTGGATCAGGTCACCGGCGCGCACTGCCACCATGGGACCCAGGGCACCCGAGAGAATGACTTCGCCGGCGCGCAGGCCCTGGCCAAGTGCTGCCATGGTGCGCGCCAGCCAGTAGGCCGCGCGCAGGGGATGGCCCAGGCAGGCCGCACCGGTGCCTACCGATACCGTTTGACCGTTCTGTTGCATGTGCATGCCCAGAGCGCCCAGATCCAGTTGGCCCAGGGCCACCGGTTGGTCGCCCAGCACATAAAGGCCGCTGGAGGCGTTGTCGGCCACGGTATCCACCAGGCTGATCTTCCAGTCGGCAATGGCACTGTCCACAATTTCCAATGCGGGCAGGGCGTAGGCGATGCTGGCCAGAAATTCGGCCCAGGTCGGTGTGCTGCTGTCCAGGTCGCGGCCCACCACCAAGGCAACTTCGGCCTCAATCTTGGGCTGCATCAGGCGCGCTGTGGGTACGTCCTGCGCGTTGAGGTATTCCATGTCGTCAAACAGGATGCCGAAGTCGGGTTGGTCCACGCCGAGCTGCAACTGCACGGCCTTGGAGGTCAGGCCCACCTTCTTGCCCACCACACGGCGTCCGCCATCCATTTGGGCGCGGGTGTTGAGGGCTGCCACGGCATAGGCGGCTTCCAGCCCCTGGATGCCAAAGCTGGTGGAGACCGGGGCGATCGGGTTGCGCGTGCTGCGCGCCGTGCGCAGCGCCAGGGCGGCTTGCTGTACCGCGTCGGTGATGGGTGGGTTCATGGCTGGGGGTCCTCGGGGTGAATGAATACTTCGCCATCCTTGACGAAGGTTTTGTAGGCGCGAATCGGGGTGACGGCCGGGAAGGTGAGGGCGCTGCCGGTCTTCAGGCAGAAACGGCCCACATGCCAGGGACATTCCACCTGGCCGTCCTCGAACGTGCCCTCGGACAACGAGGCGTTGCCGTGCGAGCAGGTGTCATCGGTGACATAGAAGGCGCCATCCAGGTGGTAGACCGCAAGCGGTGCCCGGCCATCGACCTCCACGCGCAGGGCTTCGCCGTCATCAACAGCGTCCACGCGGCAGAGGTGAAGGGCGCCGGCGTTGTCAGATTGATCTGTGTGTTCCATGGGGCTGCGTGTCCTCAAAAAAATCGGTCGTAATGGATGTGCTCGGCCGGCACCTGGTGGTCCACCACCAGCATGCGCACCAGCACTTCGATCATGGGTGGCGGCCCGGCCAGGTAATAGTCGTGGGCCGCGAAATTGCCCTGCAGGCGGCGAGCCAGCAGTTCGTGCACAAAGCCGCGCTCGCCCGTCCATCCATCGCCTTCCGGTGGCGGTTCGGTGGACACGGCGGCATGGACCTGCACGCGCTGCGGCTCTGCCAGCCAATCATTGAAAACGGGCATGTCGGCCGGGCTGCGGCCGCCGTAGAAAAGCCCAATCGAACGCCGGCCCGGCTGCAGGCAGGCCGCATTGGCAATCGACAGCATGGGTGCCAGGCCTGAGCCGCCGGCAATGCACACCACGTCGCGGGGTGCATCGGGGCGCAGCTGCGCCAGGCCCAGTGGCCCGTCGATGGCCACGCTGTCACCGGGCTGCAGCGTCTCAAACAGCAGCTTGCCGGCACGCCCCTGGGGCACCTGGCGCACCATGAAGTGCCAGTCGCCCGCTTCGTTCGCAAGGTTGGACATGGAGTAAGCGCGCAGCTGACCCAGGCCCGGCAGGTCCAGCAGGGCGTATTGGCCGGGCGCAAACCGGGCGGGCTGGTTTGCGCGGAAGCGGAATTCGCGGATGTCACGGGTGACCGCGCGGCTGCCAAGGTAGCTGGCCTGGAAGCGGACTGGCGTGTGGGTCGACACATATTCAGGCCCGCTGCGCATCTTGATTTCGCAGTCCGACAGCGGTCGGCACTGGCAGGCCAGGCGGCGGCCTTTGGCGCGGTCTTTGGCGCTCAGGCCGGGCGCCTCAGGCCACAGGTCTTCCACCTCGCCCTGCACGATGTCGCATTTGCAGGAGCCACAGCCGCCGGCGCTGCATTCGTAGGCCAAGCCCAGGCCAGCGCGCAGGCCGGCACGCAGCAGGGTATCGCCCGCGGTGTTGGGGAAGCTGGCGGCACTGCCTGCCAGCCGGACGGTAAAGGTTGGGTTGCTCATGCTGTTTCCTGTAGGTACTGCGCCTGCGGGTCCAGCCCCAGCCAGCGCAAGGCATTGCCCGAGCGCAATTGCTGCAGGGCGCTTTCCGGCAAGCCGAGCGAGCGCAGGCGTGCGGCCGGGTCGGCATCCTGGATGACAAAGGGGTAGTCCGAGCCGGCCAGAATCTGGCTGACACCAAACACCTGGATCAGGCGCTGGATGGTGTCGGCGTCGTACACCAGGTCGTCGTAATACATGCGCCGCGCCGCCAGAACCGGGTCACCGCTGAGGCTGTCGCGCATCTGGGGCAGGGTGGTCCAGGCGTGTTGCAGGCGTGGCAGCAGGGCGCTGAGTGTGCCGCCACCGTGGCTGAAGGCGATGCGCAAATCGGGCAGGCGTGCCAGCGTTCCGCCGGTAATCATGGAGGCGGCGGCCAGGCCGGTCTCGCCGGGAAAGGCCAGCACCTGCTCCAGCACGCCGGGGCCCACCAACCGGTCCATGCCGGTGGGCTTGAGCGGGTGCACAAACACCGCCGCGCCCCAGGCCGCTGCGGCTTCAAAAAAGGGTAGGAAGCGCGGGTCGCCAATCGCCACGCCATTGATGTTCCCACCGATCTCCACACCTGCCAGACCGAGCTGGTGAACCGCTACGTCGAGCTCACGAATGGCAAGGTCTACATTCTGCAGCGGCACCGCCGCCAAGCCCGAAAAGCGCGTGGGCTGGCTGGCCACCATCTCAGCAATGACCTGGTTCAAATAGTGCGACAGGGCCGCGCCGTCCACCGGGTCCAGCCAGTAGGACAGCAACTCGGGCATGGGCGAGAGCACCTGGCGCGTCACCTGCAGCCGGTCCATATCGGCCTGGCGGGCGGCACAGTCCCAGCAATGGTGCGAGACCGTGCGGTACACCGCACCCGACACCATCACATGGCGGTGGCAGGGTTGTGCTGCCACCATGGAAGGCCAGGGCGCGTCCACATGGCGCCCCAGGTAGGCCGGAAAGTGCTCCGGCACCACATGGGTATGGACGTCAATCAACTCAGACACGCTTCAGGCCTTGGCAGCCGCAGGCAGGGTGCCGGTGGCGAAGTACTGCGCCGCCACGGTGTTGAACTCGGCTGGCGCCTCGTACTGCGGCCAGTGGGCCGCGTCGGCCTGCATCAGATAGAACTGGCTGCCGCGCACGCGGGCTGCGGCGGCACGGGCAGCTTCCAGATCATGGATGGGGTTGTCCTGGGTCCAGAGGAACAGGGTCTCGCATTGCAGTTGCTCCAGCGGGATCAGGAATTCGTCATGCCGCTGTATCAGGGCGTTCACGGTAGGCGCCACACGTCGGGTGTCCGCGGCCAGGTAGATGCGCAGGCGCAGGTCAATCAACTCCTCAACCAGCAGATGGTGGTTGTTCGGGTGCATCAGCCACTGCATGCGGGCCGTGACCGAGGCCCGGTTGGGCACGGTGTCCACATTGGCCTTGTTCAGGGCCATGAAGTTCTGCATGTCTTGCTTGCCCTTGGTCGACACCACCGGAATGCCACCAGCCGTGTTGAGCATCAGGCGGCGCACGCGCTCGGGGTACTTGGCGGCAAACAGGCCGGAGACCCAGCCGCCCAGCGACTCGCCCGAGAGATGGGCTTTGTCAATGTGCAGTGTGTCCATCAGGGCCAGCAACTGTTCCGCAAACACCGCGGGGGTGTAAGCGTCCAGCTTTTTGTCCGACAGGCCGTGGCCCACATAGTCCAGGGCAATCACATGGAACTGCCCGGACAGGGCCATCAGGTTCTTTGCATAGGCCTCCAAGTGCCCGTTCATGCCGTGCTGGAAGAGGATGGTTTCCGGGTTGCCTACACCTGCCTCGGCAATGCGGATGCGGCCAAAGTGGGGGGTCTCAACATAGCGGATCTCGGCGCCGAGAAAATCAAGCCACAGGCTCATGGGGTATTCCTTTGGTGGGGTAAGTGGGAAGAGTCAGGTGCAGGCCCGCATGCAGGCGAACCCATCGGACCGACAGGACGCAGGGATGCCACAGCCCACAGGATGTGAGGGCAGGGGAGGGAGGGTTTAAGCGGAACGCAGCAGGAAGGCGCTACAGGCTGTCCAGGTACAGGACCACCATTTTTCGCCACAGCTTGAAGAGGCGATTGAAGCGCTGGGCATCGTTCTGCCAGAGCCGTCGCACGGCCAGACCACGTACGATGCTGATGCTCAGCCACAGCAGGTCTTCCGCCACAGCCGCGGGTACGCCGGATTCGATCAGGGCCTCCAGCCAGCTGGCTTCCACCGGCAGTCGTGAGGCCGCCGAGATGGTGCTCACGGTGTGCTCCTCGCCGGTTTTCATGCGGCCCTGTATGGCCAGGTCGAGCGCAATCAGGAACAACTCGCTGAAAAAGAAGTCCTGGCTGTCCGAGAGCAATTCCTTGATGGCATCGTCCACCGAGTTGACGCGTCGCGCCCGCTTGCGTCCGGCTTCTGCGGCTCGCTGAAACACATGGTCGACCACGGCCACCACCAGTTCGTCCTTGGACGGGAAGTGATGTGTCTGGGCGCCCCGTGACACCCCAGCCAGCGTGGCGACGTCGGCCGTGCGAAAGCCGGCATAGCCCTTGGCGGCCAGCACGTCCACCGCTGCGTCGAGCAGGCGCCGCCGGGTTTCTTCCGTGCGTTCGGCCTGGGTGCGCCGCGCCTTGACGGGTTTTTGTGCGGTCTCGTGGGGGGCTTTTGTCGTCATCGTGGTCGGCCGTCTCGTTGCAGCAAGGGATTGTCTTCACAACATCGTACTCCCGCCATTGACGCTGATCACCTGGCCGGTAACAAAAGCTGCCTCACGCGTGGCCAGATAGACCACCATTGACGCCACCTCTTGCAGCTCGGCCGCACGGCCCATGGGAATGACGCTCAGGAATTTTTGGGCCACCGCGGGTTTGTCCCGCACGAACTGGCGCAGCTGGTCGCTATTGACGGCGCAGGGCGCCACGGTGTTGACGGTTATGCCGGATGTGGCAAATTCACGCGCCAGTCCGGTGGTCAGGGCGTGCACTCCGCCCTTGGCAGCGTTGTAGGCGGCATGGTCGGGCAGACCGTTGCGCACCGAGTCGGCACCCAGGTTGATGATGCGTCCAAATCCCTGGCTCACCATGCCGGGCAAAAAGGCCCTTGTGCACCAGATCGTGGTCCACAGGTTGCGGTCTATGGTCTGGCGCAAGGTCTCGGCGGTATGGCTGAGAAAGGGCAGGATCACGCCACCGCCGGCGTTGTTGACCAGAATGGATGCATCGCCAAAGGCGGTTTGGGACTGGGTCAGCAGGGCGTGGGCACCTGCTTCAGTGGACAGGTCGCCGCTCACACCCAACACCGGCACATCGAAGGCTTGCCTTATGCGCTGCGCCTGGGCCTGCAACTCCTGCTCTGCCACATCGGCCAGTACCAGGGTCGCACCTCCGCTGGCGAGGGCTTCGGCAATGGCCAGGCCGATGCCGCGCGCGGCGCCGGTGACCACGGCCACCTGGCCTTTGAAGCGTGCGTTCTCAGAGGCTGATGCGTGCGTGTTCATGGTTGGGTCATCGCTTGCGGACTAGAGAAGAATGCTGACCCGGCCATGGGGGCGCAAGGCGTCCATGTCCAGCATGCAGCGCTTTTCGCGGATGCGGAGTTGACCCTCAGCCAGGGTCAGGCGGTAGCGGTAGCTGCCCACGTAGACATCGGCAGCGCCGTTCTTGAAGCGGTGCACCGCAAAGGCGGCGGATACTTCAAGCTCGGTGTCGCTGCGCTGATCGATCAGCACATTGGTCACCATGTGGCGGGTGCGCGAACGCGGCCATTCCACGTGGGCCGATTTCTTGGCCAGACGCAGCACGCGCTCTTGCAGGCGCTGGCGGTCATCGGCAATGTAGAACAGTGTGTTGTCCGGTTGGACTTCCGGGCTGGTGCCTACGGCGGGCACGTGGTAGACGGCATCGTCGGTGAACAAGGCCAGCCATTCCTTGAGTTGCCAGCGGTCCAGCATGGCGGCCTCGCGGTACAGGTACTCCTCAACGTCGGCACGTGTGGTGTTTGCGATCATGGTCATTTCCTCGGTATTGGCGCGTGGCATTCAGAAGGTGGCGGGCTCAATCACGCCGCCCTTGCCAAACTTGGGTGCGGGTGCGCCGCCCCAGCTGTCCAGAATTTCGGGCCGGATCGGCAGCTGCCGTGCATCGCGCGAACCCACTTCGGGGAACTCCTCCATGCCAAAGCTGTATTCCAGGGTCATGCCGTCCGGGTCCAGGAAGTAGATGAAGATGGAGTTCGAAATGGCATGACGTCCCGGGCCATACACCACCTCCACGCCCGCCTTGCGCATGCGGTTCATGGCGCAGCCCACATCGTCGACATCGGTCACCATGAAGTTGATGTGGTGCAAACCGTCGGCCTCACCACGGCTGACGCCAAAGGTGTGGTGCAGTGGATTGGGAAAGCAGCGCAGGAATGCGACCAGATCCCCGAAATGGTCGGAGACCCGGAAGTTCAGCTGCTCGTTCAGGGTCTTGAGCACGGCATCGCGCTGTTCGCAACGAATCACCACATGGCCCAGGCGCTCGATTTTGGAGACGGTTGGCAGGTAGGCACCGGCGCCGTGTTGCATGTGTGCGTAAAACTCGAAGGTCAAGGTGCTGTCGGGAATGCTGAAGCGAAAGGTCCTACCCTGGTGCAATTGCCGTGTTTCTTCCGGATCAACTTCCTGACGCGGCCAGCCCATCTGGTCGATGTAGAGCGCAGCCTGCTCCAGGTCGGCATCCGATTCCAGTTCAAAGGCCATGCGCTTGATGCCGGGCGCGCTCGACTGGTACAGCACGACGTTGTGGTGATCCTGGCTGCAGCGAAAGAAGGCCACATCAGAACCCTGCCGGGACTCCAGTTGCAGGCCGACGAGATCGCGGTAGAAGGCAACCGAGGCTTCGAGGTTGCTCACATTGAGGGCGACGTAGCCCGGCTTGCGGTAGCGAAAGGGAACCATGGATATCTCCGTAGGGGTGGGGTCGCTCAAGCGGCGGTGGGGGATGCGGTGGCTGGTGTGGCCTGCTGCAGCAAGGCGTGCCAGCGCGACCAGAAGGTGCGGATCTGGTGCTCATCCACGGTGGCGGGCTCGGCCTTGTTCATGCCGCGCGACAAATCGTTCCATGCCGCTTCGCGCGCATTGGCATAGCCGCGCTGGCAGTGCTCCAGCATCTCCACGTCGTCCGGCGTGGCAAAGCCGCCGGGCCCAAAGAACTCCAGGAAGCCGTTGAGCCGGTTCTTGCGCAGCCAGTCTTTTTCTTCCGAAGGGCCAATCGCCCAAGCCGTCACTTCCATGTAGTCGGGCTGCTTGGGGAAGAAGGTGCGCAGCGTCACCGACATGCCATCCACGATGACCAGGTTGGGGAATATCAGCAGGTTGCGGCTGTTCTTGGCGATGCGCGTGGCACGCTCCTCGCCATGCTTGGCAAGCAGGCGGTCATACACGGCGTCAATGTCCGGCTTGCGCTCCTCGCCCCAGGCCGGAACCCAGTTGGCGACCGGGCGGCCCCAGGGCGCCGAATACTCGACCACCGCGTGGCCGTTGTCCAGGTCGCGGGCAAAGCCGACCACATTGCTTTGGGCCAGCATGCCGTTCATATTCTTCAGGTAGTCGAAGTAGGTGGCATGGGTGGAGACCGCGTGGTAGCCGTCTATGCTGTTTTCCACCAGCAGTTTCCAGTTGGCGCGTATGGCGTATTCCTGTGTGCCGCTGATAATTTCCATGCCTGCATCGGACTGGTCGGCCAGCAGGTCCAGGTATTCCTTTGCACCGGCAAGGTAGTCCGCCAGCGAAACCGCCTGGGCATCGAAGCAGACAAACCAGAAATCACGGTGTTGCTCAAGGCGCGGCACGGCGACCAGATCGGCGCAGCCGCTGCCGTTAAAGCTTTCGCTGTAGGACTCTATGCCGGGCAGGTCGCGCATCTTGCCGTCGGCACCAAAGACCCAGCCGTGGTAGCTGCAGGTGAAGTTCTTGGCGTTGCCCGCAGGCTCACGGCAGACGGTGGCACCCCGGTGCGGACAAGAATTGAGAAAGGCGTGCACGAGGCCTGCCACATCACGGTTGAAGATGATGTTGCGCCCACCCACGGGGCGGGTCACAAAGGAGCCCTTCTTGGGCAGCTCTGAACTGTGGCCCAGATAGAGCCAGCAGCGGTCAAAAATCTGCGCACGCTCGGCTTCGAACACGCTCTGGTCCACAAAGGACTTGCGGGCTACACGAAACACACCGGCATCGCGGTCGACATCCAGCAAATGTTGAAAACCTGTATCGCTCATGGGCACTCCGGGAGTTTGACTTCAAATATTAACAAACCGACTGACTTGTTTGTATATTATTTGATAACGGAAATTTCCTCCAAGGGGTTTACCCGTACCGGTGACCATGGCGCGTGTAAAGATGCCGATGCAAAGTGCGTCGAATGTCGCCTTTCAGGCGCCAGTTGCGCTCGCCATGCTGTGTGGTCTGGTCGTGTTGAGCAAAGCACTCAGGGCAGGAATCATCACCACCGCACCAAACATGTTCCACAGAAACATAAAGGCAAGCAGCAGGCCCATATCAGCCTGGAATTTGATATCAGAAAATATCCAGGTCGAGACACCTAACGCCAACATGACCCCGGTCAGACCCACGGCAACTCCGGTGGTCTTCAGCGTCTCAAAGTAGGCATCCTTGAGCGCCATGCCCTGCTCCAAAAAGTACTCCAGCTTGTTGTAAATGTAGATGCCGTAGTCCACGCCTATTCCGATCCCCAGCGCGATAACAGGCAGTGTGGCCACCTTCACCCCCAAGCCCAACTGCGCCATGATGCCCTCGCACAGAACCGAGGTGACGTACAGGGGCGCCATGATGCATAGCGTGACCCGCCAGGATTTGAATTCCCAAATGACCAGCAGCGCAACCATGCCGTAAACCAAGGCCAGCATCAGGGACTCGGAGTGCTTGATCACCATATTGGTTGCCGCATCAATACCGGCGTTGCCGGCGGCAAGTTCGAAGCGGATGTTCTCGTCGTTGTTCGCGGCTGCGAATTGCTCCACACCCTGAACCACAGTGTTCAGCGTTTGTGCCTTGTGGTCCTGTAAAAACACCAGCACCGGCACCATAGAGCAGGCGCTGTTGTACAGCTCAGTCGGCAACACCCGGTGTGCGGCGTTGGAGCTGAAGCGGTTGCGGGTCAGCGACTGCCAGCGCATGTCGCCACCGTTCTGCCCTGACAGCACCCGCTTCATGGAGGTGAACAAAGAGCTGGTTGATTCCACTCCCGGCAACTCCTCCATTTGCTGCTGAAACAGGTCAACCGCAGCGGCAACGGAATAGGCGCCGCACTCGCCCTTCGGGGTGGTCACCATTACGACAAACACATCCGGGCTGGTGGCGTAGTGGGCTGCAATATAGGCGTTGTCCCGGTTGTAGCGGGACTCCACGCGAAGCTCGGGCGCCCCGGGGTCCAGATCACCAATTTTCAAATCTCGGCTCATCACGAAGCCAGCCGCAAAGATGGCAGTCGACAGGCCCACTGCGATCCAGGCCATCCTGGGCTCGGCAAAGCGCGAGAGCAGGTGTGCCCAACGGTAGCTGCTCTGCATGCGCCGCTCCTGGTGGCGCATACCGGCGGGGCTGATTCCCATATACGACATCAGGGCGGGTAGCAAAAACATCTTGGTGAGAATCACCACCGCAACACCCACGCTGGCGCTGATGGCCAGTTCGCGGATCACACCGATATCAATGACCAGCAGGGTGGAAAAGCCGACGGCGTCGCAGAGCAGGGCAATCGTTCCGGGGATAAATAGAACCCGAAAGGTTGCCTTCGCCGCCTCGATGTTGCTTCGACCCAGCACACGCTCCGTGGCCATGGTGCTGATGTTTTGCACCGCGTGGCTGACACCAATGGCAAAGGTCAAGAAGGGCACCAGAATGGAATAGGGGTCTAGTCCGAAACCTAACAGGCGCACGATACCGAGTTGCCAAATGACGGCCAGGCTGCAACAAAAAACCGTGGCGAAGGTGCTGCGCCAGCAGCGGGAATAGGCCAGCAGAACCAACACCGTCAGGGCAAAGGTGAGGCCAAAAAAGAGCCCAATGGCGCGGGCGCCTTCGATCAGGTCACCCACAATTTTGGCAAAGCCGGTGATGTGGATGCGGGTGTGATCGTTCTGGAACTTGCTGCGCACCAGCTCTTCCAGTCGCTGCGACAACTGACCATAGTCCAGACGGGCGCCGGTTTGTGGATCCACTTCCAGCAGTGGCGCGAGGACGATGGCGGAGCGCTGGTCGCTGGCCACGAGGGTGCCTACGATGCTGGACCTGGCCACATTGGTACGCACACTGTCAATCGACTCTGCCGAACCGTTGAATCCCTGGGGAATCATTTGTCCGGCAGTCAGGCCCTCCTCGGTGACTTCGTTCCACAGCACATTGGGAGTCCAGAGTGACTTCAATGCCCCCCGGTCCACGCCAGGGATGTAGAACACCGCGTCGGTGACAGCTTTGAGTGTCTCCAGAAATTCCTTGTCGTAAATATCACCCCGGGTGTTCTCTACCGCCACACGGATCACATTGCCCAGGGGGCGGAGCTCATTTTCAAACTTCAGATAGTTGGCGATATAGGGGTGGGACGCTGGCACCATCTTCTGGAAGCTGGCATCCGGACGCAGCTGCGCGGCCTGGTGGGCAAAGACCAGGGTCAATAGTATGAAGATCGCCAGCACGGGTGCGCGCACCCGGACAAAATAGTGTTCCAGCAGCCGTTCGATGCGACCGACGCGTTGGTGGTGGTCCAGGTCCACATCGCCCGATGCGCTTATCTCTGTGACTTTGTCGTTCATGGGAGATCAGTCAGCAGAGGAGTCAATAGGAATGGACCGTGCCCCGCCCGCACCAACCAACAAAAGGTTGGGCTTGGGCGGTGCCTGTCGCAGCACCGCAGCCACCGGGCGACCGGGAGGCGATGGAAGGAGTAGGAAGGTTTGTCCCTGATCACGACTGATGAGTTGCCGACCGTCGCCGGTGACCAGCAGGACGGTGCCGTTTTCCAATGTCAATCCGGCAACGATAGGCTTGTTCGTCAGCTTGGGCAGGGGCGTCCAACTGCGGCCGTCGTCAGTGGAGCGAAAGATGCGGCCCGCAAAGCCGAAAGCGAGCAGCGTGCGACCGCTGGCGAGCGCCAGACTGCCGTACAAATGCCCCGGGTATCTGGTGTCCAGGGTCTCCCAGCTGTCCCCGGCATCCCGGGACCTTCTGAGCTTTCCAGCCTCGCCCGCAACCATCAGGTCTCCATTGGCAAGTTGCTCTATGGAATTGAGGTGCAGGTTGTCCGGATTGACAATGCGCGAGCTCCAGGACTCCCAGCTGCTGCCACCATCAAGGGTGTGGAAAAACTGACCGAAGGCTCCCACTGCGAGCCCCTCGTCCGCGTTCCTGAACCAGAGACCCAATAGCGGCATGGAGGGGCCAAAAACGCTGCTGGCCTTGGCGTCTTCCAGTGCATTTTGTATATTTTCCAGAGCGCTTGCGTCAGCTGCGCGCGTTTTCTCCGCAGAGGCTTGCAGTGCAGCTTTTGCCGCAGTGACACGGGTTTCCAGACCCGCCAGCACCAGGCTGTTCGCATTGTTTCCATCAAACTGCTTGTGCCAGGACTTTGCGCCGTCATCGGTGCGCAGGATCACGCCGTCGTGTCCAGCCGCCCAGCCTCGTGCGGGGCTTACAAACCGCAGGCTCGTCAGCGTGACCGACACCGGCACAGTGGCCTGCTTCCAACTTGAGCCCTGGTCATCCGAATAGACGATGATGCCCCGCTCACCCGCAGCGACTATGCGATCGCCGGCGCGTGCAACGGCCAGGAGCAGGCCCTTGGAGGCCTTGACCGTTTGGTATGCGGGCCGCTGCAGCAGGTCGACGGCAGCTGAGGCGGTGTGCGGCAGAAATACAAGGCCGCTTGCCGCCACAGACCATGCGGCATACAGGAGCAGACTTCGGGAGTAAGAGAGGGGCATGCGTTTGTGCACCAACTGCAGTGCGTTAGTGAGTGGAGATCAGGCGGGAGGATGCGTTGCGCATCCTCCCTGCTCAGGCCTTGGCGCGGCCCTAGTTACCTTGGCGGCGCATCGATTCGGGAGCAAAGAAGTTCAGGCTGAGCTTCTCTCCGAACTTCATGGGCTTCTCTTCGTTCATCATGCCGGAGGCAAGATAGCGACGGGCTTGCAGGTCGTACAGCACTTCGGCGATGCCCCAGGTCATGGACTGGTCATAAAAGGGCATGAGATGCACATCGCGCACGCGCCACAATTCGCCACGCCCATCGTACTGGTCCACGTGCGCAATTGACCAGGAATCTTCGTCCACATAAAAGGTGCGCTTGGCGTAGATGTGGCGCTGACCGGCCTTCACAGTGGCTTCCACGACCCAGACACGATGCGGCTCGTAGCGCACCAGATCCGGGTTCATGTGGTTGGGCTGGATGATGCTGCTGTATTTGAGGCTCTTGTCGCTGAGCGCAAAATTATTGTAGGAAATAAGCATTTCCTTCTTGCCCACCAGTTTCCAGTCGAAACGATCCGGCGCGCCGCTGAAGCCCAGATAGTCATCGATGGTGCGCAGGCCGTCAGCGCCATTTCCGGGCGCATCGTAGGCAACCTGAGGCGCACGCAGCACCCGGCGCGTACCGGGGTTGTAAACCCAGGCAAGACGCGGCTCCTTGACCTGATCGACTGGCTCATGGACCAAAATGCCATCGCCAGCTACGTTGGAGGGGCCGGTCAAGCGTGACAGGTAGTAATAGAGGCGGTTCGGGTCACTCTTCTCCATGGCCCAGGGTGCTGCAAAGGTTTCATCACGGGTCACCGGAGTGAACGAGCCGTTGCTCTGCACAGGGAATTCCGCGTTGTAACGCGTCCAGGTTCCGCCATAGTAGCGGGCCTGGTGGTTCCACTGCACTTCGATGCCGCTCTTCGGAATGGGGAAGGGGACGGTCCCCTTATCCATATTCAACACGCCATTGCCGCCCTCCGCCAGCTTGGTCTTCATGCCTTCGGTCTTGGCCAGCTCATAGATGGATTTGGGATAGGCCGCGCTGCGATGGCTTGGGTACACGTTCATCTTGAAGGTGGGAAAGCGCTTGAGCATTTCGATCTGCCCGGCTGCCAGCCGGTCCTTGTACTGCTCGGCGTTGGCACCGGTGATGGTGTATAGCGGTTTCTCAGAGGCAAAAGGATTCAGATAACCCTTGCTGCGATTAAAGCCGGCAGGTGGTGCCGTGATGCCGCCATCCCATGCAGGGATACTGGCGTCCTTGTTGGCCGCGCGCTCGGCGCCCAGTGGAGTCAGCGTGGTGCTCAGGCGCCCGGCTTCTTCGGTCGTCATTTCAGCCATTGCGTTGCCTGCAATTGCGCTCAGGCAGAGCAGGGTGGCCAGAGCCAGCGAGTGTTTGCGTGGAGATTCAGATTTCATGGTGCGGTTTTCCTGCTGTCAAAGTTCAAAAATTCATACCGACAACCACAGAGAGGAAGTCGCGGTCATGGAAGATGTCGTACTTGGCGTTCTGGTTGAAGGCGCTGTAGCTGAGGTCGCCGTAATATTTGTTCAGGTAGTCAAAGCGGGCGCCCAGGCCCAGAATCTGGCGGTCTTCCAGGAAGAGAGAGTCCGCTGAATAGCCCTTCACGTCGTGCGACCAGAAGACACGGGGCTTGACGTTGACGCCGGAAAACAAATTGGGATAGCTCAACTCCGCCTGCAGGCGATAGCCCCATGCTGTGGGGGTGGCGAAGCCCTTGTTTTCACAATAGTCGGCGCTGGCGTTGCCTGCGCCGGCACCACCTCCGGCCGTGCAATTGGTCAGTGTTGCCGTGGTGGCCTGGCCATAGACGAAGGCACGCCCATAGCGACGATCGGTGTTGGGGTCGCCGATACCCGACCAGTTTTGGTATGCCACTTCACCAATCAGGCTCATGGACTCCGCTGCCAGCACGCGGGGAAAGACCTTGAGTGCGGAGACCTGGATCTGGTCCTTGTCCTTCAGGTCATAGCCCTTATAGAAGTTGCCAACGTTGCGTTGGGTTGCCTGAAGGAATGCCAGGGGACCCGCAGCGGAGGACGTGCCGCGCAGCAGATCAACCCCGTTGAGTTGCACTGGCAAATCCTTGGTGTGGCTGAACTCCCCAAACACCGACCAACCAGCGACGCCAGTGGAAAAGCTCAAACCTGTGACACTGATGTTCTCTGCAGACCAGTCCCAGGCGTACTGCATACGGTTGTTGCCGGCGGAAAAAGCGGAAGGTGCGGCACCGCCATCAAACTTCACACTGAGTGTCGGTGAGCGCTGGTGGTAGTTGGCGTAATAGGCGCCAAATTCAGTGGCAATGGCGGGGGCGAAATAGCGCATGGCCAGACCCCACTGGCCGTCGTCCTTGGGACTCACATTCCCGGCATTGGTCATGATGCCCTGGCCGCTGCCAAAGCTGGTGGCGTCCAGCACATTGGCCAGCGGGCCTGCGGGCACGTTCACGCCCTTGTTTGAGCAGTTGTACACATCGGAGATCGACCAGTAGGTGCCGCAACCGTCCAGCACGTTCTTTTTCCAGGCGAATTGGTAGAAGCCTTCCATGCTCAGGTTCTCAGCCAGACCCACATTGGCTGTGACCTGGGGTATGGGGAGCAGGATTTCTTTGACCTGCGCACCGGGCCGGCGTGAGGCTGAAATGTCGAAGGCGCCGAATTGATTGATGCCCGGAATGAACAGGCTCTCGCCCCAGTTCACCACCTGGTTGCCAGCTTTGACAGTCAGCGGATGGCTCTCTCCCAGGTCTGTGTTGATGAAGGCGTAGGCATCCAGCAGTTCTACGCCGGAGAAGCGGGAGAGTCGGTCAAAATCACTGTCGTTGAGCTTGGCGCCAGCTTGGAAAGCATTGGCCGAACTACCGTGGGGGACACCGGCATCGGACAGCGCAAAGTCATACCAGCCCTTGGCACGCATAAAGACGCCGACGTTGTCCTGCTTCAAGGAAACCTCACCGACCACCTTGGCAATCGTTGAAAAGGTGTCGCCTTTTTTGTAGTTGAGATTACCGTCGTCATGGCTGGTGCCCGCCGAGCCCCCGTTGCCCTTCATGATCAGCTTGGGGTCAGCGTCCTGGGTACGCATGCTGGTTCCGATCGACATGTTGAGGCCCCAATTCCCCTCCATACCATTTTCCAGTGCGAACTCGCCTGCCATCGCGGTGTTTGCACACAGCCCGGCCAGGCCAAGCAAAGACCACAAAACGGTGCGTTGCGGCAGGGCCAGGTAGTGGTTAGCTCTTCGAACATGTATCTTCATCTGCTCTCTCCTGTTGAATTTAGTTGCCAGGCTGTCGAATGGAAGTGGTGTTCGGCACGACACCCCCCCGGTATGGAAATGCGCCATATCGTGGTTTCTTGTTTTAAAACAAACCAAACGAATTGTTTTTATCTTATAGAAATAGAGTGCTTGAAGAACAGGGGTTTACCCGTGTTTAGTTCGTCATTTCAAGAGCGCTTTGCCTGCGTGGCTTCGAGGTACAGGGTTTTGGTGGACGAGTCATTGCTGGCGCAGGCCGCAGAGACTCCGCCGCGTTGCCCCAGTGTCAGCACGCGCTGGGGATCTCTGATGGCTAGTCTGGACATGCCCTTGCCTACATGCTGCGCCGGTACTGTCCACCCACCTCAAACAAGGCGCTGGTTATCTGACCCAGCGAACAGACCCGTACGGCGTCCATCAGCACCTCGAACACGTTCTTGTTTTCGATCGCGGCCTGTTGCAGACGCTTCAGCATGGCAGGCGATGCGGAAGCGTGCAGCGCGTGGAAGTCTGCCAGACGCGTGAGCTGGCTTTGCTTCTCCTCATCGGTGGAGCGTGCCAATTCGAGCTTGTCCATGACTTGATCACCATGCGGGTTGCGGAAGGTGTTGACACCAATAATGGGCAACTCGCCGGTGTGCTTGAGCATCTCGTAGTGCATGGATTCATCCTGAATCCGTCCGCGCTGGTAGCCGGTTTCCATCGCGCCCAGCACGCCACCGCGCTCGGCGATGCGTTCAAATTCAAGCAGCACGGCCTCCTCCAGCAATTCGGTCAGCTCTTCAATAATGAATGCACCCTGGCTTGGATTCTCATTCTTGGCCAGGCCCCATTCCCGGTTGATGATGAGCTGGATCGCCATGGCTCGGCGAACGGAGTCCTCGGTCGGCGTGGTGATGGCCTCGTCAAACGCATTGGTATGCAGGCTGTTGCAGTTGTCGTAAATCGCAATCAGGGCCTGCAGTGTGGTGCGGATGTCGTTGAACTGGATCTCCTGTGCGTGCAGGCTGCGTCCGCTGGTCTGGATGTGGTATTTGAGCTTTTGGCTACGCTCGTTGGCACCGTATTTCTCCTTCATGGCTACCGCCCAAATACGACGCGCTACCCGCCCCATCACCGTGTACTCCGGATCCATACCGTTGCTGAAGAAGAAGCTCAGGTTGGGCGCAAAGTCGTCAATGTGCATGCCACGGGCCAAGTAGGCTTCGACGAAGGTGAAGCCGTTGGATAAGGTGAAAGCCAGCTGGCTGATGGGGTTGGCACCGGCCTCCGCTATGTGATAGCCGCTGATGGACACGCTGTAGAAGTTGCGCACGCCGTTGTGCACGAAGTACTCGGCAATGTCGCCCATCACCTTCAAGGAAAACTCCGTGGAGAAGATGCAGGTGTTTTGCCCCTGGTCTTCCTTCAGGATGTCGGCCTGCACCGTGCCGCGCACGTTCTCTTGCACCCATTCCCTGATCTTTTCCAACTCGGTATCGGTGGGATCGCGGCCGTTGTCCGCCTTGAATTTGTCGATGTTCTGGTCAATGGCCGTGTTCATGAACATGGCCAAAATGGTTGGCGCCGGGCCATTGATGGTCATGCTGACACTGGTGCTCGGGCTGCAGAGGTCAAAGCCGCTGTACAGCACCTTGAGGTCGTCGATGGTGGCAATGCTCACACCGGAGTTGCCGACCTTGCCGTAGATATCCGGACGCGGATCGGGGTCGTTGCCATACAGTGTGACCGAGTCAAAAGCCGTCGACAGGCGCTTGGCCGCCATGCCGGAACTGAGCAGCTTGAAGCGCTTGTTGGTGCGGAAGGCATCGCCCTCGCCGGCAAACATGCGGGTGGGGTCCTCGCCCTCGCGCTTGAAGGCAAAGGTGCCCGCAGTGTAGGGGTAGCTGCCGGGCACGTTGTCCAGCGCCAGCCATTTGAGAATCTCGCCGTGGTCTTCGTAAGTAGGAAGAGCCACCTTGCGGATGGTGGTACCGCTGAGGGACTTGCTTGTCAATGCCGTGCGAATCTCTTTACCACGCATGTTGACGATGTACTCTTCACCCGCATAGGCCGCTTGCATGGCGGGCCATTGCGCCAGGAGTTTTTTCTCAGCCGCGCCCAGATGGTTTTCGCGTTGCTCTGCCAATTGCGTCACGGCCTGCACCGATTGCATCTGGCCCGGGTCTTCCAGTTCCAGCATGCGCGCCGTCTCACGTATCTGCTGTATTTCGCGGGCCAGCTTGGCCTGGCTGCGTGCGCGCTTTTTGTAATGGCGCACGGTGTCGCATATTTCTGCTAAGTAGCGGCTGCGCGCAGCAGGTACCACCGGGGTCTGGTTGGTGCTGTGGCGCACGGAAACAACGGGAAGTTGACCGGAGGAGGTCAGTGTCAAACCAAGCTCTACCAGACGCGCCTTAAGCGCCTGGTAAAGGGCGGTGACGCCGTCGTCATTGAAGCGCGCTGCCATGGTTCCATACACCGGCATCTGCTCCACCGGGATGGTCCATGCTTCCCGGTTGCGCTGCACCTGCTTGGCCACATCACGCAGCGCGTCCAACGCTCCCTTGCGGTCGAATTTGTTAATGGCAACAAACTCGGCAAAGTCCAGCATGTCAATTTTCTCCAACTGGCTGGCGGCTCCGAACTCGGGCGTCATCACGTACAGCGGCACATTGACATGCGGCACGATGGCGGCGTCGCCCTGGCCGATGCCGGAGGTTTCCACGACGATCAGATCAAATCCTGCCACCTTGCAGGCTGCAATGACATCCGGCAAGGCGGCACTGATTTCAGATCCAAAGTCGCGTGTGGCCAGTGAGCGCATGAAGACACGGGGGCCCTGTTGCCAAGGCGAAATGGCATTCATGCGGATGCGGTCACCCAACAGCGCGCCGCCGCTCTTGCGTCGTGACGGATCGATGCTGATGACGGCCACCCGCAGACTGTCGTTGTGATCCAGACGCAGACGTCGAATCAGTTCGTCGGTGAGCGATGACTTTCCTGCGCCGCCGGTACCTGTGATGCCCAGAACTGGTGTGCTCTTGGTGGCAGCCTGCACCCTGATATCGGCGATGAGTGCACTGAGGGAGGCGGATGGTGCGCCCTTGGTTTCACCCGAAGCCTTTTCGTTCTCCAGGGCGGTAATGAGCTGCGCCAGAGCGCGCCAGCTCATCTCGGTGTGTCCCTGGATGGATGCAATGGTGTTGGGTGCATAGTCGGACAGGTCGATGTCACAGCGCTTGACCATGTCGCCAATCATTCCCGCCAGACCCATGCGCTGGCCATCTTCGGGGCTGTAGATATGGCCCACGCCATAGGCATGCAACTCGCGTATTTCGGGCGGCACGATGACACCACCGCCGCCGCCAAAGACCTGGATATGTGCGCCGCCGCGGGCCTTGAGCAGGTCCACCATGTACTTGAAATACTCGACATGACCACCCTGGTAGGAGCTTATGGCAATGCCCTGGGCATCTTCCTGCAGGGCAGCGGTGACGACCTCGTCCACGCTGCGGTTGTGTCCGAGGTGGATGACTTCGGCACCCATGCTTTGCAGAATGCGGCGCATGATATTGATGGCGGCATCGTGGCCATCAAACAGGCTGGCCGCCGTGACGAAGCGCACCTTGTTCAGCGGACGATAGTTGGCAAGGGCCTTGAAGTCGGCGGACAGATCGGTCATGGGAAAGTCTCAAAAAATGTGGAATTGCAGGCGCAATGTGGTGCGCCATGCGCCGTTCAGAGCGGCACGGTCTGCCGGGCAGCCGCGCAAGGTATCAGCAACCGCGGAAAACGGGCTTGCGGCGTTCGACTTGTGAGGCGATGCCCTCCTGGGCATCTGCCGTGGCGGACACACGGGCCAGCGTCAGGGCCTCGTCTTCCAACTGCGACTCCAGGTGCGCAGCGCCCGCACGTAAAAACAGGCGTTTGATTTCGCCGTAGGCCACCGTGGGGCCATCGGCCAACTCCTGTGCGAGGGCCAGGGCTTGCGCCTGCAAGTCGGCGTCCGGCACGATGCGGTCAATCAGGCCGGCGTGTTGCGCCTCCTGGCTTTTCAACACCTCGCCCAGCAAGACGAAGCGACGGGCGCGTGCCGAGCCCATGCGTGCGGTGAGGGTGGCGCTGGAGCCTGAATCACAGCTGAAGCCGATCTTGGCAAAGGCGGAGCCGATGCGGGCGGATTCGCCCGCCAGCACCACGTCGCAGCCGGCCAGCAGGGCGGCCGCGCCGCCCATGGCCCAGCCTTGCACGGCCACGACCACGGGCACGGGTAACTGCCAGGCGCGTTGCAGGCCCATGTGCAGGTCAGCGGTCCAACGCCGCACCATCGGTGCAAGGTTCTCGCGCAGGGGGTAAAAAGTTTTCAGGTCACCGCCGAAACTGAAGTTGTCGCCATCGGCGCGCAGCAGCACGGCACGCAGGTTGGGCATATCCCAGAGCTCAGAAAAAACCTGTTTGAAGTCGGCTGAAAATTGCCCGTCGAATGGATTGCCACGCTCCGGTTGTGCCAGGCTGACGATCGCCAGCCCGCCCTGCATCTCTACGCGTATCGACGATGGGGTAGTCATAATAATTTGTCTCCAGAATGAGGGGTAGCGCTGCTTGATGCAGTCTGTACATCACAATAATGTACGCTACTGTATTACATTTTGGAGCAAATTGTTAGCGCCCGATGAGGTTCAAGGCCCTGGCACGCGCCAATGCGGCAGAGCGGCTGCGCACGCCGAGTTTGCCGTACACATTGTGCAGATGCCACTTGATCGTGGTGATGGATAGCGACATCCGATCTGCTGCCTGCTCATTGCTGAGGCCCTCGCCCAGCAGGGTCAGCAGTTGGATCTCCCGCAGGCTGGGTGTGCCGATCGTTGCTGCGTCTTCATCGGCACGAGCGGCGGCGGGACGCGCTTCGCCAGGCGTGGCGTGCACGGTGCTCTGGAAGCGCAGGCGTTCCAGGAAGAAGCGTTCGGCCGGTTGGATCAGGCCAAAGTCCCGGTCGTTGTTTGCCGCAAAAAGGGGTTCCAGCAGGGTCGTGCGCACCTTGAAAGGTTGTATGACGTTGCCGGGTGTGGCCAGTGCAATGGCCTGGCAGAAGTGTCGCATGGCGATACGGGTTTTCCCTAGGCGCTGCTGGGTGTCTGCCGCAATCAGCAGCAGTTCAACGCGGTCGCGGTCGCGCCCCTGCTGCAGTGCTTTTTTGATCTGCACATCCAATTGGGACAGCACCAGTTCGTATGCCCCCTGTGCCAGGTCCAGTTCGATGCGCGCCAGCATCCAGTCACCGCGTTCGCGCATGACGGGGGATGCGTTGCTGCCGTTTGGCTTGTTCAGCCCAATGCGGTTCGCTTCGGCCAAGGCCTCCCGAAAGCGGGACAGCTCCAGCAGCCTTCGCACTTTGCTGGCACCCAGCAGTGCCTGACCGCGCGTGGGGTAGCTGTGTGCCACCCGGTCCAGCAGGGTTTCGGAAATGGCGTTGTCACCGGTCGCACCCCAGAGCGCAACGCAACTGATGAGTCCTTGCTCCAGTGAAACCACAATCCCATGGTGCATGGCGCGGCTCAGCCCACGCAGCCCCATGGCGCGTGCCTCGTCCAGGCGCCCCAGATCCAGCAGGGCGCGTGAGCGCACAAAATCGATGGTGATGACGATGCTGGCGTCGTTGCCGATGACCCGTGCAACCTGCTCATGCACTTCCACCAAAAGCCGCTCAGCGGTGTCGGGCCGGGCCTGGCCTATTTCAACACAGGCTTGCAATATGCCCACCCAGGCCAAGCCGAATGCGCTCTGCGAACGGTCTATGGAGGGGCGTGCCCGCTCTATGCTCAGGCGTGCGGCAACCAGATCGCCCCGGTCGATCTCGGCTATGCCGGCGATGGAGGTAATGGTGGATAGCGTGAAGGCATCCCCCTCACCGCCGCTGTCCAGCCAGGAGTGTGCCTGCTCATAGGCGATATCCAGCCGGTCGATAAAGACGTTCACCACCATGCGCAAAAACAGCAGGCGCGAGCGATATTCGCTGGCAGCGGCCCCGAAGGAGGCATCTTCGGCCACGCGCCGGTCGAACACATCCAATTCCTTGCGCGCACGCTCGTACTGCAGGGATTCGGATAAAGCCCAGACATACCAGGCATGCACCTCCAGCGAAGGCGTGGCTCCGGCCTGCAGCAAGCGGTCCACCCATTTGATGAGCGAGCCCATTTGGCCGTGATTGCCCACCACCACTTGGACCATGCTGTCCAGGATTTCATGGGCCAGAGTGGTGGAGCCGGCATCCAGGGCGATATCAATTGCCGCCACGCTGTCTCCATGGGCCTGGTGCCACCTTGCGGCCCGGTCCAGCACCTCGCTCCTGCGCAGTCCCATGCCGGATTGCCTGCCTTCGACGATCAGGAATTCCCGCATCAGCGTGTGAAAGCGAAACCAGCGGCGGCTGCTGTCGAGTGGAAAAATAAGAATGTTGCGCTGCACCAGCTGGTTCAACCATTCGCGTGCCTCGTCCCGGCCCGTCATGTGGGCGGCCAGGTCGGCACTGAATTCGCGCACCTGCGCCATCTCAACCATGAACTGCACCATTTCCGGATCCAGGCCGACCAGGACCCGGTGCGTCAGCACCCGTGCGATATCGTGGTGGTCGCCGTTGAAGCGGCTCAACACCTGGCCTATGTCCGCAGCCAGTGCGCCCGCCTTGCGGTCCGTATCCACTGCCAGCAGAACCTGCAGCAGGCGAACCGCCGCTGGCCATCCCTCGGTCTGCGTGACAATGCCATCCAGCTCGGCATTGCTGGCAGCCGAGATGCCGATCTGACCGAGCAGTTGTGCCGTGCTGTCCCGATCAAAGCTCAGATGTCGCGCGCCCAATTCGTAGGCGCCGACTTCAAGTTTGGCCCGCACCGCGTCAATCGGAATGGCATGGGTGCTGGAGAGCACCAGCCGCAGCTTGGGTGCCGTGGCAAAGACCAGCCGTTCCAGAAACAGCGCCAATTCGCCGTCCTCGCAAAATCCCAGGTTGTCAATGAACAGCATGGTGGCGCCGCTCAGGCCCGCCAGCAGATGGACCATGTGGTCAGCGGCAGCGCCACGGTCTGAAAAGCCCAAGGCTGCGTCCATGCTGTTGGCGCCTGTGGCAACGCCTGCATATTCCAGGGCTGACCTCAGCCTGTGCAGCAGTGCTGAAAGGTCGACGTCGCGGTCATCCAGTTGTACCCAAAGACAGCGATGGCCCCGCGATAAAAAATCTTCGTGCAGCCTGCAGAGCAGCACGGTTTTTCCGTAACCCGGTGGTGCACAGGCGGTAACCAGTTTGGGCACCGGATCGGCTTGCATCACCATCGCGATAGCGCGTGTTGCGATCGTGTCGAAGGCAAAGTTGGGCGGGCCACCCTCTGTCGGCAAAGGCTGTGGAACGGAGTTTTCGGTAGGTGCCAAGGGCCAGGATTCCAATCGTTATACGGTTCAACCCGCGGTCCGAAAACCACATTGTCAGCAAGGGGAAGCTAGGGTTTGCCCTTGTCATGACCCACCAAAAGTTGGGTCCAT
Source organism: Burkholderiales bacterium (assembly GCA_947446855.1). Lineage (GTDB taxonomy): Bacteria > Pseudomonadota > Gammaproteobacteria > Burkholderiales > Burkholderiaceae_C > Allorhodoferax. Next base: position 71,414 of record CANFIH010000001.1, read on the forward strand.
CAACGGCGTTAAGTCTATCAAATACAAGGTCGTACGCTAACTTACCAATAAGGAGACATTCATGGGTACAGAACTTGCCGAAGGTCAGCCGCTGCAGGCATCCAAGGCCGCCCGCCAGGCGCGTGCCGCCATTGCACGCAAACAGCGTGAGCCCATGTCTCTGGAGATGGTGGATGTGGCCGCACCGCGTGATGACGAGGTGCTGGTGCGCCTGGTCGCCACCGGCGTATGCCATACCGACATCGTCTGCCGTGATGCCTTTCCCGTGCCCATGCCGATTGTGCTGGGGCATGAAGGCGCGGGCGTTGTGGAGGCGGTGGGCAGCAAGGTGGGCAATCTCGCCATTGGTGACCATGTCATCTTCTCCTTCAACTCCTGTGGTGCCTGTTCCAACTGCCAGAGCCACGAGCCTGCCTATTGCCACCAGTTTCTGGGGCTGAATTTCGGCGGCGTCCTGCTCGAAGACGGCAGCTCCCCTCTGAGCCAGAACGGAACCCTGGTACATGCCAATTTCTTCGGTCAGTCCAGCTTTGCCACACTGGCCATCGCCCGTGCCAAGAACGCGGTCAAGGTGGATCCCACGCTGCCGCTGGACCTGCTGGGTCCGCTGGGCTGTGGCATACAGACCGGCGCTGGTGCGGTGATGAACTCGCTCAAGGTGCGTGCGGGCCGTGCCATCGTGATCTTTGGTGCCGGTGCCGTGGGTATGAGTGCCGTCATGGCGGCCAAGGTGGTGGGTGCCTCGGCCGTGATTCTGGTGGAGCCCAATGCGGCACGCCGCGCGCTGGCCCTGGAGCTGGGTGCGACGGCCACCATTGATCCCCGCGACGGTTCGGATACGGTGGCCGCAATTCGCGCCGCCAGTGGCGGTGCGGGCGTGGACTATGCCCTGGACACCACCGGCATTCCAGCCATCATGACCACCGCGTCCGAGGTGCTGCTGCCCAATGGGCAGTTGGGCCTGATCGGCATCCCGCCGCCAGACGCCATGGTGCCCCTGAACATCATGAGCATCTATGCCCGCGGCCTGAGCCTGAAGTGCATCGTCGAGGGCGACAGTGACCCGCAGGTCTTCATTCCGCAGCTGATTGCACTCTACAAGAGCGGCAAGCTGCCCTTTGATCGCCTGATCAAGAAGTTCCCATTCGACCAGATCAACGAGGCCATGGCGGCGTCCGAGAGCGGCGACGTGATCAAGCCCGTCATCGTCTTCTAAACCATAAGTACAAAGGACAACACCATGTGGGAATACACCAAATACTATCTGGCGCCGGTGACGCAGTTGCTTGCCATGCTCGGCCTCTACCTTGGGGGTGACTATGTCTGGACTGGCCTGGCGCTGTTCCCGCTGATGGCAATTATCGACACGCTGCTGCCTCTGGACCTCAAGCCGCGCAAGATGCGCAACAAGGCGCTGGCCTTTGTGCCGATCTGGCTCTCCACCCTGCTGGGTCCGGTGCTCTACGTGATGCTGGCCTGGTCGGTTGCGACCCAGAACCTGACGGGATTGCAGATGGTTGGTGCGGTGATCAGCTGTGCCTGGTTGTCGGTGGTGCCGTTGGTGTCCGCCGCACATGAGCTGTACCACGCCAGAGGCCGTATCGGGCGCAGCGTGGGGCGTTATGCCCAGATTTGCTACCTGGACGCCACACGCATGGAGGCCCATGTGGTGAGCCACCACCGCGACGTGGGAACTGCCGATGACAGCGACAGTGCAGCCCGTGGCGAGACGCTGTATTCCTTCGCGCCCAAGGCGGTGCTGGAGTCCACGCTGCTGGCCCAGCGTATTGAATCGGATGCGCTGGAAAAGCGTGGCTTTGGCCGCTGGTCCATCCGCCACCATATCTGGCGCGCCATCCTGGCTCAACTGCTGTTTCAATCGCTGCTGTTTTCGATTGGGGGTTGGGCTGCCGTGGGCCTGGCATTGGCCGGCATGGTGATTGCCCGCTTCTGGGTCGAGACCTTCAACTACTTTCAGCACTATGGACAAGTCCGGGTGGAAGGCTCGCCGATTGAGAAGCGCCATGTCTGGAACCATTTCGGGCCGCTCTCACGGCTGGTGGCTTTTGAGATCACCAACCATGCGGACCATCACCTGAACTCCTACCTGTCGTACTACGAGCTGGTGCCGCACAAGGAATCGGTGCGCATGCCCAGTGTCTTCGTCTGTTTCTTTGCGGCCCTGGTGCCACCGGTCTGGTTCAACATGATCATCAAACCGGCCCTGAAAGAATGGGACAACGGCTATGCCTCGCCGGCTGAGCAAAAGCTGGCGGCACAGCAAAACCGGGATGCCGGATGGGAAGAGTGGGTCCAGCCGCAAACGGTGTCGGCACGATGAGCGCAGCCGCAGGCTTGAATCCGCTACGGCGTTCCATGGTGGGCCATGGCGCCCTGATTCTGCTGATTGGCATGCTGGCAGGGGTGGGGCTGCTGGTCAGCCTGTTGGGTGGTATGGAGGTCTGGCCAGGCACCATCTGGCCTCTGCACTTGCCGGGTGCCACGGATGCCTGGGTGCGCACCCACCTGGGCGGCATGCTCAATGGCATCTTGATCATGGTCGTGGCGCTGGTCTTGCCGGTGGTCGGCTTCGATGTGTCTGGCGCACGCAAGATCAGTTGGATGCTGGTCGGCACAGGCTGGGCCAACACCTTGTTTTACTGGGCGGCGCTGTTGTCACCCAACCGGGCACTCACCTTTGGCGACAACCGCTTTGGCGTCACCAATCTGGCTGCTGTCCTGGGTCTGGCTCCGGCGCTTCTGTTCACGGTGGTCTCAATCGTGGCAGTGGCGATGCTGGCGCGCCAGGCTTTTGCCAAATAACCGGGTCCCACGCACCATGCTCACTTTCCTCAAGTCCCTGGTGGCGGCGCCGGTCAAACGGCAGCTGCAAATCATGCCGCAGGGCGTCACTGTCGATATCGCCTCCGGCCAAACCCTGCTGGAGGCCGCTCTGGCCAACGGCATTGCCTTTCCGCACGACTGCACCGTAGGCACCTGTGCCTCCTGCAAGTCACGCCTAAAGCAGGGGCGGGTGCGCGAGGCCACACCCTTCGGCTACACGCTGTCAAAGCAGGAACTGGATGCGGGGTTCATCCTGGCCTGCCAGGCCTTTGCTCGCGACGCGCTGACGGTGGTTGAAATCGAGGCGCCTGGCGCCGATGTGCCGCCACCCGAATCCTTCGCCGCCAGCATTGTCGAGACCGTGGCCCTGACCCATGACATTCTCAAGGTCACGCTGCGCACGGACCGGCGTGTGCACTATGTGGCCGGGCAGTACGCCAGCGTGCGCGCCCCCGGACTGGAGCGTAGTCGCCACTACTCATTCGCGGATGTGCCGCAGCGCGAAGGCCGCAGTGAGTTGAACTTCTTTATCCGCAAGGTGCCAGGCGGTGCCTTTACCGATGCCCTGTTCAGTGGCGCACTCAAAGACCAGACACTTACGCTGGAAGCACCGCATGGCCACTTCCACCTGCGTGCCGGCAATTCGCCCATGGTCTGTGTAGTGGGCGGAAGCGGCCTGGCGCCCCTGCTCAGCGTGCTGGAACAGGCGCGCAAGTCCCGCATCAGGCGTCCCTGCACGGTGGTGTTTGGTGCCCGCACACAAGCCGACCTGTATATGTTGGATACCTTGCAGGGATTCGCCGAAGGCTGGCTGGACAGTTACCACTTTGTGCCGGTGCTCTCACATGAGCCGGCAGACAGCGGTTGGCAGGGCGCCCGCGGCATGGTGACCGAGCACATCGCCTCCGCGGCGGGGGCTATCGACTGGACTGCAGCCGAGGCCTATATGTGCGGCCCGCCGCCCATGATCGATGCCGCCATAGCCACGCTGGTGGACTGCGGCATGCCACTGGATTCCATCTTCTTTGACAAGTTTACCGACGGGCGGGATGAATCCCCCGCCGCCAGGTAAGTACCACACCACTCTTCAAGACAGGACATGAGCATGAGCCAAGAGCAGCGCAGCGCAGATGCAACTGAATTCACCTACTGGCGATTCTGTGCCTGGATGGGACCGGTTTTCATGGCGGTATTCATCGTCTTCTGGGGCATCATGGGACACAACATCCCGCCCTGGAATCCGGACCTGCCAGCCGCCACCATTGCCAACTGGTTCCGCACGGAGGCCAATACCATCCGCACCGGCATGGTGATGTCCATGAGCTTTGCGGTGCTGTATGCCGTGTGGGGTCTGGCTATCGGGAAGGTGATGACGCGCATCGTGCCCAAGGACAGTATTCTGGTGGACCTGCAGGTCTGGGGTGCCGGCCTGACCGTGGTACCGGTGCTGGTGTCTACCTCGTTCTGGCTCACAGGCTCCTTCCGCCCGGATGCCTTGCCGGACAACATCCTGCAGATGCTCTACGACATGGCTTGGCTGCTGATTGACCTGGCCTATTCCACCACCACCGTGCAGCTGTTTGCCGCTGGCGTGGGCTTTATGCGGGACAAGCGCATCACACCGCTGATCCCCAAGTGGTTGGCCTGGTACGGCATCTGGGTCGGCTTCATGTTCATTGCGGAATGCCTGATGCCCTTCTTCAAGACCGGTGCCTTTGCGCGTGACGGCATTTTGAACTTCTGGATCGAATTCATGATCTGGTTTGTCTGGTGCCCGACACTGACCTTCTACATCCTGAAGGCCATCAACCGCATCGAAACAGAAGAGCAGGTCTAAGCAGCGCATGGTCGATGTGGTTGAACACTCGCCCCGCCTTCCCGGGGATTCGGGCGTCTGGATATTCATCTTTGCAGACATGGTGGCGTTTGGCCTCTTCTTCACGCTGTTCACGTTCGGGCGTGTGGGGAACCTTGCCTTGTATGAAACCTCCCGACAGGTGTTGGACCCGGCCTTGGGCCTTGCCAATACGCTGATTCTGCTGACCAGCGGTTGGTTGATGGTGCTGGCGGTGCAGGCGGCACAAAAGGGTGAGCGCACGCGCGTCGCGCGCTACCTGCTGCTGGCCATGCTGGTGGGCGCCTGTTTTGCAGGCACCAAGCTCTATGAATACGCCGAAAAATTCAAGGCAGGCATCACCATGCTGAGCAATGAATTTTTCATGTATTACTTCATCTTCACCGGCATCCATTTTTTGCATTTTTTAGTCGGCATGGCCGCACTGGCGGTATGCCTGGTCAAGTCGCGCAGCCAGCCCATCGACCGCAAGTACGTGGTCTTCATCGAATCCTGCGCCAGCTACTGGCACATGGTGGATCTGCTCTGGATCGTCTTGTTTCCCCTGCTTTACTTACAGCAATGAAGACCCATCCAGCCAAAGGCGCTCGCGCCACAGCCATCTGGTTGCTGCTGCTGTCTGTCACCGGGCTGTCCTGGTGGCTGGTGGAGAACCACAGCGTCAGCGCGCGCATCGCATCCACCGCCGCTCTGGCCATGGCTGCGTTCAAGGTCAGGCTGGTGTTTTTGCATTTCATGGAGTTGCACACGGCACCCCTGCGTTGGCGCCTGGTCTTCGAGGCCTGGGTCATCGTTTTTTTCGGAATCATTTTGCGGGGTTACTGGTGGTGAATGCATTGCGCATGCGGGCACTTTGTGCCGTGACCTTTGGCACCAAGCAGGTGAACCCAGGTCTGTACGCCGATCAGCGCGCGAATAGAGCAACTTCCATTGCAAACAAAGCCACCATTTCTACGGGAAATCCCGTAGAAAAAAAACATGATGCACCTGTATCATTCACTTGCGTACGATCACGTAGTGTTAGATAAGCGTAAATACATTTCACCCAAAGTGCGTAGGCGACCCCTTCAATCAGGAGACAACATGAACAAACGAAGCAAACTTTGCATACAGCGCACCGCCCTAGTCACGCTCATGGCGGCGGCTTGGGCGGCCCCTTCCTGGGCCGGCGAATTCGAATTCGGCGATGGCTGGACCGGGAACTGGAGCTCCTCCATTTCCCTGGGTTCGAGCTGGCGCATTGGCGAGCGCGACTCCAAGCTCTACGGCCAGGCCAACGGTGCCGTCGTGGGGCTGACCGACGGTACCGGCGCCAACACCATTGACGAAGGCAACCTGAACTACGCCAAGGGTGACCGCTACACCACCCAGGTCAAGCTGTTCAGTGAAATCGAGGGTAAGAAGGGCACCATGGGCTTCCTGCTGCGCGGCAAGGCCTGGTATGACGAGGCCCTCAAAAACGAGAGCGTGCGCTTTGGTAACCAGAACAACGGCTACCAGAAGGCTCCCATGTCGGATTCTGGTTTTGAGCCGCTCAACAAGTACAGCGGTGTCTACCTGCTCGATGCCTATGTGTACGACACTTTTGAAGTGGCGGGCCAGCCCCTGCAGGTGCGCGCCGGCAACCAGGTGGTGAACTGGGGCGAGAGCCTGTTCATCCAGGGCATCAATACCATCAACCCGATTGACGTCCCGGCCTTCCGCAAGCCGGGCGCACAGCTGAAGGAGGTCTTCCTGCCAGTGCCCATCATCCACGCCAGCCAGTCTTTGGGTGACAAGGGAACCGTGGAAGCCTTCTGGCAGACCAACTGGAAAAATACCCCGGTGGAAGCCAGCTGCGGCAACTACTGGTCGGTGGCCGGTGCCAACATCTCGACCAATGTCGGTTCCTGCAACAACGCGGTGACCTTGGCCGGCAGCAGTGCCTTTGGCTTTAACAACAATGCCTATGTGCCCAATATCGATGGCAAGAAGGCCAAGGATGAGGGTGAATACGGCCTGGCTTACCGCTTCAATGTGGAGAAGCTGGACACCGAGTTTGGTGTGTACGCGACCAACCTGCATTCTCGCCTGCCGGTTATCTCGGTGCAAAAGGGTAGCACCACGGTAAGCCCGATCTCGTCGCTGTGGGAATATCCAGAAAACATCAAGACCTTTGGCATCAGTGCTGCCACCAATGTGGCGGGCTGGTCCATGGGGGCCGAGCTGAGCCAGGCCAACGACGTGCCGGCGCAGATTGATGGCAATGACCTCTTGCTGGCTGGACTTGCAGCTGGTGGTGCCATGCCGTTCGCTCCTGGCGCCTCCGTACCATTCGGGCCTCTTGGAAACAAGGCGGTAGCTGCCTTTGCCGGTAACGGCTACCTGCAGGGCTATACCCTGACCACCAAGACCCAGCTCCAGGTTAACGCGGTCAAGGTGGGGCGTGGCATTCTGGCGGCTGATCAGTACCTGTTCATTGCCGAAGTGGGCTACCAGACCAATGGACTGCCCGACTACAAGAGCGATCCGACCGCGCTGCGCTATGGGCGCCCCTTCATCTTCGGATCGGGCACGCATGCGACCTATGGCAACACCTGTGCAGGCAACATCAACGTCGCCGGCTGTGACAACGATGGCTACATTTCGAAGGATTCCTGGGGCTACCGCCTCAAGGGCGAGCTGACCTACACCGACCTGATTCCTGGTGTCACGGTCTACCCCAGCCTGTACTGGTCGCATGACGTGAGTGGCTACTCGGTGGACGGACAGTTCTCCGAAGGCCGCCAGGCCCTGTCTCCCGCAGTGCGCTTCAGCTACGCCAAGAAGTACACGGCCGAGATGGGCGCTGTCTTCTACAACCGCAATGCCAAGTACGACCCCTTGCGTGACCGTGATTCGTTCTATATGAACGCGTCCATGAGCTTCTAACCTGAATCCGGAGAGACAACTATGAACACACCTAAAAAATCACTGGCACTCGCCGTCGGCGTGCTGATGCTCACACTGGGCTCCACGGCCGCACGCGCCGAACTGGACGCAGCTCAACTGGACCGCCTGGGCAAGGACCTGACACCCAATGGCGCCGAAATGGCCGGCAACAAGGAAGGCACCATTCCCGCCTGGACCGGCGGCCTGACAGCGCCGCCCGCAGGCTGGAAGCCCGAGCAGGGCTATGTGGACCCTTTCAAGGATGAAAAACCCCTGTTCAAAATTGACGCCAAGAATGCGGAGCAGTACAAGGACAAGATCACCGTGGGCATGATGGCGATGATCAAGAAGTATCCCAACTTCTACTTGAACGTCTACCCCAGCCACCGCACGTTTGCGCAGTCCAAGAGCGTGTACGAAGCGACCAAGAAGCAATCCGCCACAGCCAAGCTGGATGGTCTGAGCATCCAGGGTTACGTTGGACCGGGCACGCCTTTCCCGGTTCCCAAAACCGGTACCGAAGTGATGTACAACCACACCACCCGTTTCTTCGGTGGCTACAAGACCTGCCGTGACTGGCTGCCCGTGCGCCCCACCGGTGACTACTACCGCGTGGGCTTCTGCGAAGACATGATCCAGGGCCAGAATATGGAGCCACGCACGGATGGCGCCGTGTTCAGCTTCTTCGGCTATTACGATGCGCCAGAAACCCTGATTGGCACCATCTACCTGGTGCATGACCCGGTGGACTTCACCAAGGGCGGCCGTGCTGCGTGGGTCTATAACGCCGGTCAGCGCCGCGTGCGCCGTGCACCTGATCTGGCCTATGACAATATCGAAGATGGCACCGAAGGCATGCGTACCACGGATGACTACTGGGGCTTCCAGGGCGCCATGGACCGCTATGAGTTCAAGCTCGCGGGCAAGAAGGAAATGTACGTTCCGTACAACGCCTACAAGCTGCAGGATGCCAGCCTGAAGTACAAGGACATGCTCGACAAGGGTTCCTTGAAGCCCGAACTGATGCGCTACGAACTGCACCGCGTCTGGGTGGTGGAAGCCACCTTGAAGCCAGGTACCTCGCACGTGGTGGCCCGCAAGACCTTCTACGTGGATGAAGACAGCTACACCATCGTGCAGGCCGACGGTTATGACGGCCGCGGCAACCTGTGGCGCGCCTACAGCTACCCGCTGGTGCAGGCCTATGACGCTGGCGTCATGTTCCAGGCTCCTTTCATCAACAACGACCTGAGCAACGGCAGCTTCATGCTCTCAGCCCTGACCAACGAGCGCAAGCAGCCCGCATACACCTGGGGCTCCAAGGGCAAGGCCGCGGACTTTACGGCAGACGCCATTCGCCGTCGCGGCACGCGCTAGTCGCCTGCGGTGTTGTGGTCGGCCTGTCTGAGCGGGCCGACCTGATATGAGAAGCAAAAGGGCCGGATGTCCGGCTCTTTTGACAGATTTTCGAATTCCTGAATGTAAGAGGTTCCAAGTGATGCGTTCGTTCAAGAGAACCGCTCTGGTGTTGGCGACCCTGCTGGCGGTTCACGCAACCGCAGCATGGGCTGCTGCCGACAAGCCGGTAGCTGGTGTGACCATCAAGGCGGAGAAGACCACCCTGCTGGACTTCGCCACGGTGGGCAAGACCCTGGTGGCCGTTGGCGAGCGCGGCGTGGTCATGCGCTCGGAGGATGGCGGACGCAGTTGGGCCGGCAAGACCACGGCCAGCTCACGCACATTGACCGCAGTGGCCTTTGTCAACGACAAGGTTGGCGTGGCCGTAGGCCATGGCGGCACGCTGCTGCGCACGGACGATGCCGGGCAGAACTGGGCCGAGGTCAAGGTCAAGGAGGCCGGTCAAGATGCCCTGCTGGGTATCACCGTGCTCAAGAACGGCAATATCGTGGTGTGTGGCGCCTTTGGCTTGTACCTGGTGTCCGCTGACCAGGGCAAGAGCTGGAGCCGACAAACCGTGATTGGAGACGATTTCGATCGCCACATCTCCAAGGTGATTGAAACTAGCAAAGCGATGCTGTTGATTGGCGAGACTGGAACCATGGCGCGCTCCACGGACGGTGGCACGCAATGGACTGTGCTGAAGTCTCCTTATGCAGGTTCGTATTTCGGCATCCTGGAAATGGGCAGTGGAGCGCTGCTGGCCTTTGGCATGCGCGGCAATGTCTACCGCTCCACCGACCAGGGTGACACCTGGGAAAAAATGCCTTTCGATTCCAAGTCCACCTTGAACGGTGGCAGCGTGGCCGCTGATGGCCGCGTGGTGCTGGCCGGCAACAACGGCCTGCTTGCTGTGAGTGCCAATGAAGGCCAGAGCTTTACCCTGCTGCATGCGCCGCAGGGCACCTCGCTGTCGCAGGCACGCCTGCTCGAGGGCAACGATATCGCCTTTGTTGGCTTCATGGCCGTGGGCCGCCAGACCGTTCCAAGCAAATAACACCCCCGCAGAAACCGTAGTCCCCAATGAATAAAAAACACCACGGCAAACCGCATGACGAGACCCTGGTCCATGGCGAGTTCGTCTCCGAAGAATTCTCCAAGGGCTTTATCGGCCGCGTGGGTTACCTGATATTCCACTGGCGCCTGCCCCTGTTGATCATGGGCATTGTGATTACCCTGGTGCTGGGCTTCTTTGCCACGCGCCTCCAGGTCACAGCGGGCTTCTCCAAGATGATTCCGCTGAACCACGAGTTCATGCAGACCTTCCGCGACTACCAAGGCGACTTTGGTGGCGCCAACAATGTGCTGCTCGCCATCAAGGTCAAGAAGGGCGACATCTATGACAAAGAGGTGCTGGCCACGGTGCGCGCCATTACCGACGAAGTCTTCTACGTCAAGGGCGTGGAGCGCAGTTCGCTGACCTCGCTGGTCACACCCAATGTGCGTTACAACGAGGTGGTGGAAGAGGGCTTCAAGAGCGGCAATCTGGTACCTGGCGACTTTGCTGGCCGCCCGGACCAGATTGAACAGGTGCGTGCCAATGTGCTCAAGTCGGACTGGGTGGGGCGCATTGTCTCCACCGACATGACCGCCACCATGGTGGTGGCCACCCTGCAGGAACTCGACCCGGACACCGGCAAGCGCCTGGACCTGCGGGCCGTGGGCGCGCAGTTCGAGGCCATTCGTGCCAAGTATGAGAACGACAAGGTTTCGGTGCACATCATCGGATTTGCCAAGTCGATTGCCGACATTGCCGATGGCGCCTCCAGCGTGGTGTTCTTTTTTGTCGGCGCCTTTGTCATTACCGCATGCCTGCTGCTGTGGTACTCCGGCTCCGCCATGCTGACCGCCTGGACCCTGGTGGCCGCTACCATTCCGGTGATCTGGCTCATGGGCTTGCTACCGCTGCTGGGCCTGGGGCTGGATCCGATGTCCATCCTGGTGCCGTTCCTGATCTTCTCGATTGGCGTGTCGCATGCCGTGCAGATGACCAACGCCTGGAAGCTCGAGACCCTGGCCGGCGCCGACGGTGTGACTGCCTCGCGCAACAGCTTCCTGAAGCTCTTTGTGCCAGGTGCTACTGCACTGGTGGCCAACGCCCTGGGCTTCATGGTGATTGCCGTGGTGGAGATCGAAATTGTGCGCGAGCTGGCCCTGACCGCCACCATTGGTGTGACCGTCATGATCATGACCAACAAGGTGCTGCTGCCGATTCTGCTGTCGTACATGAAGATCTCGGCCGCAGACGCGCACAAGCTGCGCGGCAAGGAAACTGCAGGCGACTGGATCTGGGAGCGCCTGGGTTTTCTGGCGACCAAGCGCGGCGCATTGCTGCCTATCGGCGTGTCTCTGGTTCTGACGGCGGGCGCCTTGTTTGAGACGCGCCATCTGCTCATCGGTGACACCAGCATGGGCGTGCCGGAGTTGCGCGATGACTCCCGCTACAACCAGGACGTGAAAATGATCACCAGCCACTTTGCCATTGGCGTGGACCTGCTGCAGGTGATTGCCGAGGTCAAGGGCACCAACTCCCCCTGCCTGAACCGCGAGATGCAGAGCAAGCTGGAAAAGTTTGACTTCGAGATGCGCCAGGTCGAAGGTGTGGCCGCTGTGCGCAGTCTGGCCTCCTTCATCACCGCCGTGACACAGGACTTTGCCGAGGGCTGGGTCAAGTGGCGCATGCTGCCAGAGACCACCGAGCAGATCGCCCAGGCCGTGGGCTTCTCCACCCGCTTTGGCAACGAGTACCGCAATTCGCAGTGCAATGCCATGCCCATCTCGCTCTACACCACCGACCACAAGGCCAGCACCATCGCTGCCGTGGTGGACCAGGTGCGCCGTTTCAAGGCCGAGAACGATTCCGACACCGTCACCTTCCGCCTGGCCTCGGGCAACGTGGGTGTGATGGCGGCCACCAACGAAGTGGTGGAGCGTGCCGACAAGATGGTGAACTTCACCCTGTTCGCCGCCGTGTCGCTGCTGTGCCTGATCACCTTCCGTTCACTGCGCATCACCCTGTGCATCGTCATCCCGCTGGGTTTGGTGACCCTGATGTGCAACGCCATCATGGCCCTGCTGGGCATTGGCGTGAAGGTCAACACCCTGCCGGTGATCGCCATCAGCGTGGGCGTGGGTGTGGACTATGGCATCTACCTGTTTGAGCGCATACGCCATGAGATGCACGAGCGCGCCATGCCGCTGCGTGAAGCCTTTGTGGAGTCGCTCAAGCAGCGCGGAACCGCTTCCCTGTTTACCGCAGTCACCATGACAGTTTCGGTCACGACCTGGGTGTTCTCGCCCCTGAAGTTCCAGGCCGACATGGGCATCCTGCTGGCCTTCATGTTTTTGATCAACGTGTTTGCAGCCATCCTGCTGCTGCCTGCCCTCGCAGCCTACCTGGTGCCGGACCGCAAGGCCTGATTGCGTCGGAGCAACGGCCATGACTACCGCTTCTGTGATGCCCCTGTCCAGGCGCCTGCTGGCGTGCATGGCCTGCACGCTGATGACGGCTGTTGCGGCAGTGGCTGCTGCACCGGCGCTGTCACCGGTGGGTGCGGAGATCGCGGGCAATGCCGCGGGCACCATTCCCGCTTGGACTGGCGGGCTGCGCAAGCCACCGGCTGGCTGGCAACCTGCGCAAGGCTATGTGGACCCGTTTGCCGCGGAGCGACCGCTGTACACGGTAACCCATGCCAATGTGCAGGAGCAGGCCGAACGCCTTACGCCTGGTTTGCAGGCTCTGCTGGCGCGCAACCCGGCCTTTCGCATGCCGGTGTACCCGACGCACCGCACGGCAGGCTACCCTGAGAAGAGCAAACCCAGACCGGCGTTGGCAGGCACCGACAGCCAGGCCAAGCCAGGTCCCGTGCCCTTTCCGGAGCCCCGTAACGGTCTGGAGGCCATCTCCAACCACCTGTTGCGCGAGCTGGGTGGCGGTGTGGAACGCAGTTTTGACAGCTTTGTGGTGCGCGGCAACGGCGACACCACCAAGATCGGTTTCCATGACCAGCGTGTGTACGACGAGAACTTCGATAAGCCAGTGGCCAATCGTTTGTTTTCCTACCTGGGCAGTTTTCTGAGCCCTGCCGATCTGGTGGGCACCATTTATCTGGTGCAGGAGCCCAACCCTTTGAGCGCCGATGAGCGCAAGGCCTGGATATACAACGCCGGCCAACGCCGTGTGCGCCGCGCTCCAGACTTGGCCTACGACAACGTGCAGAACGGCTCGGACGGTCTGGCCATCGTGGACCAGTACGACGGCTACAACGGCAGCCCCGGCCTGTACGACTGGCAACTGCTGGGCAAGCGCGAGATGCTGGTGCCCTACAACAACTACCGCATCGGTGAAAAGTCGGTTCCCTACAGTGAAGTGATCCGCAAAGGTTCTCCCAATGCCGACCTGCTGCGCTTTGAGCTGCACCGGGTCTGGGTGGTGGAGGCCAAGCTCAAGGCAGGCCAGAACCATGTGTACCCGAGGCGACTCTTCTATCTGGACGAAGACAGCTGGTCGGTGCTGCTGAGCGAGGCCTATGACTCACGCGGCAAGCTCTGGCGTGTCGGTCTGCACTCGCTGTTGCAGTACTACGACGCGCAGGTTCCCTGGTACCGGTTTGAGGCTTGGTTTGACCTGACGAACGACAGCTATGTGCTGACCGGTTTGGACAATGAATACAAGACGCCCTGGACCTTTGGCATCCAAGGACGCATGCAGGACTTCCAGCCCGACGCCTTGCGGCGCATGGGGCATTGACGGGCAAAGCGCCTGGCCGATTTTTTTGACAGCACATTAATAAAGAGGAGAGCAGCATATGTTGGTATTGGACAAAAACAAACCGTCCCTGGAGTGGATAGAGCATCTACGCGGGCGTTATCCGACAGAGCACGAGATTGACCGCACACTGACGCGTCGCTTGAAGCGCCGCGCGGGCCCGGGCTACAGCCCCTTGCCGCTGGAGGTGTTGGTGGATGGCGTGACAGCGCTGATCCGCTCGCAGCACCAGGGCGACTTCCAGATTCAAGAGCCGCGTTGGTTGTCCGGCGGGGCTTCCAAATTGCAGATGGCGTTCATCCTGGCATGGGATCGCCCGGGCGTGGGCTTTGAGCTCACCCGTATGGTGCTGCGTATGGAGCCGGCTGAGTCCATCGTGGAAACCAGCCGCATGCGCGAGTTTCAATTGATTCGCGCCGTGCAATCGGTGGTGCCCGTACCCCCGGTCTTCTGGTGCGATGCGGAGGGTGATTTCCTGCCCTATCCGGCGCTGGTCTATGGATTTGCCGATGGCGTCAGCAAGCCCACGGCCGGAGCCAGCGGTGTGTCGGGTCTGGGTACCAAGTTGCCTGAAGAGTTGCGCCGCAAGTTGGCCCCCCAGTTTGTCAACATGCTGGCGGACGTGCACAATTTTGACTACAGCAAGGCAGAACTCTCGGCCTTTGAAGTACCCAAGCCCGGCATTGAGTGCGCTTTGTGGAGCGTGAATGCCTGGGAGCGCATCTGGGAGGAAGATCACGATGAAGACTCCCCCATGATGCGTCTGGCTGCTGCCTGGCTGCGCCAGAACATGCCGGCTCTGGATCACCCGACGCTGGTGCATGCCGACTACCGCGTGGGCAACTTCCTCTTCAACGAAGAAAGCGGCGACATCACCGCCTGGCTGGACTGGGAATTGGGCCGGGTGGGTGATCCGCACCAGGACCTGGCCTGGACCACCAGCGCCGCCTTCAGCGTGCGCGACGAGGAGGGCACGCTGCTGGTATGCGGTCTGTTGCCCGAAGCGGAGTTCTTTGCCGCCTATGAAAAAGCCAGCGGGAGAAAAATCAACCTCAAGACCTTGCATTGGTACAAAGTGCTGAATGCCTACTCCATTGCGGTGCTTACCTTGGCGACTGGCTACCGCATTGCCCGCAACGGCAAGACCCATCAGGATATTTTGGTGACGTGGCTTATTGGCATCGGCGCGGTGCTGATGGAAGACATGCGCGTCCTCATCGAAAAAGGAGAATGAAATGCAAATGCGTCCGGAAATTCAAATTCAGAGCATCCTCAAAGCCATGAGCGATGTGGTGCTGCCAGCGGTAGACCCCAAGAACCCCTTGGCACAGGAGCAGGCCCGCCTCGTGATGGGCATGCTTTCCGTCATGGCGGGACAGTTGCCCCGGCAGTTCCGTTTTGACTGCGAAGAATTGGGCCGCTTGCTCAAGCTGTCACAGCGTATGCAGGAACTGGTGCCCGTCAGTCACCTGGCTCCCAAGGCCTTGAAACAGTTGGACAAGGGATCGCAACTCGGCAATGACGTTCTGGCCCGTGCTCGTGCCGAGCCATCGGAAGTCCTGGATGCCGTGCGTACCCTGCGTGCTGCCACGGCCAACTTCGTGCAGGAAGCTTTTGCCAGCGATCTGAGTGGCCTGGAGACCGTGGAGATTCAACGCCTGGTGTTGGAGTCCAGCAAGGAGCAATTGCTGCGTGACCGGGCCTGGGTCATCGGCCAAGGTTGGGAGTCCGAACCGAAGTCTGTCCCCCCTATTGATGAACTCTTGGCCGGTGCATTCACAGCCGCCTGAGCTTTGTCCATTCCAACCTCACTACTGAACACAATATGTTTGACAACAAAGTACTGGCCGATCAGCGCCTGATTCTCGATCCCGTCAACGATGGCCGCCATGTCTTGCGCAAGGTGCCCAATGCGCGCGAGTCGGTGCCCTATCTGTTGAACCTGCCCGAGCATGGCATTGGCCTGTTCACCTACACCTGGGTAAATGAAGCCGGCGAGGCCGGGGCGATGATGGCTGTATTCGGTCCTGGTGTCGGCCCCGAGCCATTCATGTTGAAGCTGGCCGACCGCCCGGTTCCGGCGGATATGAACTTTAACGATTGGCGTCTGGAAGGCCTGCACATGCAGCAGGACCTGAGCTTCAACAAGGCCCGTGTCCGCTGGAACTATGGTTCTATTGAGTTGGACCTCAACTTCGAAGCCTTCCATCCGCCCTATGCCTATGGCAGTGACGAGCGCGGCTGCATGCCCTATGCGGCGGACAACCGCATCGAGCAAAGCGGCACCGCCGTCGGCACCCTGAAGATCGGCGACAAACGGATCGAGTTCAATACCACCGGCCACCGCGACCACAGCTGGGGCACCCGCGACTGGGTGGCCGCGCAGCACTGGAAGTGGGTACATGCGCAATGCGGCCCGGACCTGTCGGTGCACTTCTGGGTGGTTGAGGCCATGGGCAAGACCGAACTGCGCGGCTATGTCTACAAGGACAAGCGCATGTCCGTGGTGACCAAGGTGGATGTGGATTTCGATTTTGTCGGCAAGCTCGATGCACAGAGCTGGACGGCCACCGTTACCGATGCGGACCAGCGGGTCATTCAAATGGAGGTCAAGGTGGTCTCGCGCTTCCAGCTGGTCCCGCACCCGGACTGTTGCCTCAACGAGCACGCTGGCTCGGCCATCATCGACGGCAAGCCCGGTGTAGCCTGGATGGAGATGATGTGGCCGGAGTCCTACCGCAACCACATCGGCGCTGTCGGCCCCTACGCTTACTGAGGTCAACATGCAGCCAAACACCCTCATGGACAGTAGCCAGAAATACTTCATCTGGCGGCTGTGCGCCTGGGCCGGACCGGTATTCTTGATCGGCTATGTGGCCTCATGGGGGGTGCTGGGCTTCAACGTCCCGCCGTTCGGGCCCGATATGCCGCTGGGCGATCTGTATGCCCACTACGTCAACAACAGTGTGCGTCTGCGAACGGCCTTCGTGCTGAGCGTGATCTTCATGCCCTTCTACTTTGTCTTCAGCAGCGTGATCTCGCGCATCATGCAGCGCATTGAAGGCAGGGAAGGGCCGCTGTCGGTGATCGAGCAGATGGGCGGCGCCACCACGGTGGTGGTCGGGCTGGTAGCTGGCATCTGCTGGCTGGCCGCCTCGTTCCGGGTGGAGGAGCGCACGCCCGAAATTGTGCGCATGCTGCACGATTTTGGCTGGCTGTTTTTCGACACCACCTACATGGTCACCAGCCTGCAAATGGTGGCCATGGCCATCGTCTTCCTGAGCGACAAGCGCAGCCAACCGCTGATTCCACGCTGGTTGTGCTGGTTTTCCATTTTTGTGGTGGCCTCCTTCTTCCCGCTTTCACTGCTGCCTTTCTTCTATAGCGGCCCGTTCACCTGGAACGGCGCCTTCAACTACTGGATCAGTTTGGGCAGTTGGTTTCTGTGGGTCACCATGCTGTGCTACTTTGTATTTCAGGCCATCAACCGGCTTGAGGCAGAAGAGCAGGCGAGTGCCAGATTGCAATAAGAGCCGAAAGACAAGCATATGAAATTCGAAAAATTTGAGGCCCATGTGGCCGGTGGCGGTGAAGCCAAGTGGAACCAGAGCTTCTACTTCAATGCCTATGACCCCGCTACCCGCACCGGTTGCCTGATTCGCATCGGACTACTGGAAAACGCCGCCGAGTCCAATAGCTGGCTGATCGTGTTCCAGGACGGGCTGCCGATCTTTACCCGCACCAATCTGAACCTGCCCTATACCGGCGAGCGCATGGCCACAGGCATGCACATTGCGGGCATGCAGGTGGATGTGCTGGAGCCGCTGCGCAAGGCGCGCATCCGCTTTGACGAAGCAGACTTCGCCATGGACCTGGTGTGGGAGGCCCGCCAGGACATGGCGGACTGCATCGCCCTGAGCAAGGGCGACAGTGGCACTTTTGCGGAAGAAATGGCCCATGTCCATCTGGAAGGCCCTTGCAACGTGAGCGGCCATCTGGTGGTGCGCGGTACACGCCAGACCTTTCAGGGAGTCGGCATGCGCGATGTGGCCGCCGGCGTGCGCAACTGGGACAGCCTGCAGCACTACCGCCTGGCCTGGCCTGTTTTTGAAAATGGCATGGTGTTTTGCGGAGTGCGAGGTGATAACACCGCCGGGCAAAGCGCCTATATGCGCATGTTCAATGACGGCCAGCAATGGCTGAGGGTCGCCTCCATTGA
>CANFIH010000002.1 GCA_947446855.1 Burkholderiales bacterium
CGGATGATGTCGGCAATGTCCAGATAGGCCGAGATCGGCTTCTTGCCCTCGCCCACCAGGTAGGACTCGTCTGCCTTAAAACGGTGCAGGGCAAAGCGGTCTTCGGTGGAGTAGATGGCAACGGTGCGTATGCCCATCTCGGAGGCGGCGCGCAGGACGCGGATGGCGATTTCGCTGCGGTTGGCTACCAGGATGCTGCGGATTTTTTGGGTCATGGTGAATGCAATAGCTTGGTTCAAATGCATTCGATCCGCTCGAATGGAGGGCGCTCTGATGGGAGCGCACGCGCTTGAAACAAGCCCCTCGCGTGAGCGAGGGACCGGGTCGGAATTACACGGCGACCGGTGTGATCCAGGGCTGGTCAATGGCCTGCGCGCTGTCCACCACCGCATCCACAAAGGCCACACCCTTGAGGCCGTCGTAGGCCAGGGGAATGTTCTGCCCTATGGCCGTCGGCGCGCGGCCTTCACGGCGCGCATTGATGGCCTCGGCAAAGCCGCTGTAGAGGTTGGCAAAGGCTTCCAGATAGCCTTCGGGGTGTCCCGGGGGCGTACGCGTGCGGGACTTGGCGGCTTCGGACAAATCGCCGGCGCCGCGCTTGATCAGCTCGGTGCGGCCCAAGAGGCCGGTGAACAGCAGGTCGTTCGGGTTTTCCTGGAACCACTGCACAGAACCCTTCTCGCCGAACACGCGCAGACGCACGCCGTTGGAGCAGCCAATGGCCACCTGCGAAGACCACAGCAGACCGCGTGCGCCACCTGCATAGCGGATCATCACATGGGCGTTGTCGTCGAGCTGGCGGCCTGCCACAAAGGTGGCCAGGTCGGCGGTGATGGCCTCGGCCTTCAGGCCGGTGACAAAACCGGCCAGGTGGTAGGCGTGGGTGCCGATATCGCCAATGGAGCCGCCACGTCCCGACTTCTTGGGGTCGGTGCGCCAGGCGGCCTGGGCATTGCCTTCGGATTCGATGGCCGTGGCCATCCATTCCAGCGGGTATTCGACTTGCACCACACGGATGGCGCCGAGCTTGCCGGTGGCCACCATCTCACGCGCTTCGTGGATCATGGGGTAGCCGGAATAGGTGTAGGTCACGCCCATGAAGCGGCCGGTCTTTTTCACCAACGCTTCCAGCGCCACCGCGTCTTCCAGGGTGGTGGTCAGGGGCTTTTCGCAGATCACGTCAAAGCCGGCTTCGAGGAAGGCCTTGGCGATGGGGAAGTGCGTGTGGTTGGGCGTGCAGATGGCGACCACATCGATGCGGTCCTCGCGCTTCAATTCGGCTTCCAGCATCTGCTGGTAGTCGCCATAGGAGCGGTCAGCGGCCAGGCCCTGGCTGGCGGCGAATTTATGGCCGCGCGCGGCGTCCACGTCAAAGGCACCAGCCACCAGTTGCAATGCGCCGTCCTGGCGCGCCGCGATGCGGTGGATGTTGCCGATGTAGGCGCCTTCACCGCCGCCCACCATGCCGAGCCGCAAGGGGCGGCGTGCGTTGTTGTCTGTAGACATAAAAGCTTTCCTTAGATTCCGAGGATGCTGCGATTGGCAGCCTGGTTGGCACCCGACTTCACAAAGTCGTCAAAGGCACGTTCGGACACCTTGATGATGTGTTTCTTGATGAACTCCGCGCCTTCGGCCGCACCGTCGTCGGAGTTCTTCAAAAAGCATTCCCACTCCATCACGGCCCAGCCGTCGAAGTCGTAGGTGGCGAACTTGGAGAAGATGGCGCCGAAGTCGACCTGGCCGTCGCCCAGCGAGCGGAAACGGCCGGCCCGGTTCTTCCAGGGCTGGAAGCCGCCGTAGACACCGGTCTTGCCGTTGGGGCGAAACTCGGCGTCCTTGACGTGGAACATCTTGATGCGCTCGTGGTAGTGGTCGATAAAGGCCAGGTAGTCGAGCTGCTGCAGCACAAAGTGGCTGGGGTCATACAGGATGTTGCAGCGCTTGTGGTTGCCTACGCGCTCCAGGAACATCTCGAAGGTCAGGCCGTCGTGCACGTCTTCGCAGGGGTGCACCTCATAGCAAAGGTCCACGCCCTGTTCGTCGAACTGGTTCAGGATGGGCAGCCAGCGCTTGGCCAGCTCGTCAAAGGCCTCGTCCACCAGGCCTTCGGGCCACTGGGGATAGGGATAGAGATAGGGCCAGAGCAGCGAGCCGGTGAAGGACACATGCCGGTCCAGGCCCAGGTTCTTGGAGGCGCGCGCGCAATAGCCCATTTGCTCCACCGCCCATTGCTGGCGCAGCGACGGATTGCCACGCACTTCCACGGGTGCGAAGCTGTCCATGATCTGGTCATGTGCGGGATGCACGGCTACCAGTTGACCGGTGATGTGCGAGGCCAGCTCGGTCACCACCAGACCCTTGGAGGCCAGCATGCCGGTGATCTCGTCGCAATAGGTCTGGCTCTCGGCGGCCAGCTTCAGGTTGAAGATGCGGGTATCCCAGGTGGGGATTTGCACGCCCTTGAAGCCTTTGTCCGCCACCCACTGCGCGAGCGTTTCGAGCTGGTTGAAGGGTGCTTCATCGGTCGCAAACTGCGCCAGGTAAATACCCGGTCCTTTGATGGTTTTCATGTGTGCCCCTGCCTGTCCTTATTCCGTCAGAGGACCGGCCGGAACCGGCGGTGCGGCGTCATAGCCACCCCAGACCGACTGGTCGAAATGGATGACCGAACCGGTCATCATGCCGCTGTCGTCCGACGCCAGGAAAGCCACGGCCTTGGCCACTTCGGCGGGGTCCAGCAGGCGGCCAAAGGGTTGTGCCGCCGCCGCCTTTTCAAGCCAGTTCTCGTCGGCACCGTGGTACTCACGCTGCGTGCGGTCTTCGCCGTCCGAGGCCATCCAGCCGATGTCGAGCTGGTTGACGCGGATGCGGTTGCGCATCAGCGCATAGCCCGAGTTGCGGGTCAGGGTAGCCAGCGCGCCCTTGGAGGCGCAGTAGGGTGCAATAAAGGGCTGGCCGGCATGTTCGGAGGTGGAGCCGATGTTGACCATATTGCCCTGGATGCCGTCACGGATCATGCGCTTGGCAGCTTCCTGCATCAGGAAGAAGGGGGCGCGCACATTGACGGCAAACATGCGGTCAAACAGGTCTTGCGAGGTGTTGAGCAGGTTGCCGCGGTCGGTCAGGCCGGCGGCGTTCACCAGCACGTCGATGCGGCCGAAGGCCTTGTCGGCCTCTGCGATCACATTGCGGCAATCCTCCACATGGTTCAGGTCGGCGGCGACAAACACGGTCTTCACGCCGGTGTCTTTTTCAATGCGCTGGGCCACGGCTTCGCCCTTGGCAGCCGAGCGGCCGCAAATGGCCAGACCGGCTGCGCCGGCCTTGGCAAATTGCAGCGCAATGGCGGCGCCCAGGCCCTGGGTTCCACCGGTGATGACGGCTATTTTTCCATCGAGACGATTCATGCTATTTCCTTCAGTTCAAAAATTTAAATGCCAACACGTTGTTTGCTGCGAATCAGTTCCTGTGCCACACGGGCTTCCTGCACCGATTTGCGGGTACTGACCTCGGGCACGCCGACGTCCCAGTCCGCATCACCCGGCACCCAGGCATAGGCGTCGGTGACGATGGTGATGAGCGTGGTGCGGTCGTTGCCCTGCGCCCATTCCATGGCGGCTGCCAACTCTTCCAGGTTCTGGCAGCTGCGCGCCAGCGCGCCCATGGATTCGGCATGCTTCACAAAGTCCACCGGGAAGGGTTGCTTCACGCGGCAGTCCTTGAGCAGGTTGTTGAAGCCGGGCACGCCCTTGAATTGCTGCAGGCGGTTGATCACCGCGTAACCGCCGTTGTCGCAGACCACCACAATCATCTTGTGGCCTGCCAGCACGGTGGAGTAGATGTCGGAGTTCATCATCATGTAGGTGCCGTCACCCAGCATGACGATGGGCGTGCCCTTGCCCTCCTTGGCCAGGGCATGGCCCCAGCCGGCTGCGATTTCGTAGCCCATGCAGGAGAAGCCGAATTCGCAGTCAAAGGTGTGCGGATCCTTCACACGCCAGCCCTTGGTCACCTCGCCCGGCATGCCACCCGCGGCGGCAATCAGGGTGTCGTTGTCACGCGCGCCCTTGTTGATCACGTCGATCACCTGCGCGTAGCTGGGGATGGGCGCGTCCGTTGCCTTCTTGTGGCCTTCCAGCAGGGCTTCCCATTCGGCGAACAGGGTGCGCGAGCTCGCAAACCATTCAGCCGGTGCTTCCCAGTTGTCCAACTGCGCTGCCAGTTCTTCCACGGTTTCACGCGCATCGCCCACCACCGACAGGGCACGGTGCTTGACGGCGTCCCAGCGTGCGGCATTGATGGAGATGAATTGCGCATCGCGGTGGAACAGGGTCCAGGAGCCGGTGGTGAAGTCCTGCAGGCGGGTGCCAATGGCCAGGATCACATCGGCGTCGGTGGCCAGGGCGTTGGCCGAGGTGGAGCCCACGATGCCTATGGGGCCGGCATGGGCCGGGTGGTAATGGGTCAGACCGCCCTTGCCCGCAATGGTCTCCACCACGGGGATGTTGTGGCGCAGGGCCAGTGCAGCGACCTGCTCTTCGGCCAAGGAATAACGCACACCGCCGCCGGAGATGATCAGCGGCTTCTTGGCCGTTTTCAAAAGGGCTACCGCCTGGGCCAGCTTGTCCTTGTCGGCGCGCGGACGGGGCACCGTCCAGGTGGTGGGCGCAAAGAACTCCTCGGGGTAATCAAAGGCGATTTCCTGCGTGTCCTGGCACAGACCAATAAAGGCCGGGCCGCAATCGGCCGGGTCCAGCATGGTGGCAATGGCCTGGGGCAGGGAGGTGATGATTTGCTCGGGCAGCGTGATGCGGTCCCAGTAGCGCACCACCGCCTTGAACGTGTCGTTCACCGTGATGGTGGGGTTGTTGAAATGCTCCACCTGTTGCAGCACCGGATCGGGCAGGCGGTTGGCAAAGGTGTCACCGGCCAGCAGCAACACCGGCAGGCGGTTGGCGTGGGCCGTGCCGGCTGCGGTCACCATATTGGCCGCACCCGGGCCGATGGAGGTGGCGGCAACCATCAATTGCCGGCGCTTCTTGGCCTTGGCAAAGGCCACCGCGGCCAGGGCCATGGACTGTTCGTTCTGCCCGCGCCAGGTCGGCAGGGTGTCTTGCACCGCCTCCAGCGCCTCGGACAGACAGGTCACGTTGCCGTGGCCAAAGATGGCAAACACTCCGGCAAAGAGCGGCACTTTTTCGCCCTCGATTTCGGTGAACTGGTTGCATAGGTACTTGACCAGCGCTTGCGCCATGGTCAGCCTGACGGTCTTCTCGGGCATGGAATCTCCTGGTTTTGAGTGAGCCATTGACGATTGCAATGAACGGCAATAATTATTGCATAACGACCCCGCGCGTTGTCAAAATTGCGTGCTTACCTAGGGAAAACACGGATATTCGGCCTTTTTAGGCGCCGTTGCCCATCCGATCCGGCTGAAAAACCGCCTTGGGATCGGAAAAACCTAAGGACTTTCCCTAGGTTTTGCAATATTCATTGCCAAGTTCGTTGACTTGCAATTTATGCAGTCATACGATCGCCCTGCGCTCAAGATCACGGTCTCAGGACTGAATCCAGCGTCGCTGAGGACTGGCTTTTAGGAGCGGTTCGATCGGATCCGGTTACCCAAAAAGTGTCATGAATTTCTACGCCTATGTAAAGGAGAGCAGCCAGACAACGCACCCATGCATGCAACCCGAAACTTGCTCTGCCGGGCAAGTGAGACAACACCGATTTATCAAATGAAGGATGACAAATGAAACTCGCTAAGATTCTGAAAACCACCGTGATCGCCGCTGGCATCGCACTCGCAGCCACCGCTGCACTGGCAAAAGACTATCGCTTTGTGATGGTCTCGCACATCGGCTCGAACGACGCCAACATGGGCTGGCTCACCGAGTCCCTCAAGGAGTTCGAGAAGAAGTACCCCAACGTCAAGACCGAGTACATCTCCACCAACAACTACTCGGTGCAAGAGCATGTGCGTCTGCTGGAGCAGGCCATCGCCACCAAGCCCGATGGCATCGCCGTGCCCATCGTGGACGCCAATGCCTTTGAAGGCCCGCTGCGCAAGGCGATTGCGGCCGGCATCCCGGTCGTGGCCTTCAACATCCCCGACAGCCGCCCCGAAGGCAAGCGCATTCCCTACCTGACCTATGTCGGTGGTGATGAGTACCTGACTGGCAAGAACCTGGGTCAATACGCCCTGGCACAGGCCAAGGCCGGCAAGGTGCCCATGCCCACCCGCGTGATGTGCGCTGTGCACGACGCGGCCCACCAGGGTCTGAAGGCGCGCTGCAAGGGCATGCGCGAAGTGATGGAAGGCGCAGGCGCCAAGTTTGACGAACTGTTCATCAGCGCCGAGCCCACCACGGCCCGCAATGCGATGCAGGCCTACCTGCAGTCGAACAAGGATGCCAACTACATCTTCACCGTGGCCGGCTGGTCCTCGCCCTGGGCCTGGGACGTTGCCAACAAGATGGGCCTGAGCCCCGATGTGGACAACAAGGGCATGACCATTCTGACCGTGGACGAAGGTCCTGTGTCCATCGAAGGCGTGCGTGCCGGTCACATTCTGGCTGCCAACAGCCAGGGCTTCTGGCTGCAGGGCTACGCGCCCATGGAATGGCTGTACTGGAACCACGAGCTGGGCTATGAGCCCAAGTCCGACATCCTGACCGGCCCCGTCATCATCAACAAGGCCAATGCAGACAAGTGGGCCAAGCTGGTGCGCGGCGTGTTCGGCGATGCCGAGTACAAGAAGCAGACCGGCTGGCAATAAGCCTGAGAACCCGGGCCGGAGCTGAATCCGGCCCACATTCCCCTGCGGCTGCCTGGTGACCCGGGCGGCCGCAGGGACACACACCTCCCGAACTCCATTGCCATCCATGACGAATCTCTACCTTCGCAGGCTCCTGACCGGCCAGTCTCTGGGCTCGGTTATCGGTGTTTGCGCCATGCTCCTGCTGTTCACGTTCATCGACTTCAAGGGCTGGTGGAACATCCAGTCGCTGGTCAACGTGCTGCAGTTCTCCGCCATCCTGGGCCTGTTGGCCATGGGCCTGGCGTTGGTCATCATTGCCCGCGAAATTGACCTGTCCGTGGGCTCGGTCTACGGCCTGACCGGTGTTTCCTTTGTCACGCTGGAGCCCCTGCTCGGCGTCCCTCTGTCTTTTGTTGCGGCCATGTCGCTTGCAGCCCTGGTCGGCCTGCTGCAGGGCCTGGCCGTGGTGCGGCTGAAGCTGCCTTCCATGATCGTCACGCTGGGCGGCCTGTTTACCGTACGCGGCATTATTTACGTGTGGACGGGTGGCACCGTCAGCACCTTCTCCGCCGAGGCGCGTACCCACTGGTTGACCCATCTCTTCGGCGGCCAACTGCTGGGAATGCCGGCCGTGGTCTGGTGGACCTTGCTGGTGGCCCTGCTGCTCAGCGCCCTGCTGCTGCTCACCCGCTTCGGCAACCATCTGCTGGCCACCGGCGGTGAGCCCGACAGCGCCGAATCCCGCGGTGTGCGCACCGACCACGTCAAGCTGGCCACCTTTGTACTGTGCTCCATGCTGGCGGGCCTGTCCGGAATCATCACCCTGTGCGACAACCCGCAGACCCACGTCACGCTGGGCGAGCTGATGGAGCTCGAGGCCATTGCCGCAGCGGTCATAGGCGGCTGCCTGCTGACCGGCGGACGCGGCTCCCTGGTTGGCGCCCTGCTGGGCACCTTCATCGTGGTGTCCGTGCGCTACGAACTGATTGCGCTGGGCGCACCCTCCTCCTGGTACATGACCTTCGTCGGCGCCGTGCTGATTGCGGCGGTCGTGTTCAACCAATACCTTGCCAACAAGATCAACCGTTCCCTGTAAACCCGAGTACCACCATGGCGAATCATCCCCTCATACAAGTCAAAAACCTCGACCTGCACTTCGGTTCTTTTCACGCATTGAAGAACGTGTCGGTGGACTTCCACGCAGGCGAACTGGTCGGGCTGGTCGGCGACAACGGCGCTGGCAAGACCACGCTGATCCGCGTGCTGTGCGGCATCCACACGCCCAACTCCGGCGAGGTGTATTTCGATGGCGAACGCGTCACGCGCTTCCATCCCAGCCTGGCCATCAACCAGGGCATTGAGACGATCCAGCAGTCGGTCGGCCTGTGCGACAACCTGTCAATCGCCCGCAACTTCTACCTGGGTCGCGAGCCGGTCAGGCGCATCATGGGCATTCCGTTTCTGGACTTCAAGACCATGCGCAAAACCTCGACCGAGGTGATCCGCGAATTCGGTCTGCGCGACAACGTCTCCACCGATGACGAGGTGGGTCGCCTCTCCGGCGGTGAGCGCCAGTCGGTCAAGATCGGCCGCGCGGTCGAGTTCAAGAACCGCGTGGTGATCATGGACGAGCCGACCAACCACCTGTCGGTGCGCGAGCGCGAACACGTCAACGAACTGGCGGTGCAGCTCAAGCAGCAGGGCCTGCTGGTGATCTACATCACCCACGATATTTTCCAGGTTCACAAGCTGGCCGATCGCATCGTGATCATGGAGAACGGCGAAAAGGTGGCGGACGCCAAGACCAGCGAGATGACAGCCGATGCGCTGGAAGATGTGATCCGCCAGGGTGGTCGCCTGGTTGAGAAGCGCGAGGCTGCCTGATGCGCGCACCGTCCTTCAAACAGCTGTTCGCGCGCCACGGCGAGATCGGCATCTTCGCCATCGCCGTGGTGGCCGTGACCTTCTTTTCACTGTCCTCGGGCGGCCGCTGGGCCAACAGCTTCAACATCGGCACCATTCTGCAGGTGACGGCCACGCTGGGCCTGATCAGCCTGGGTGTGGCGCTGGTCATGGGCACGGGCGAGATCGACATCTCGGTGGGCTCGACCTTGGGCATGGGCGCGCTGACCTACCTGTGGCTGGCGATCCGCATGGACCCGGCTCTGGCTGCCGTTGCCGCCACCGTGGTGGGCGCGGCCATAGGCTGGTTCAACGGCTTTCTGGTGACCAAGACGAAAACCCCGTCGCTGATCATCACGCTGGGCACGCTGATGATCTTCCGCGGCATCGCCATTGCGCTGACCGACGGCTTCTCGTTTTCCATGCCCTACGAGCAGCGCGACAACCTGACCTACGAGATCTTCGGTGGTGGTGACCTGCTGGGCTTTAACACCGCCATCCTGTGGCTGGTGCTGGGTCTGGTCCTGTTGTCGGTAACGCTGTATGCCACCCAGTATGGCAACTGGCTGCTGGCCGTGGGCGGCTCGGCCGACAGCGCCCATTCGCGCGGTGTGCATGTGGGCAAGACCAAGATCACGGCCTTTATCGTCTGCGGTGCGCTGTCGGCCTTTGCCGGTGCCCTCGAAGCCGGCAAGCTGGGTTTTGCCGATGGTTCCATGGGCCGGCAAATGGAGCTGCAGGCCATTGCCTCCTGCGTGCTGGGCGGCTGCCTGCTGTCGGGTGGGCGGGTCTCGCTGATCGGCACCATCCTCGGCACCTTTTTGCTGTCTTCCATCCAGTCGTACCTGGTGGTCATGGCCGTGAAGCCGCAGTGGTTCATTTTGCTGTTGGGCCTGATCGTGGTGTTTGCCTCGTATGGCGACCAGCGCTTCCGTATCTGGGCTGCCAAGGTCTGAGCCAGCCGTTGTTGTATTTCGTTTTCTTGTCTCTTATTTTTTAGGATTCTTCATGATCAAGGTAGGACTATTGGGCGCCGGACGTATCGGCAAGGTGCACGCAAAAAGCATTGGCGCCCATCCAGGCAGCAAACTGGTGGCCATCGCCGATGTCAACCAGGCCGCGGCCGAACAACTGGCCCGCGAGACCGGTGCCCTGGCTATGTCGGTGGACGCCATCATCAAGGACCCGGCCATTGACGCCGTGCTGATCGCCACCTCCACCGACACCCATTCGGACCTGATCGAGGCCGCCACCGCCGCCGGCAAGGCCGTGCTGTGCGAGAAGCCGGTGGACCTGAGCCTGGAGCGCGCCATGGCCTGCCAGGCCGCCGCTGCACGCAACGGCCGCCCGGTGATGATCGGCTTCAACCGCCGCTTTGACCCGAACTTTGCCATTCTGAAAAAAGCGCTGGATGCGGGTGAGATCGGCAAGAGCGAACTGCTCTCCATCACCTCCTTCGATCCGGCGCCTCCACCCATCAGCTATGTGTTGGTCTCGGGCGGCATCTTCCGCGACAGCTCCATCCACGACTTCGACATGGCCTGCTGGATGTTTGGCGGCGTGCCCGCCGAGGTCTCGGCCTTTGGCAGCAGCCTGGTCGACCCCGCAATTGGCGAGGCCGGCGACGTGGACACCGCGGTCACCACGCTGCGCTACGCCGATGGCCGCCTGGTGGTCATCCGCAATTCCCGCCGCGCCGTCTATGGCCATGAGCAGCGCCTGGAAGTGCTGGGCTCCGAGGGCATGTTGCAGGTGGGCAATGTGCTGGAAAACACGGTGGTCAAGAGCACGGTGGCCGGCTCGCTGTCCGCACGCCCCGAGCTGTTTTTCCTGGAGCGCTACATGCGTGCCTATGAGGCCGAATG
Organism: Burkholderiales bacterium; assembly: GCA_947446855.1. Classification (GTDB taxonomy): domain Bacteria; phylum Pseudomonadota; class Gammaproteobacteria; order Burkholderiales; family Burkholderiaceae_C; genus Allorhodoferax. The sequence goes on from CANFIH010000002.1 coordinate 10,528, forward strand.
GCGTGACTTTGTGGAGGCCGTGGAGCAGGGCAAGCCCATGCCGGTCACGCTGCAGGACGGCGTGAACGCCCTGCTGGTGGCCGAGGCCGCAACCCTGTCCAAGCAACTGGGCCGCGTGGTGAAGCTGGTCGACGGCCGCGCTGTCGCTTCCTGATCCATTGAACGGGCTATTGCAACCATGATGAAAATGAGCCTGGTGACCGATGCGCTCGGTCACCTGCCCTTTGAGGACATGCTGGACACCGTGGCAGGCCTGGGCTTTGAAGCCATCGAGCTGGGCTGCGGCGGCTGGTCCAAGGCGCCCTTTGTCGCACTGGATGCCTTGCTGGACAGCCGGGCCGCGCGGGATCGGTTCATGGAGGCCCTTGCCAGGCGCGGCCTGGAGATCTCGGCCCTGAACTGCTCGGGTGAACAGCTGGCCCCGAACGCCAAGGGAGAGGCCCATCAACTCGTTGTTGAAAAGACCTACCGCCTGGCCGAACTGCTGGGCGTGAAAACCATTGTGATGATGTCGGGCTGCCCCGGTGGCAACAAGACCGACACCACGGTGAACTGGGTGACCAGCAACTTTTTCCCCGAACACCAGGCCATGCTGGACTACCAGTGGAACGATGTGTTCTTTCCCTATTGGGAGAAGACCGCCCGGCTCGCCAAGGACTGCGGCATTGACAAAGTGGCGCTGGAAAACCACCACTACAACCTGGTCTACAACCCGCAGACCATGCAGAAGATGCGCGCCGTGATCGACCCGGTGGTCGGCATGAACTTCGACCCCAGCCACCATATGTGGATGGGGGGCGACCCGATTGCCGCCCTGCGCGCCTACGGCAAGGACTTGATCCATTACATGCATGCCAAGGATGTACGCATCGAGCGCGGCATTGCGGATGCGCAGACGCTGATCGACACCCAATGGATGTTTGACCCGGCGCCGCGCGCCTGGAACTACGTGGCCTTGGGCCATGGCCACGATGTGCAGTGGTGGAAGGAGTTCTATTCGGTGGCCCGCTACATCGGCTACGAGGGCACGGTGAGCCTGGAGATGGAAGACCTGTCCATGGACCCGCTCACCGGCGTGAAGAAATCCCTGGCAACCCTCAAGGCGGCGCTGCCCCGCTCCTTTGACTAGAGAAAGCACCATGAGCTTGCGTATTGGAATCATCGGCTGCGGCGCCATCGGACAGGACCATGCACGGCGCCTGCACTTCAAACTCAGCGGTGCCACGGTGGTGGCGCTCAACGACATCAATCTGGAGGCCACCCAGGCCTTCTCGTTAGCCTCGGGCATCCACGCCCGCGTCTATGCAAACTACCAGGATGTGATCCAGGCCCAGGATGTGGATGCGCTGCTGGTCTGCAGCTGGGGCCTGGCCCATGAAGAGCAGGTGCTGGCCTGCATCGCTGCCGGCAAACCGGTGTTCTGCGAGAAGCCGCTGGCCACCACGGCGGCCGGTGGCCTGCGCATCGTGGAGGCTGAAGTGCAGCAGGGCAAGCAGCTGGTGCAGGTGGGCTTTATGCGCCGCTTCGATGCGGGCTACCGCGCCCTCAAACAAACCATCAACGCGGGCACCATCGGCGATGTGCTGATGGCCCATTGCGCGCACCGCAACCCTGACGTGCCCGCCAACTACGGCGGTGATATGGCCATCACCGACTCGCATGTGCACGAACTCGATGTGCTGCGCTGGCTGCTCAACGACGACTATGTCACCGCCCAGGTGGTGCAGGGACGCAAGTCACGCAATGCACAGGGCGATCTGCACGACCCCATCATGGTGCTGCTGGAAACCAGCCAGGGCATACGCATCGACACGGAAATTTTTGTGACCTGCCGCTTTGGCTACGACATCCAGTGCCATGTGGTGGGCGAGACCGGCGTGGCCAGTCTGCCCGAGCCCGCCTCGGTGGCGCTGCGCTCGGCGGGGCGCCAGTCCACGGGGATTCTCATGGACTGGAAAGACCGGTTTATAGACAGCTACGACGTGGAATTGCAGGAGTGGCTGCAGAGCACCCAGGCCGGATTGGTCTGCGGCCCCACAGCCTGGGATGGCTACTTCGCCACGGCCACGGCCGAGGCCTGCGTGGAGGCCCGTCACAGCAAGCAGATCGTGCCCATCCGCCTGGCAAGCCGCCCGGCGTTCTACGATCGCAGCAGCATTTTGAATCAGTAATTGACAGTTGTTTATAATCGCAATGAATATTGCAGAAAGAGGATTCGTATGGTCAAGATTGCAGTTTTAGGTTGTGGTCGCATCGGTGTGATGCATGCGCGTAACATCGCCAACCACCCGCGTGCCAGCCTGGCCACGGTGTTCGACATTTACCAGCCCGCAGCGGACAAGGTGGCGGCCGAACTGGGTGTGAAGACCTCTAAGTCGATCGAGGAAATTCTGGCCAACCCCGAGGTGGATGCGATTCTGATTGCCACCTCCACCAACACCCACGCCGACATCCTGGAGATGGCGGTGGCCGCCGGCAAGCCCATTCTGTGCGAGAAGCCGATTGACCTGAGCCTGGAGCGCGTCAACGCCTGCTATGAAAAGATCCGCCACAGCAGCGTGCCCATCATGCTGGGCTTTGTGCGCCGCTTTGATCCGGGCCACCGCGCCACACGCGACGCCGTGCGCCGCGGCGATGTGGGCGAATTGCACCAGGTCGTCATCACCTCGCGCGACCCGGCCATGGCGCCCGATGCCTATATCCGCGTATCCGGCGGCATCTTCCGCGACATGACCATCCATGACTTTGACATGGCCCGCTTCATGTTGGGTGAAGAGCCCACGGAAGTGTTTGCCACGGGCAGCCGCCTGGTCAACCCCGCGCTGATGAACGAATTGCAGGACTACGACACCGTGCTGGTGACCCTGACCACCGCCAGCGGCAAGCAGTGCGTGATCACCAATTCCCGCCAGGCCGTCTACGGTTACGACCAGCGCGTGGAAGCCCTGGGCACCCTGGGTCTGGCCAGTTCGCAAAACCGCAAGAACCACGAGGCCACCCTGCACACCCAGGCCTTTACCGAGCGTTCGGAGCCCTATCAGAACTTCTTCATCGAGCGCTATTCGGAAGCCTTTGCCGCCGAGATCAGCGAGTTTGTGGATGCGATTGAACACAAGCGCGCACCCGAAGTCGGTTTTGCCGATGGCCGCCTGGCCCTGATGCTGGCCGAGGCCGCGCTGAAGTCTGCGCAGACCGGCCGCGTGGTCCATATGAGCGAAATGGGCTAGGCCATGTACCAAAAATTTGGTCTCTTTCTCAATGGCGCCTGGTGCGAAGCATCGGACAAACAAAGCGCCCCGGTCTTCAGCCCGGTGACGCAGGAGTCCCTGGGCCATGTGCCCTACGCGACCCATGCGGATACGGCGGAAGCGATTGCCAGCGCAGCGCGCGCCTTTGAAATCTGGAAGCGCAAAACCTCGTTCGAGCGGGCCGACGCGCTGCATCTGGTCGCCGACATCATGACGCGTCGACGCGCCGAAGGTGCCACCATGATCACCATGGAGACCGGCAAGCCGCTGGTGCAGTCCGAGCGGGAATGGAACCTTTCCATCGACCAGTTCCGCTGGATGGCGGAGGAAGCCCGCCGCGTTTACGGCCGTGTGGTGGAAAGCCGCGTGCCCGGTGGCCGCTTCGAGATCAGCCATGAGCCGGTCGGTGTGGCCGCGGCCTTCACCGCCTGGAATTTTCCGGCCGCCCTGATTGCCCGCAAGGTGGCACCGGCCCTGGCTGCCGGCTGCTCCATCATCGTTCGCCCCTCCAGCCAGACGCCGGGTGTGGCCATGGTGATGATTGACTGCATCCGGGAGGCCAATCTTCCCGCCGGCGTGGTCGGTCTGGTGGTCGGCCCCACCTCCACCACCTATGCGCCCATCATGGCCTCGGCGGTGGTGCGCAAGGTCTCGCTCACCGGCTCCACCCGCGTCGGCCAGCAGATGCTGCGCGATGCCGCCGACACGGTGAAGAAGACCTCCATGGAGCTGGGCGGCAATGCACCCCTGATTGTCTACAGCGATGCGGACCTGGAACTGGCGCTCAACGTGTCGGTGCCCACCAAGTTTGCGAATGCCGGCCAGGTGTGCGTCACGGCCGACCGCTTCTTCATCCATGAAAGCCTGCACGATGCCTTTGTCAAAGGCTTTGTGGAGCGCGCCCGCGCACTCAAGCTGGGTGATGGCATGGATGCCGCATCGCAGATGGGTCCGCTGATCAATGGCGGACGCATCGACGAGATGGAATCCATTGTGGAGAGCGCAGTGGCAGCCGGTGCCAAGGTGGCTACCGGTGGACGCCGCTCGCCGGCGCACGCCAAGGGCTTTTATTTCGAGCCCACGGTGCTGGTAAACGTCACGGACTCCATGAAGGTATTCGAGCAGGAGAACTTCGGACCCATCGCCGCCATCACCACCTTCCGGGATGACGACGAAGTCATTGCACGTGCCAATGCATCCGAGATGGGGCTCTCCGGCTATGCCTTCACCAGCAGCGCCAAGCGCATACGCGCCACGGTGGCCGGGCTCAAGGTCGGCATGGTCGGCATCAACAGCTTTGCCATGGCGGCCTCGGAAGCGCCGTTTGGCGGCACCAAGTATTCGGGCATGGGGCGCGAGGGCGGTATCGAGGGCATCGCTGACTACCTCGACACCAAGCTGGCACAAATCGTTCTTTAAGAGAATCACATGATTAAAAATGCACTCAAGGAAATCTGGGCCCAGGGCAAGCCCAGCATCAACGGCTGGCTGTCCATTGGCAATCCGTTTACGGCCGAGATCATGGCGGCGCAGGGCTACGACAGCATCTGCATTGACATCCAGCATGGCGCGCTCGACTACAGCGACGTGCTGCCCATGTTCCAGGCCATGCGCGCCTCCGGCATGACGCTGCTGGCCCGTGTGCCCTGGCTGGAACCCGGAATCATCATGAAGGCGCTGGACGCCGGCGCCTACGGTGTGGTCTGCCCCATGGTCAACACGGCGGAGCAAGCCGCGGAGTTTGTGAGCTATATGCGCTACCCGCCCCTGGGCCAGCGCTCCTTCGGCCCCACCCGCGCCAACTTTTCCGCCGGTGCCAACTACGCACAGGAGGCCAATGGCGAGATGCTGGCCTTTGCCATGGTGGAGACCGCCGAGGCCATGGACAACCTGGACGCGATTGCAGCCACGCCCGGGCTGGACGGCATCTATGTGGGCCCGGCCGACCTGACCTTCAGCCTGATGCAGGGCCGCCTGGCACCGGCCTTCGACCGCGAAGAGCCGGAGATGATTGAGGCCCTGAAAAAGATCGTCGCGGCCTGCAGGAAGAACAACATCCGTGCGGCCCTGCATTGCGGCACGCCCGAATACGCGGTGCGTGCGATTGAATGGGGTTTCAACATGACCACCGTGTCGGGCGACTCGCGCCTGCTGGCCGCTGCGGCCGCGGAGAGCGTGGGCAAGTTCAAGAAGCTGGTGGGACAGAAGTCCGCACAGGCCGATGCCAAGGGAGCGTACTGATGCCACACATCCTCATTGCCGGCAAGATCCATCCCAGCGGCATGGCGCTGCTCAAGAACGCGCCTGGCATCACCTACGACTATGTCGAAGAGGTGAGCGAGGCCAGCTACGCGCCGCTGGTCGCCAAGGCCGATGGCTTGGTCATTCGCACCCAGCCCTGCAGCGCGGCCACCATTGCCCTGGGCAAACAACTCAAGATCGTGTCCCGCCATGGCGTGGGTTACGACGCGGTGGATCTGGCCGCTGTCAATGCCCGCGGCATTGCGCTCGCGATTTGCGGCGATGCCAATTCTGTTTCCGTGGCCGAGCACAGCATGATGCTGATCCTGGCTACGACCAAGCAAACCGTCAAGGCGGACCACGCGGTGCGCCATGGCGAATGGGGCTGGCGCAATCTGCTGGCCGCCCGCGAGGTGGGCGGTAAGAACCTGCTGATCATCGGCTATGGCCGCATCGGCAGGCACCTGGCGCGCATGGCTGCCGGCTTCAATATGCATATCCGGGCCTATGACCCCTACCTGCAGAAAACCGGTTGGCCTGCAGGCGACGTGACGCCTGTGGACACCCTGGAAGAGGGCCTGCGTTGGGCCGATGCCGTGTCGGTCAACGTGCCGCACAGCGGCAAAGCCTTGATTGGTGCAGCCGAGCTGGCATTGATGCGCTCCAACGCGGTTCTGGTCAACACCGCACGCGGTGGCGTCATTGACGAGGCGGCGCTGGCTGCTGCGCTCAAGACCGGTGGGATCGCCGGTGCCGGCATCGATGTTTTTGAGACCGAGCCACCGACCAAGGACAACCTGTTTTTCGGCCTGCACAACGCCATCCTGACACCGCATATCGCCGGCCTGACCGCCGAAGCCGGTGAGCGCATGGCCATCTCTTCGGTGCAAAACGTGCTGGACTTTTTCAACGGCTGTATCGACCAGACCCTGGTGGTCAACCGGGATGCCTTGAAGGCAAGCGCTTAGGTTTTTCTGAGGTGTCTCCCTCACTTGGGCGTTCTCTGAAAAGAGGACGCCTTTTTTTAATTCTTATGGGGCAAACCGCATGTTCGTCACCTTCATACTGACTCTTTGGGACTGGCGAGAAGAGGCCCGCAAGGCGCGGGCCAGGCATCGGCCATGCGGAGAAGATGTGCTGGCCCTTGTGATGTGGGTATAACGGTTTTAAGCAGCGACCTCGTAACCCGCTGCGGCCATCACGCGCAGCAATTCCTTGTGGCCGATCTGGGCCATCTTCAGCGGGGGATTGGGTTTGGGATCCTGCTCGGCCTCGACCACAAACCAGCCTTCATAGCCGTGCGATGCCAGGCGTTTGACGATGGATTCAAAGTCCAGTGAGCCGTCGCCGGGCACGGTAAACGCACCCTTCAGCACGGCATCCAGAAAGCTCTCCTTGCTGCGGTCCAGTCCGTCCACCACGCTGCGGCGAATGTCCTTGGCGTGGACATGGCTGATGCGCTTGGCATGCTTGTCGATGACGCGCAAGACATCGCCGCCCGCAAAGGCCATGTGGCCGGCATCAAACAACAGGGGCAGGGTGGAGCCGGAATGCTTCATCATCAGATCCAGGTCTTCTTCCGTCTCGATGGGTGCTGCCATGTGGTGGTGGAAGGCAATGGGCATGCCCTGCTCGGTGCACCACTCGGCAAATTCGGTCATCTTGCGCGCGTAGACCTTGATCTGGTCTTCGGACAGTTTGCGCCTGGTGTTCAGCGGCGCGTTGCGATTGCCCTGGATGGTGCCTGCGGTTTCACCGTAGACGATGCAGGGGGCACCCAGGGCCTTGAAGGTGGCGATCTGTTGCGCAATGCGGTCTTTTTCACGTGCGACTTCCGAGTCCAGCAGCAGACCGGAGTACCAGCCACCGCAGAGGCGGATGTCGTGCGCCTGGAGGATGGGGCCCAGCACGGCGGCGTCCTGGGGGAACTTTCCACCGGTTTCTATGCCCGTGAAGCCGGCCGAGCGCGCCTCGCTCAGGCAGGTCTCCAGGCTGACATCGCCACCGAGTTCGGGCAGATCATCGTTGGACCAGGCGATCGGTGCGATTCCAAGTTTTGCTTTCATTTCGATTCCTAAGTAGGTGTGTGAGCGCAAGGCAAGATGTGAACCTGTGCCGTAAGCATCGGACAGGAGTACACGACTGCGAATTGTTTATTGCAATATTTATAGATTGCGCAATTTTAATTGCAAATGGTCAATCTGTGCAATCCAGCGGAAAGCGACCTGTTCGTTTCCGGCCTCTCATGAGTCGCGGTGCCAAAAAATTCGCCGCTGGTCGTTCACACGTTGCAATAAACGTTGTAAATTCAAAACCATGCAACACGTAGACCCTCCCAAAGATTACGAAGAACTCATTCGAGTTATCCATGAACGCTACGAGGGCATGAGTAAGTCGTATCAATCGATTGCCGTGTATCTAACGCAGAACCCCAACGAAGTTGCAATCAAACCCGTCAACTCCATCGCGGAGACTTGTGGCATCCACGCGTCCAGTTTTGTTCGATTTGCACAGGCGCTGGGATACAAAGGATTTAAGGAACTGCAGCAGCTCTATCAGCAACGCTTGTCGACCGCTGCGCCCGGATTCAATGCCCGTGTGAAAGCCTTGCAATCAGAGCTTGCAGACCACAGCACAAAGTCCACTTTTCTTCAAGACCTGGTACACCGCGATATTGCATCCTTGCAGGAGTTGGTTGAGCTCACCTCTAAAGGCGATGTAGCCAAAGCCACCAAAATGATGGAGGTAGCCGACACCATTTACCTCATAGGCCAACTTCGCTCGGCACCGGTGGTGGAGTTGATGCGCTACGTACTCACGATGCTGGGTAAGCGCGCAGTGCTTTTGGATGCCAGTGGCGGTTTAACGACGCACATGGCCAACCTCATCCGACCACGCGACTTGCTGATCGCTGTGTCGTTCCGTTTTTACGCCAACGAAGTGGTGAATGTGGTGGAGAGTTGCGGCAATCGGCAGGTACCGATCCTGGCCATTTCAGATTCAACACTCTCGCCATTGGCCAAGAATGCCGCGGTTCTGTTTACCGTGCCGGAGCACGAATACTCGTTTTCACGATCGCTCGCGGCCCCCATGTGTTTGGCCCAGGCCTTGATGGTGAACCTGGCCGCCAAACTGCAAAAACAGGTTGAACCAAGAATACCAACAGTCACTCAGCAGAAGCAGAAAAACCCGAGTGCGGGCTGATCTGCCTCTGAAGGTCGCATGCCTCGATGGGACCTGACTTTTTACCGATGCTGACCCTGCCGAGCCGAAAAAAAGGCAGACCTCACCGGTCCATCCGACACCTTTGCCAAGGGCTTAAGCCTTGGCCAGCATCCACTCATGCACCGGGTCGTTCTTGAAGACCCAAAAGCGGTTCGGGCCGGCCATCACGTTCAGGTAATACAGGTCATAGCCATGCGGTGCGGTGACAGGGTGGTAGCCCCTGGGCACCATCACCACATCGTGGTCTTCCACGGCGCAGGCTTCGTCGATGCTGCGGTCGTCGGTGTAGACGCGCTGGAAGGCAAAGCCCTGCGGCGGGTTGAGGCGGTGGTAATAGACCTCCTCCAGCTGGGTCTCCACCGGAGGCTGCTCCACATCGTGTTTGTGGGGCGGGTAGCTGGAGCTGTGGCTGGCCGGGGTGATCACTTCCACCACCAGCAGATGCGCGGCGCGCGGGTCGTCGTGCGGCAGGATGTCGCAGACATAGCGCGTGTTCGTGCCTTGCCCGCGCACGCTGCGGCGCATGGTGCTTGAATCGATCACAAACACCTCGGCCGAGCTGCCTTTGCCCGAGGGCGCGGTGCACAGGCCGACCTCGGCCACCGTGGTGGCGCCGGGCACATTGCCAAAGGTGACGGTCTTGCCAGCGGGCACATAGACGGCCGCCGGCGAGACCTCTTCAAACACGCTGGTACGCGTGCCCAGCTTGGCGTAGGTGACGCCGTCCACGGTCACATCCACGGTGCCGGTCAGCACCACCAGACAGAGCTCGCGCGAACCGGTATCCACGGTTTCGCTCTCAGAGGGGTTCAGGCGCACGGCCCGAAAGCCCACATGGGTCCAGCCCGCGCGCTCGGGTGTCACGTTGACGATTTCGCGGCCGCTAGGCGCGGCCTTGGCAAGTAAGGGGCTGACCATGGTGCGGCTCCTTTAAGCGAGGCTGTCGACCAGGCCGCGCAGGGTATCGAACCCCTTCTTGGCGTATGCGTAACTGGGTGCCACGGCCGGGTCCTGCTCGGCTTCTACCACCAGCCAGCCCTCGTAGCCGGCGTTCTTCAATACGGTGAGCGCTGCCATGTAATCGATGCTGCCGTCGCCGGGCACGGTGAAGGTGCCGTTGATCACGCCGTTCAAAAAGCTCCAGCTGTCGTTGCGGGCCTGGGCAATCACCGAGGTGCGCACGTCCTTGCAATGCACATGTACCACGCGCTTCACATGCTTTTCCAGCAGCGTCACGGGGTTGACCGCGCCGCCGAAGTAGGCGTGCCCGGTGTCAAACAACAGGAAGACCTTGGCCGGGTCGGTCAGGGCCATCAGCTTGTCCACATCGGCGGGGGACTCTACGTAGGCACCCATGTGGTGGTGGTAAGCCAGCTTGATGCCGTAGCTGCTGAGCAGGTGTTCGCCAAAGGCATTCAGGCGCTCGGCGTAAGCCTGCCACAGGGCTTCAGTTGCAAAGGTGGGGCGCTTGGACACGGGGGTGTCGATCTGTCCTTGCACGGTGCCGGCGCATTCGCCATAGACCACGACCTTGACGCCATTGAATTGCAGCTTGCTCATATGCGCCTTGCAGCGTGCTATCTCGGCGGCCACCGCGTCGGCATTGCTCTGACCGGCTTGCACTTCGGCCAGAAAACCGGAGTACCAGCCGGACACGCAGGCCAGGCCGAATTCGTCCAGCTTGGCCTTCAGGCCGGGGCCGTCCTTGGGGAATTTGTTGCCCAGCTCAAAGCCTTCGTAGCCGATTTCCTTGCCTTCGCGCAAAGCGGTTTCCAGCGGGGTTTCGCCGCCCAGCGAGGGCAGGTCGTCGTTCATCCAGGACAGGGGGTTGATACCGATTTGTACGTTCCAGGTCATGTGCGTTCTCTTTAAAAAGGTGGGGTTGATCTTGTGTTGCGTGGCAGGTGTTGTGACGGTGCGTGCCTTACACGCGCTGGTCTTTTTTCGCGGCGAGGAAACCGGCGTAGGCCTGGTTCACCTCAGGGCGCTCGGACACTTCCGGAATGCCCACTTCCCACCAGCATCCGCCCTCGCGGGTGACGCGGGTATGCGTGGTGTCAATCACCAGCACCTGGGTGCGTTTGGCAGCGCGGGCTTTCACCATCGCCGTCTTGAGTTCGGCCACGTTTTTGACATGCACGGCGTCGGCACCCATGGCTGCCGCGTGCATGGCGAAATCAATCTTGCTGGGCTCGCCCCCTTCGGGGATGCAGTCGTCCAGCATGTTGTTGAAGCTGGGGCTGCCGGTGGCGAGCTGCAGGCGTTCGATGCAGCCGTAGCCGCGGTTGTCCAGCACCACGACGATCAGCTTCTTGCCCAAGAGCACCGAGGTGGCCAGCTCGGAATTCATCATCATGTAGGAGCCGTCGCCCACCATCACAATCACTTCCTGCTCCGGGCGCGCCATCTTGGCACCGAGTGCGCCGGCGATCTCGTAGCCCATGCAGGAGTAGCCGTATTCCATGTGGTAGTTGCCCGGCTTGCTGGCGCGCCAGAGCTTGTGCAATTCGGCCGGCAGGGTACCGGCGGCGCAGACCACCACGTCATGTTTGCCGCTGTCGCCGCCCGCGTCGTTGAGCGAGTCGCGCACCGCGCCCATCACTTCGGCGTCATAGGGCAGGGTGCCTGCGGCAGGCACGTGGGTCGTCAGTTCCGTGACCTTCGCAACCCAGCCGGCAGCTCCCGCCCTGCAGCGCGTAGTCCACGCGGCATCGGCCTTCCATGCGCCCAGTGCGGCCGTGAGTTGCTCCAGCCCCACGCGCGCATCGGCCACCAGCGCGGTGCCACTCCATTTGCCGGCATCAAAGGGCTGCACGTTCAGGCTCAGCAATTTGGCCTTGGCAAACAGCGCGTGCGAGCCGGTGGTGAAGTCCTGCAGGCGCGTGCCCACCGCAAACACCACATCCGCCTCGCGCGCCAGCGCGTTGGCAGCAGGGCCGCCATCCACACCAATGCCGCCGACGTTGAGCGGGTGGTCCCAGGCCAAAGCACTCTTGCCGCCATGCGACTCGACCACCGGAATGCCGAACTGTTCGGCGAAGGCACTTAAGGCCTCGCAGGCCTGGCTGTAGAGCGCACCGCCACCGGCCACGATCATCGGCTGCCTGGCGCTCTTCAACAGCGCAGCGGCACGCGAGAGCTCAAACGCATCGGCAGGCGGGCGACGGAAGCGGATGACTTCCGGCGTGAAAAAGCTGGCCGGGTAATCAAACGCATGGGCCTGCACGTCCTGTGGCAGGGCCAGACAGACCGGGCCGCAGTTGGCCGGATCGGTCATCACCTGGATGGCACGCGGCAGGGCCGTGAGCAACTGCTCAGGGCGGCTGATGCGGTCGAAGTAACGGGTGACGGGCCGGAAGCAGTCGTTGGCCGACACATCGCCCTGTTGGAAGCTTTCCACCTGCTGCAGCACCGGATCGGGCGCGCGCGTGGCAAAGGTGTCGCCGGGCAAGAGCAGCAGCGGGATGCGGTTCACATGGGCCACGGCGGCGGCGGTGACCATGTTGGTGGCGCCTGGGCCTATGCTGCTGCACACGGCCATCATGCGCTGGCGCGTATGCGCCTTGGCATAGCCGATGGCCGCGTGGGCCATGCCCTGCTCGTTGTGGGCGCGGAAGGTGGGCAGCGCGGCGCGCTCGGCCCACAGGGCCTCGCCCATGCCGGCCACATTGCCGTGGCCGAATATGGTGAACACGCCGCCGCAATAGGGCTGGATGCTGCCGTCATCCATTTCCACGCGCAGGGCGGCCAGGTATTTCACCAGGGCCTGGGCCATGGTCAGTCGAATTGTTGTCATGTTGTTTGTCTCTCCTGAAACTCTTTAGGCGACTGCCGCTACCCTAGCTGCGGCGGTTGCGCCAGGCGTCCACCAGCACGGTGTAGTTGGCGGCCACGCGGCTCACCAATGTAGCGTCGTCGATGCTGCCGCACAGCCAGGCCAGCGACTCGTCCATCCACAGGCTGCGGCCCACCATAAAGCCCTTGACGATGGGGTTGGTGGCGTTGCGGAAGCTGTCCACCAGATGCGCGATGGGCTGGTTCAGGCCCAGGATGACGGCGCCGCGGCAATGCGGGTCGCGCTCCTGCACCAGCCACTCCAGACCATGCCAACCGGCAGCGCTCATGGGCGCCAGCTTCCACCACTCGGGCTTGACGCCAATGTTGTAAAAGCGCTTGACGGCGCGCAGCACGGCCGCGTCTTCCTGGCCCGCGACACTCAGCGCCTTGGGCAGGATGATTTCCAGCAACAGCTCGTTGCCACTGGCGCGGGTGGCTTCCCACAGTTCCAGCACCTTTTGTTCCTGCTCCAGCCGCAATGCAAAGTGGTCGTCCGGGTGGTAGTGCACCAGGCACTTCACCACCTGCTCGCTGGGCCAGTTAATGAGGGCGCTGCCGATGGAGCGCGTACCGTCAAAGCGCAGGGGGCGTGAACCCGGCAATTCCACCGGGCGGCCCACCCACCAGCCGCGTCCGGTGGCGCTGGCCAATGCGTCGCGGCCATAGTCGCCACCGTCAATCAGCACTCCGGTCTGGCCCTGCATCTGGCGGCTGGTCTCTACCTGTGCTGCGGCTTGTACCAGCAGCTTCTTGAGCGCGGGGATATGGGAATCATCGACACCCGCCTCACGCGCCATGTCATAGAACTGGCTGCGGTGGTCAAAGGCCATGACGCAGAGTTCGTCCCACGGCGGGCGCGCCGTGGTGACGCGGTGCAGATGGGCGAGTTGCTGGTCCGCATCCACCTTGGGGTTGCGGCTGCCGCTGAACCAATGATCCAGTTCGGTGGGGGTTGGCATGGCGGCCGAGCAGGCGTGGCGCGACACCACGATGGCGCCGCAGGCATTGGCAATCTTCGTGGATTCGGCCCAGTCCTTGCCTTGCAACAGCGTGGCCATCAGGCCGGACAAAAATGCGTCACCGGCACCCAGCACGTTGAGCACCTCGACGCGCTCACCGCGGTAGGTGGTGGCATCGTCAATATGGGCGGGAATGTCACCTTCGATCACGCAGCAACCCAATGCGCCGCGCTTCACCACCAGCGTGGCCTTAGTCAAAGCGCGCACCGCCTTCAGGCTGGCGATGAGGTCGTCGCTCACACCGCCGGCGATAAAGAACTCTTCTTCCGTGCCCACCAGCAGATCAAAGTGCGGCAGCATTTCCTGCAGCTGCTGCGTCACATGGGCATCGGCCACATAGCGGTTCTCGCCAGCGCCGCGCGATGTCAGGCCCCACAGAACGGGGCGGTAATCGATGTCCAGCACGCGCACCACGCCATGCTGGGCGGCGTAGTCCAAGGCCGTCTGCGAGGCTTTGCGGGTGGTGGGGGTGGAGAGGTGTGTGCCGGTAATGGCCAGGGCGCGGCATTGGGCAATGAAGGCTTCGTCAATCAGCGCGGCGTCCACCGCCATGTCGGCGCAGTTCTCGCGCACAAACAGCAGGGGGAAGGTGTCGCGGTCTTTCAGGCCCAGCAGCACCAGGGCCGTCAGGCGCTCGGGGTCGATCTGCACCTGGGAGGTGTCGCAGCCCTCGGCTTCCAGCGTTTGGGTGAGAAAGCGGCCCATCTGCTCGTCGCCCACGCGGGCAATCATGGCGCTGCGCAGGCCCAGACGGGCCACGCCAAAGGCCAGGTTACCCGAGCTGCCGCCCAGGTACTTGGCCATGGAGCGGGCGTCTTCCAGCTTGGCGCCGAATTGCTGCGCATACAGGTCCACCGCCAGGCGCCCCAGGCAGGCCAGGTCGTAACTGCGACCGGAAGGGAAATTCAAGGTACTCATACAGAGCGTTCCATCGGTTGTGAGGTAAATCGGTGAGCGCGCGGTTCGCGGCCGAGGTGACACAAGGCGGGCGTGCGAACCTGGTGCCACGGCATGCTGAATTATAAAGAAATACCTTTCCTTGTGTTTATTCACTTAGAAAATATTTTCCTTTTTATTTCAAGGGCGCGGGCTTGCGTGGTGCAATAAACCTCTGATCGCAGCTGCCGGACTTTGCGCGCGCCGGGGCGCGGGGTGGCGACTACGCCATCGCCAATCAGCTTAACAATTGTCCGGCTATCGCGGTCGCGGCGGATCGGGTCTCGACCCCAAGCTTTTCAAAAATATGTTCCAGATGCTTGTTGACCGTGCGGTGGCTCATCCCCAGTATCTCGGCAATGTCACGGTTGGTCTTTCCCTTGGCCAACCATGACAGGACTTCGGTTTCACGCGGGGTCAGGGGCACATCGGGTTGACGTACCGAGGTTTCCGCTTTGGTCGGGGCCATGTTGAGTACCAACATCGATTCGGAAATACCGCTTTGACCCATGTGCATTGCCACCAGGACGCCCTTGCCCGGCAAGGGTACGCTGATCTGCGCATGTTCATGAGCGGTGTGTAGCCAGGCCTGCGCGGCCTGGTGGTCCGGTTGGCCGAAAGCGGCTTCCAGCCAGCGCGTGGCCTGGGGCGAGCGCCAGGCCAGGCGTCCGCGGCTGTCCAGCAACACCGTGCCCAGGCCGGCCACGTCCACCGCTTCGCGTGCCAGGCGGGTGGCCTGCGCGTTGCGCACATGGGTTGCCAGGCGTACCAACACCTCGGGCAGGCGCAGCGGCTTGACCACATAGTCCACGCCGCCGCTGGTGAATCCCTCGAGGATTTGTGCTGTATCCGAAAGCCCGGTCATGAAAACCACCGGGATGTGTGCCCAATGGGGCGTCTCCTTGAGTTTCCTGCATAGCGCAAATCCGTCCATGCCGGGCATGACGGCGTCCAGCAGGATGCCATCCGGGATCACTATTTCCAGACGTTCCAAGGCTTCCTGCGCGTCTCGGGCGGCGAGTACGGCATAGCCTTCGGCGCTCAGTGCGTCACACAGCATGCGCAGCGTATCGAGCGCATCGTCCACCACGAGAATGGAATGGCGTGGTGCCGGGGATTCGGGCTTAGAGGAATCGGTCATGGTCGGGTTCCCGAAGTTGAATGCTGAGGGCCTGGAAGTCGAAGCTTTCGGCAAGGCCTTGCAGAGCGTGCAGCGTGATGGTGTGCTCGGGGTGGGATATGAGCCCTTTTCGCAGTGCATCGCGCAGCGCTGTGGCGTGACCCTGCCTGGCCAGTCGGCCCAGTTCCTCGCGCAGCATGTCAGGCAAATCCGCCGGGTTCGGGCGTGCCACTGTGCTGGTGCTTTGCTCCAGCTTGGCGGCTACCAGTGACCGTGGCGTATTGTCCCGGACCCATTCAATCTGAAGCGCATGTTCCAGCGCGTCGAGCAACTCCGATTCGATAATCGGCTTGCCCACAAAGCCCTGGCATTGCATGGCAAGCAGACGTTCCGGTTGGTGGTCAAACAGGTTGGCAGAGACAAAAACAATGGGCAGCTTGTCGGGTGGCAAGAGTTGACGCAACAGCGCCGCAGTTTCCCAGCCATCCAGATCGTCCATCGTGATGTCCAGCAGCACCAGGTCGGGCGGATCCCGTTGCACGATTTCCAGGCATTCACGCCCACTGGCGGCCTCGTTGATCGTAAAGCCCAGCGGCACCAGAAGGCCCGCCAGAAGCTGCCGCTGCAGTGGCTGGTCATCGACCACCAGCAGGGTTCGTCTCGGGTCCAGGTAGCCTATGACTGAACGCAGAGCGAAGGCACGCCTGGGTGAGCTGACCTGGTCAGACGTGATGCCCGGCAGATACAAGCGCACCGAGAAGGTGCTGCCATGGCCAGGGATGCTGGTAACGGTCAGCTCACCGCCCATGAGTTGTGTCAGCAGGTTGGTAATCGTCAGACCCAGGCCGGTGCCTGATTCGCTGGCACGCCGGCCTGCGCTGCCGCGTTCGAAGGGCAGGAAGATGCGTTCCTGATCCTGCGAGGCAATACCGATGCCCGTGTCCACGACATCGATGCGCGTGACGTGTTGACGAAAATCCAGGCGCAGCACAATCGCGCCGCGCTCGGTGAAGCGCACCGCGTTGGCCAGCAGGTTGATGAGAATTTGCCGCAACCGTTTCGCATCTGCACGCACATAGGTCGGGGCCACGCCCATGATTGCCAATGAGAAATGCAAGCCCTTGCTCTCGGCCTGCGGCCGCAGCATACCCTCTACATCTTCCAGCAGCTCGGCCAGTGGCAGTGGCACCGGGTCCAGCCGCAAGCGTCCGGCTTCAATGCGCGCCAGTTCCAGCGAACCGTCGATGAGTGCCCGCATGTGCTGGCCGCTGTGGTGCATGGTGGCCAGGGTTTCGCGCATCCCGCCATCGATCTGGGTATTTTTGAGCAGGATCTGCGTATAGCCCAGAATGCTGTTGAGAGGGGAGCGCAACTCGTGTGTCATGCCGGCCACGTAGCGCGTCTTGGCCTGGCTTGCCGAGTCGGCCTGGTCCTTGGCGGATTGCAGTGCGGCGTCCGTGCGGCGGTGGGCATCGATCTCTTCGAGCAAGCGGTGGGTCTGGTTTTCAGATTCGTCTTGTGCCATGCGCCTGCTGTCAGTGCTGAGTACGACCCACCATGCGCACACTGCAGCCAGCAGGGCCAGCAGCGAAAACACCTTGAGAAAGGGCATGCGCAGCAGCGGCGCGGTTGTGTTCAGGCTCTCCTGCACATAGACCACTCCCACCAATAACGCCATGACCGCGCACAGCGACAGCATGACGAACAAATATTGTCCAAAGCGAAAATTGACTTTCAGCAGCCACTTTTTGGGTAGCAGCCATGCCGCAACGGCGCGCAGTTGGTCGCCGGCGCCGGCTTCTTTCTTGCAGCGGTCATGGCAGCGCGATTCCAGCGAGCAGCAGAGGGAACATATGGGCGCGCTGTAGGCCGGGCATTGGGCCATGTCTTCCGATTCGAACTGGTTTTCACAGACCGTACAGCGCACAATTTCGCCTGGCTGCCACTGCGTATCTGGCGTGCGTGCCAGGTAATAACGCCCCTCCGTGGCCCAGGCCAGCAGAGGAGCCAGCGCCATGGACAGCGCCAGGGCAATGAACGGCGAGAACGCTGCCGCCCAGGCGCCGAACAATCCGGCGTAGGCGCAACAGGCGGCTGTTGCTGCAATCACCATGGAACCCAGGCCCACGGGGTTGAAGTCGTAAAGATGGGCGCGGCGGAATTCAATGCCGGGGGGGCTTAAGCCCAGTGGCTTATTGATGACCAGGTCTGCCACCAGAGCGCCCACCCAGGCAATAGCCACATTGCTGTACACCGCGAGCACTTTCTCCAGAGCGCCAAAAACGCCGAGTGTCATGAGCAAGGTGGCAATCAGGACATTGAACACCAGCCAGACCACGCGCCCCGGATGGCTGCGGGTCACACGGGAAAAAAAGTTCGACCAGGCAAGCGAGCCCGCGTAGGCGTTGGTCAGGTTGATCTTGATTTGCGAGACCACGACAAAGACGACGGTCACAATGACTGCTATTCCGGTATGGCCGATGGCCTGTGTAAAACCGGCGAGGAACATCTGCGTAGGCTCGGTGGCGCGGCTGGAGGGCACTTCGAACTGCAAGGCGGCAAAGGCCAGAAATGCGCCGCCCGCCATCTTGAACATGCCCATCACGATCCAGCCGGGTCCGGCCGTCAGTACCGCGCCCCACCAGCGCAGTCGATTGGCGCGCGTTCTTTCGGGCAGGAAGCGCAGAAAGTCCACCTGCTCGCCAATTTGCACCACCAGCGAGAAGATCACCGCCGCCGCCGCACCAAACATCAAGGGGTCAAAGCTGCTACTGCCACTGCGCAAGCCCGTCAGACCCGAGAAGTCGCGATACATCTGCGGCTTTTCCAGTGCGATCCAGACGAAGGGAAGCACCAGCAGAAAAAGCCACACCGGTTGCGTCCATGCCTGCAGTCGCGAGATCAGGGTGATCCCGTGCATGGCCAGTGGCAGGATCACCAGCGACGACAGCACATAACACCACTCCAGGGGCCAAGGCAGCACCATTTGTATGGCCAACGCCATGATGGCTGCCTCCAGCGCAAAAAAGATGAAGGTAAAGATCGCATAGATCAGCGAGGTGATGGTGGAGCCCAGGTAGCCAAAGCCCGCACCGCGCGTGAGCAGGTCCATGTCCAGTCCATAGCGCGCGGCGTAGTAAGCGATGGGCAAGCCTGTCAGAAAAATGATGACACCGACGCACAGGATGGCCCACATGGCGTTGGAAAACCCATAGTTCATTGCGATGGCTCCCCCGATCGCTTCCAGTGCCAGGAAAGCCAGGGAGCCAAACGCCGTGTTGGCCACCCTGAATTCGCTCCAGCGCCGGAAGCTCTTGGGCGTGTAACGCAGTGCGTAGTCCTCCATGCTTTCGTCTGCGACCCAGGAGTTGTATTCGCGGCGAAACCGGTAAATCGGTTGGGGGGCAATGGGACGATGGAAGTCGGTGGGCGCGGTCATGCAGTGAAGCAAGCAAGAATCGTTCTCACACCCCTGTGCCTCGCGCCGCAGCCACCACTACGTTAATTAACGTATGGCTGGGAAGTGGGCTTGAACCTAATCTTTGCACCAGCGCGGCGATTTCCGCCGTTCGTTTTTAACCCATGCTGCAAGGAGCGTTACATGAAGCACACTTCCGATGACAAGGCCCTCAACCTGGCTACCGCGGACGTCAGTCGACGTCGCATGTTGCAGGCTATCGGTGCCGTATCCGTAGCCGGCCTGCCAGCGTTCGCATCAGCCCAGGCGACTGCTCAGGTCAATACGACCAATCTGGCCGTAACCGACACCGAAGTGACCGTCGGCCAATTGCATTCCGCAACCGGCACCATGGCCATCTCGGAAACCGGCGCTATCCAGGCCGAGCAACTGGCCATTGACCAGATCAACGCCATGGGTGGCATTCTGGGACGCAAGATCAAGGTGATCAAGGAAGACGGCGCCTCTGACTGGCCCACCTTCGCCGAGAAGTCCAAGAAACTGCTGGTCAACGACCATTGTGCCGCCGTGTTTGGTTGTTGGACCTCGGCATCGCGCAAAGCGGTGTTGCCCATCTTCGAAAAAGAAAACGGCCTGCTCTACTACCCCACCTTTTACGAAGGCTTGGAGCAGTCCAAGAACGTGGTCTACACCGGACAGGAAGCCACGCAGCAGATCCTGTACAGCCTGGACTGGGCGCAGAAAGAGAAGAAGGCCAAGACCTTCTTCCTGATCGGCTCGGACTACATCTGGCCCCGTACCTCGATGAAGATTGCACGCAAGCACGTCGAGAACTTCCAGAAGGGAAAGATTGTCGGTGAGGAGTATTACCCGCTGGGCAGCACCAACTTTGGCTCTTTGATGAACAAGATCAAGGTGCAAAAACCGGATTGCATTTTTGTGGCCGTGGTCGGAGGCTCCAACGTCGCCTTCTACAAGGCACTCAAGGCTGCCGGCATCACTGGCGACAAGCAGCTGCTGTTGACGCTGGCAGTGACAGAAGACGAAATGACGGGCGTGGGTGGTGAGAACTTCCAGGGCTTTTATTCGTCCATGAAGTATTTCCAGTCTCTGGAGAACGACAACAACAAAAAGTTCGTCGCTGCCTTCAAGGCCAAGTATGGCAAGGACTCGGTCATTGGCGATGTGACCCAGGCCGGTTACCTCGGCCCCTGGCTGTGGAAGGCTGCTGTGGAGAAGGCCAAGAGCTTTGATGTGAACAAGGTCGTCGCCGCATCCGAGACGGGAACCATTGAACTCAAAACTGCGCCCGAAGGCTATGTGAAGCTCGACCAGAACCACCACCTGTGGAGCAAGTCGCGTATCGCCATGGGTATGCCAGACGCCACCTTCAAGGTGGTGTCCGAGTCGCCGGAGCTGATCAAACCCAATCCGTTCCCCAAGGGCTATCAATAAGCCGCTCTAGCCCCGCACCGGGTAGGCGCAGGTTCTGCGCCAACCCGGCTCCACCCACTCTTTGTTTTCCAGGAGCCAGCCACATGACTTTTTCTGAAATGCTCAATATCGGATTGATGCAAGGTTTTGCCGGCCTGAGCCTGTTTGCCGTGCTGCTGCTTATGGGGCTGGGGCTGGCCATCATTTTTGGCCAGATGGGCGTCATCAACATGGCGCATGGCGAGTTCATGACCATCGGTGCGTACACCATTTACTTTGGGTCCACCCTGGCATCGACCTATGCGCCGCATATGGTTGCCTACTATTTTCCGGTTGCCATCATTGCGGCATTCATGTTTTCTTTTGTGGTGGGCTGGCTGGTGGAGTGGGCGCTCATTCGCCACCTTTACAAGCGCCCTCTGGACACTCTGCTTGCCACCTGGGGCATCAGCCTGGCGCTGCAGCAGATGTTTCGAACCTTTATTGGCCCCAAGGAAGTCAGCCCGACCTTGCCCGACTGGTTGCTCGGCTCCTGGGCACCTGCGGAAGGCCTGGACATTCCCATCAACGGCATGTTCGTGTTGGGCTTGACGGCCTTTGTGACCTGCGCCGTGCTGCTGGCGCTGCATCAGAGCCGCTGGGGCCTGCGTGTGCGTGCCACCGTAAGCAACCGCTTGATGGCCAATGCTATTGGCATTGACACCATGAAGACCGACCGCCTGACCTTCGCCATCGGCTGCGGCATTGCGGGTGTGGCGGGTGCCGCATTTACCACTATCGGCTCTACCGGACCGACCTCGGGATCGCTCTACATCGTAGATGCCTTTTTGGTCGTGACGTTTGGTGGCGCAGCAAGCCTCTTGGGCACCGTGGTGTCGGCCTTTGGTATCGCCCAAACCCAGTCCGTTGCCGAGTTTTTCCTTACGGGCTCCATGGCAAAAATGATCACGCTGTCGCTCATTGTCCTGATTCTGATGGTGCGGCCGCAAGGGCTGTTCGCCAGCAAGATCCGCCGCTGATTTCCAAAAATTCTCACGGAGAACCACCCCATGAATGCCCTCAAAGCCTGGATCACGCGCTATCAGCTCGCTAGCATGGTGCTACTCGTCGTGCTGCTGGCCGTGGTGCTGCCACTGACATTGGACATCTTTCGCCTCAACCTTGTCGGCAAGTACCTGACCTATTCCTTCGTTGCTATCGGCCTGGTCATGGTCTGGGGTTATGGTGGTGTGCTCAGCCTGGGGCAGGGAGTGTTTTTTGGTCTGGGCGGCTACGCCATGGCCATGTTCCTCAAGCTGGAGGCCTCTGACCCCGTGAGCACGGCCATTCAGTCAACGCCCGGTATCCCGGACTTCATGGACTGGAACCAAATCACGGCCCTGCCGGCCTTGTGGGTGCCCTTCAAGAGTTTGCCTTTTGCCCTCTTTGCAGTAGTTGCTGTACCCACCTTGCTGGCCTTCATCATCAGCTACGCCATGTTCAAGCGGCGGGTCGGCGGGGTGTACTTCGCCATCATCACGCAGGCGGTGGCACTGATCTTGACGGTGCTGATCATCGGCCAACAGGGTTACACCGGGGGCGTCAACGGCATGACCGATTTGAAAACGGTTTTGGGCTGGGATACCCGCACGGACAGTGCCAAGTACATCCTCTATTACCTGTGTGTGGCGTTGCTGATCGGCTCCATGGTCCTGTGCCGTTGGGTTCAGACCAGCAAGCTCGGTACGCTGCTCTTGGCCATGCGTGACAAAGAAGACCGGGTGCGCTTCTCCGGCTATGACGTCGCCGATTTCAAAGTATTTACCTTCTGCCTGGCCGCCGCACTATCGGGCATTGGCGGCGCGCTGTTTTCACTGCAGGTCGGTTTCATGTCGCCCAGTTTTGTTGGCATCGTGCCGTCCATTGAGATGGTCATCTATGCCGCAGTGGGCGGACGCATGAGCCTGGTGGGTGCGGTGTATGGCACCTTGTTGGTGAATGCCGGCAAGACCTATTTTTCGGAGAGCTTTCCCGATGTGTGGCTGTTCCTTATGGCGGCCCTTTTCATCGGTGTGACCATGGCCTTCCCGATGGGCCTTGCCGGTGTGTGGGAAGAGCATGTCAGACCCTGGTGGACGGCGCGCCGCCAAGCGCTGCGCGATGCCGCTGTCAAGGCACCGCAAGCGATGCTTCCCCGCGCTGCAGATGCGCCTGCGGCTACGTCCAGCCCAGCGGTCCTGCCCGAAGGTGTCCCCGCCCAAAGCGTCTGAGTTCAAAGGAAATACATCATGAGCAACACAGACTTTGCATTGGCGGTGGAAGACCTCACCGTCTCGTTTGACGGCTTCAAGGCGATTGACGCGTTGACGCTGTACGTGGACCGCAATGAGCTGCGCGTCATCATCGGCCCCAACGGCGCGGGCAAGACCACGCTGCTGGACCTGATTTGCGGCAAGACCCGGGCCACCGGGGGCAGCATCAAATTCAAGAATCTGGAACTGACCCGGATGGCCGAGCACCAGCGGGTACGCCTGGGTATTGGACGCAAGTTCCAGACGCCCTCCATCTACGAAAACCTGCCGGTGTTCCAGAACCTGGAAGTCTCCTATCCCGCTGGCCGCTCGGTGTTTGGTGCGCTGGCCTTCAAGTGCACAGACGAAGTCAAGGCGCGCGTGCAGGTGGTTGCCGAAGACATTGGCCTGGGCGACAAGCTGGATATGGAAGCCGGCCTCCTGTCCCACGGCCAGAAGCAGTGGCTGGAAATCGGCATGTTGCTGATGCAGGAGCCCGAGTTGCTGATGCTCGATGAGCCCATTGCCGGCATGAGCGCACGCGAACGCGAGCTCACCGCCGAACTGCTGCAGCGCATCTGCAAGAACCGCGCAGTGATAGTGATTGAACACGACATGGAATTCGTCAAGCGCATCGCCCACAAGGTCACTGTCATGCACCAGGGGAAGATCCTGGCCGAGGGGCCCATGGACAAAGTGCAGGCTGATCCCAAGGTCATTGATGTGTACCTCGGTCACTGACCACGCATTGTTGTTGTTGAACCAGGAGCCCACTATGTTGGAAGTCAATAATCTGTTCGTTGCGTATGGCCAGAGCGAGGCATTGCATGGCATTAGTTTTCACGGGCGTCCCAATGAAACGGTTGCCATCATGGGCCGTAACGGCATGGGTAAGACTACGCTGTTCAAGAGTTTGATGGGTGTGTTGCCCATCAAGAGTGGGCAGGTGAAAGTGGCCGGCCAGGATGTGTCCAAAGACGAGAGTTTCCGCCGCGTCGCCAAGGGCATTGCTTACGTGCCCCAGGGCCGCATGATCTTCCCGACCTTGACAGTTGAAGAGAACATCCAGACCGGGCTGGAGAACGCCAAGTTCAAGCGCATTCCCGATGAAATCTACGCGCTATTTCCGGTGCTGTGGGACATGCGCAGCCGCAAGGGTGGCAATCTGTCGGGCGGACAGCAGCAGCAGCTCGCCATCGCCCGCGCGCTGGTGACCGAGCCCAAGGTGTTGTTGCTCGATGAGCCCACCGAAGGCATACAGCCCTCCATCATCAAGGACATCGCCAAGGCTCTCAACGAGATCCGCCGCATGCGAGAAATCACCATCATCGTGTCCGAGCAGGTGCTGTCCTTCGCCATGGATGTGGCCGACCGCCTGTTTGTCATCGAGGGCGGCCGTCTGGTGCATGAGACGGCGCGTGCCGACACCGACCAGCAGCGCATCAAGTCGTATTTGTCTGTCTGATTTCCACGCTTTATCCACCCTCACTTCAACAGGAGCACACCATGGCTGAGACCCTTATCAAAGTTGACCTCAAGCAATCCGCCTACGAAAACGAGCAAGTCCACAACCGCTGGCACCCTGATGTGCCCATGGCCTGCTGGGTCAAGCCGGGTGATGACTTCATTCTGGAAACCTACGATTGGACCGGCGGCTTTATCAAGAACAACGACAGCGCGGACGACGTGCGCGACATCGACTTGTCGATCGTCCACTTCCTGTCGGGCCCGGTGGGTGTGCATGGTGCCGAGGCGGGTGACCTGTTGGTGGTGGACCTGCTCGATATCGGCGCCAAGGACGAGAGCCCCTGGGGCTTTAACGGCTTCTTCAGCAAGCAAAATGGCGGCGGCTTTTTGACCGACCACTTTCCACTGGCGCAGAAGTCCATCTGGGACTTCAATGGCATGTTCACCAAGAGCCGTCACATACCCGGCGTGGAGTACGCGGGCCTGATCCACCCCGGGCTGATCGGCTGCCTGCCCGACAAGGCCATGCTGGACGCCTGGAACGCCCGCGAGCAGGAACTGCTCGATACCGACCCCACCCGTGTGCCGGGTCTGGCCAATATGCCCTTTGCCGCCACTGCCCATATGGGCAAGCTCAGTGGTGAAGCCAAGGCCAAGGCGGCGGCCGAAGGGGCGCGCACCGTGCCACCCCGTGAGCATGGTGGCAATTGCGACATCAAGGATTTGTCGCGCGGCTCCAAGGTGTATTTCCCGGTCTACGTGGACGGCGCGGGCCTGTCCGTCGGCGACCTGCACTTCAGCCAGGGTGATGGCGAAATCACCTTCTGCGGCGCCATTGAAATGGCCGGCTGGGTGCATATGCGCGTCAACCTCATCAAGGGCGGCATGGCCAAGTACGGCATCAAGAATCCGGTGTTCAAGCCCAGCCCCATAACCCCCAACTACAAGGACTACCTGATTTTTGAAGGCATCTCGGTGGACGAGCAGGGCAAGCAGCATTACCTGGATGTCAACGTCGCCTACCGCCAAGCCTGCCTGAATGCCATTGAGTATCTCAAGAAGTTCGGTTACAGCGGTGCACAGGCCTACTCCATTCTGGGAACGGCGCCAGTGCAGGGCCACATCAGCGGTGTGGTGGACGTGCCCAACGCCTGCGCCACCCTCTGGCTGCCGACCGAAATTTTCGAATTCGACATCAACCCGAATGCGAACGGTCCCATCGTGATGCTCGACGGCAGCATCCAGATGCCGATCTCGCCCGACCTCAAGTAAGCACCAGGAGCACGCAGATGCCAACCTATGACTATGCGTGCCCGGACTGCGGGGGCTTCGATGCCCTGCGCAGCCTGGCCGCCCGCAACGACCCCTGTGCCTGCCCCGCCTGCGGCACCGAGGCACCCCGCGTGTTTGTCAGTGCACCCAGGCTGGCCTGCACCACGTCCGAGCAGCGGCGTGCCTTTGATACCAACGAGCGTTCGCAGCACGCGCCGCGCTCCTCGCGCGACACCGGCGAGAGCTACAGCCGCTTGCGCCACCCGGTCGGCTGTGGCTGTTGCAGCACTGGCAAACGGGGCGCAACCGTGACCGCGGCCAATGGAGCCAAGACCTTTCCGGGCAAGCGGCCCTGGATGATCAGCCACTAAAAATTCGGAGAACTCAGCCATGCACCATGGTGATATTTCAAGCAGCAAGGACACGGTCGGCGTGGCCGTTGTCAATTACAAGATGCCGCGCCTGCATACCAAGGCCGAAGTGCTGGACAACGCACGCAAAATTGCCGACATGGTGGTCGGCATGAAGTCCGGCTTGCCGGGCATGGATCTGGTGATCTTTCCCGAGTACAGCACGCACGGCATCATGTACGACGCGCAGGAGATGTACGCCACAGCGGCCACGGTGCCCGGCGCCGAGACGGAGATCTTTGCCGAGGCCTGCCGCAAAGCCAAGGTGTGGGGTGTGTTCTCGCTCACCGGCGAGCAGCATGAGGAGCACCCGAACAAGGCGCCCTACAACACGCTGATCCTGATGAACGACCAGGGCGAGATCGTGCAGAAGTACCGCAAGATCATGCCGTGGGTGCCCATCGAAGGCTGGTACCCTGGCAACTGCACCTATGTGTCCGAGGGCCCCAAGGGCATGAAGATCAGCCTCATCATTTGCGACGACGGCAACTACCCCGAGATCTGGCGCGACTGCGCCATGAAGGGTGCCGAGCTGATCGTGCGCTGCCAGGGTTATATGTATCCCGCCAAGGACCAGCAGGTGCTGATGGCCAAGGCCATGGCATGGGCCAACAACAGCTACGTGGCCGTGGCCAATGCCGCAGGTTGGGACGGCGTGTACAGCTACTTCGGACACAGCGCCATCATCGGTTTTGACGGGCGCACGCTGGGTGAATGCGGCGAAGAAGACTACGGTGTGCAGTACGCAGCCCTGAGCACCAGCCTGATCCGCGACTTCCGCAAAAACGGCCAAAGCGAGAACCATCTCTTCAAGCTCTTGCACCGCGGCTACACCGGCATGATCAACTCGCGCGAAGGCGACAAGGGCGTGGCCGATTGCCCCTACGAGTTTTACTCCAACTGGGTCAATGACCCCGAGGGGACGCGCAAAGCCGTGGAAGCATTCACACGGCCGATGGTGGGTACCGAGGAATGCCCGATTGACGGCATTCCCAATCCCGCCAGCGTGCAGCACAAATGATGTCAGCCGATCCGCTGCAAACCTGGCGGCTGGATGCGGAGCCTTATTACGCGGCGCAGGGTAACGAGCTGGCTGCGTTTGAGGCGGCACATGCCCTGCGCCTGCCGGTGTTGCTCAAGGGCCCCACCGGTTGCGGCAAGACGCGTTTTGTAGAGCATATGGCCTGGCGTCTGGGCAAGCCGCTCATTACCGTGGCCTGCCACGACGACCTGTCAGCCAGCGACCTGGTGGGTCGCTGGCTGCTGGATGCACAGGGCACACGTTGGCAGGATGGCCCGTTGACGCAGGCGGCCCGCCATGGCGCCCTGTGCTATCTGGACGAGGTGGTGGAGGCGCGTGCCGACACCACCGTGGTACTGCACCCCCTCACTGACGCGCGCCGCATGTTGCCGCTGACTGCATGCAACGAACTGCTGCATGCCCACCCTGATTTTCAACTGGTGGTCTCTTACAACCCCGGCTACCAAGCCCTGCACAAAACGCTCAAGCCCTCTACCCGTCAGCGCTTTGTCGGACTGGAGTTCAGCTACCCCAGCGCCGACCAGGAGGCTGCGGTGGTGGCGCATGAGGGGCAGGTGGAACTGGCCTTGGCGCGCCAGCTCGTGGCGGTGGCTGAGCGCACCCGCCGCCTGAGGGAGCACGGTCTGGCCGAAGGGGCCTCTACCCGCATGCTCATCCACGCGGCAGCGCTCACCCGCCAGAGGCTGAGCGCCCGCGTTGCTTGTTTGCAGGCCATCACCTGCCCCTTGAGTGACGACCCCGACTTGGCCACCGCTTTGGCCGCCGCAGTGGATGCCTCCTTCACTCACTAGCGCCGGGTCTGCCCGCTGTGTGGCAATAGCCTCTCTCCACAGTGGCGCGCAGCCCGCGGCGCGCCACCTGCCACCTTATGTGCGCGCCCTGTGGGATGTGGCGCCGCACTTTGCGCGACTGGCGCCAGCAGGCCCCCACGGTCAGGTCGAATCCACGCAATCGGATGCGGCCGGGCGCCAGCGGCCTGTGCTCGTGACCCGCTCGGCGGTGCTGCCGACGCCCACGCTGTACCTGCCGGTCCATTGGCAACAGCCCACCCTGTTGCGCGCCGCTGTGGCGCATGCCTGCGCGCATTTGGCCCATGGCAATGTGCCCCTGCAACGTGGCAAGCTCAAGCCGATCCAGCTTGCGCTGTTGGGCGTGCTGGAAGACGCC
Organism: Burkholderiales bacterium; assembly: GCA_947446855.1. Classification (GTDB taxonomy): domain Bacteria; phylum Pseudomonadota; class Gammaproteobacteria; order Burkholderiales; family Burkholderiaceae_C; genus Allorhodoferax. Next base: position 38,634 of record CANFIH010000002.1, read on the forward strand.
CGGGTAGAGGCGCGGGCCATTGCCGAACTCCCCGGCCTTCGCGCTCTGTGGTTGCCTTGGCACCCAGCCGGCGTCGACACCGGCAACAGCTTCGAAGCCCTGCTACAACGCGTGCAGCGCAGCCTGCTTGACCCGCAGTACACCGACCCGCACCCCTGGGTGCGCAAGGCCTGCACCATGTACCACGCTGCCCTGGAAACGCCCGAGGGCATGCGCCAGACAGCCTCCCTGCTGGGCAATGACCTGGGCCAGATGCGCATGCCGTTCAATGCGCAGCTCTACGTGGTGGAGCCCGCTTACCGCGACGACAACAGCCACCTCTGGCTATCGGATCCCCAGGCGCCTCCCGCCGTCCAGCCCTTGAACGCGCCCAGTGATACGCAAGAGGGACCGGCGCAGGGTGACAGCAGCACCCCCTTGCCGCAGCCCATCGAACAGCAGGCCGAAGCAGCGGCAGCACGGCCTACGGCGGTCTATGGCGAGTGGGACCGGCTCATCAGCCGCATGCGTCCCAGGTGGTGCCAGGTGTTTGAAGAAGACGCGCCAGAGGGTACACCCCAGGCGTGCCACGCACTGGGCCTGACCTTGGCCCGGCATGCCGCGCTGCTCGCGCGCCTCAAGCGCGTGCTGCAACAGGGCTTGCCACGCACCCGCGCACCGGTGGCGTGTGGCCGCGCTGCCGAGGGCGAGTACTTTCACCTGAACGCACTGGTGAAGGCGGTCGCCGATCAGCGTATGCATCGCCAGCCGGATCCGCATATTTACTTGCAGCCGATGCGTACCTCGCAGCCCATGCATGTGCTCGTGCTGCTGGACGCATCGGTCTCTACGCTGCGGGCTGCTGCGGGTTGTGCTTCCCCGGAGTCGCCCGAAACGTTGCTGGATATTTTGCGGGAATCGTCCTTGCTCGCTGCGACCGCGTTGGAGCGCGCGGGCCATGGCTGTGCAGTGCAGGCCTTTGCCTCCAACACGCGCCACCAGGTGCGCGTGCAGCGCATCAAGGGCTTCGCCGAGCCGGCCGAATCCCCTCACACGCTGGCGCGACTGGCGGGTATTCAGGGCGAGTGGTCCACCCGCCTGGGCGCGGTACTGCGCCACGCCGGCGCTCAGCTGCGCGGCTATCCCCGGGCGCATGTGGTGCTGCTCACGGACGGTCAAGCGCACGATGTGGATGTGCATGACACGCGTTATCTGGCTGCCGACCTGACGCATGCGGTGCAAGAAGTGCGGCGTGCCGGCATTGCGGTGTCGTGCCTCAACGTGGCGGGAAATGATGCTGCGTCGATGGCCGAGCATCGGGCCATGCAACGCGCCCTGGGTGTCTTCTCCTGCTTTGCCATGCGCGGACCTGCGGACCTGCCGCATCAACTGCTGTCTTGCCTGGCACGCTGAGCGCTTGCTGATTGACCGCAGCCTTCGGCCTATTGCAGGTCAGCCGCCACACCAATGGTTTCACGACACCCCGTTCACGCAATTTCCGGATGCAGTATTTCTGTCTTGGCAGTGCCGTGAAGTGCGGCGACGTCAATGCCCACCCTCCGGGGAACTTGAGCTAGTGGCTTGCAAGTGCCGTTTGCGGCATGCGCCAGGCGTCGAAATGCACCCGCACGGCCAGGCCGCCCAAGGTGTCAGACTTTCCGATTTCAACTTGTGCCGAGTGCAGTTCGGCGATGGCTTTGACGATGGACAGGCCCAGGCCGCTGCCGCAAGCCTGGGTGCCGGGTAGGCGGTAGAAGCGGTCCATCACGCGTGCCAGATCGCTGTCGGGAATGCCGGGGCCGCTATCTTCTACCACCAGGGTGACCGATCGGGCGGTGGAGCGCACGCTGAAATCGATCTTGCTTGCCTCGGGCGAATACTTGATGGAGTTGTCCAGAATATTGCGCAACAGAATGCGCAGCGCCTCTTCCTGACCCAGCACATAGCATTCATCCGTTTGCACCAGTCCCATGTCGATGTTTTTGTGACAAGCCAGGGGATAGACATCGTTGAAGGCGAGCAGACACAGCCGGTTGATTTCAACCGGTTGGGCGTTGGCGGCGGACTCGGGGTTGGCCTGTTGCCGGGCCAGCACCAGCAGCTGTTCCACCAGCCGGGTGGCGCGGTCAATGCCGGTGCCCAGGCGCTGCGTCGCGATCTCCCGGTCGCTGCCGGAGCGGCGCAACTGTTCCACCTGCAACTTGAGTGCGGCGAGTGGCGAGCGCAGCTCGTGCGCGGCGTCCGACACAAAGTTCTTTTGTGCTGCAAAGGCCTGGCGCATGCGGCGCAACAGCAGGTTGATTTCCTCCACCAGCGGGCGGACCTCATTGGGCAAGCCGCGGGTGTCCACCTCGGCCAGCGAGTCGGCCTCGCGCGTGGCAATCTGCCGCTGTACGCGGTTCACCGGTTCGAGCGAGGAGGTCACCACCCACCACACCAGAATGAGCAGCAGCAGGACCATCACCATGATGGGCAGTGTGGTCCTGAAGGCCAGGTTGCGCGCCAGGCTGCGCCGTGCAGAGCGGTCTTGCGCCACCTGGATGAGCCGGCTGCCATGGCGCAGCGTGTAGAGCTTGTAGGTCGTTGCCCGCGCATCAAACAGGGTGAAGCCGGTGCTGTCCCGCCGCGGCAAGGGGGTGCGGGTGGAGGACTGGAACAGGATCTTCCCCTCCACGGTGGAAACCTGAACGATGAACTCAAAGCCCCCGTCCTCCTCCGGGCGAAAGCCGCTGCCGCCATAGCCCTCCAGGTTCAAGCCCGGACGCAGGGACAAGGCCATTTGCTGCATCTGGTAATCAAAGATTTCATTGGTCTCGTCCAGCGAAGTCCGGTAGGCGATGAAGGACTGTATGCAGGCCGTCAGCACCACCGATGCAAAAAGCAGCAGCAGCAAGCGGGCACGCAAGGAGTTGCTGACCCTGCGCGTCATGCCTGCGCTTTCGCAATCAGGTAACCCACACCGCGTACGTTTTGAATCAGTTCGGCCCCCATCTTTTTGCGCAGGCTGTGGATGTGCACCTCCACCGCATTGCTGCTGACGCCGTCCTTCCAGCTGTAGAGCCGCTCCTCCAACTGCTTGCGCGACAGCACAATGCCCGGGCGCGCCAGCAGCAGCTCCAGAATGGCCCATTCGCGCGCGGACACCAGCACCGGTTGGCCCGCCACCCGGACCTCGCGGGTGGCGGGGTCTATGCTGACGCCTGCGCTTTCGTAGATCGGCTCGGCGCGACCGACCGAGCGCCGCACCAGCGAGCGGATGCGGGCCAGCAGCTCGCCCAGGTCATACGGTTTCACGATGTAGTCGTCGGCACCGGTGTCCAGCCCTTCGATGCGCTGGGCCACGGCGTCACGGGCGGTGGCCACCAGCACCGGTGTGCGGTCCTTGCGGTCGCGCAGAATTTTGAGCACGGTCAGCCCGTCGCAACGCGGCAGGCCCAGGTCGAGCAGGATGAGGTCGTAGGCTTCGCTCTCCAGCACCGACAGGGCGATGTCGCCGTCCTTGACCCAGTCCACCGCATAGCCCTCGTCGCGCAGCAGGTCGAGCACCGATTCGCCGATCATCAGATCGTCTTCCACCAACAGCAATCGCATGGCCGACCCCGCAACCCTATTGGTCTGCTTGGGCATCCATGGCCGCGATCACCTGGTCGGTGATGTCGGCCCGGGGGCTGACGTACACCACGTCCTGAAACACCACGTCAATGTGCGCGCCCTCGGCAACCTTCTTTGCGGCCAGGGTGGCGACCCTGAAAACATGCTGGATGTCGTCGCGCTTTCTGGTATCCCGGTCTTCCACAAATTGCAGCTGCTTGCGTTTGAGTTCCCGGCTCAGATCCTCCAGTTCGCCCTGCTTTGCCAGGCGCTGGGATGGCGCAAGACCAGGGTCCGCTTTCTCCAGCTCCGCAGATTTGGTCTTCACTGCCAAGGCCAGGTCCTGCAGCTCTTTTTCCCGCGGCTGGAAGTCTGTCTGGAATTTGCGCAAGGCCTCCTTGGCGACCCGGGAGTCGCTGAGTATTTTGCGTGCGTCGATGCTGGTGATCGGGCTGCCGGGCATGGCCGCACCGGCCAGCGAGCTGGCAAACAGCAGGCAGGAGATGGAAATAAAGCGTTGAATCTTGTGTCGCATGGGGCGCTCCTGGCTATATGCAAACTGATCATGGGGCGGTGGACTTAAGCGAGACTTAAAACCCGTCGCAACCCTGGCGCGGACTGCAAATACGGGTGGAAAGTGTGCAAAATTGTTGCAGAACGGTAGTGCCCGCAAACCTTGCGCGTGGCCTGATCCGCCACATCAATATCTGGAGTTTGCATGAATCACTTTAACCGCCTCGCACTGATGGCTTCGATGGCAAGCGCCCTGCTCTTGGGCGCTTGTAGCAGCACCCCGGTCGCCCCCGTGGCGGCGGCACCCGTGGCGATGGCACCGACTGCAACGGCCACTGCGCAAGCCCCGGCACCGGCACCCAAGCTGGCCACGCCAGCGCCCGTCAGCAAAGCGGAACTTGCGGCCTTCCTGGATCCGGCCAATCCCCTGAGCCGCGACAAAAGCGTTTACTTCGACTTTGACCAGTATTCCGTCAAGCCCGAAGGCCAACGCGTGCTGGAAATGCACGGCAAATACCTGGCAGACCATGCCGGCGTGAAGATCAAGGTCGAGGGCAATGCCGACGAGCAGGGTGGTGCGGAGTACAACCTGGCACTCGGCCAGAAGCGTGCCGATGCCGTGGTCAAGGTGCTCAAGGTTTTCGGTGTGAAAGACACGCAGATGGAAGCGGTGAGCTTTGGCAAGGAAAAGCCCAAGGCCTTGGGCCATGATGAATCGTCGCGCGCCCAGAACCGCCGGGTTGATTTGGACTATCCAGCCAAGTGAGCTGAATCCGCTACGCGGGGCATCCAGTGCCCATGCTCAGGCCGGTGCGTGCAGCAGCGCCCGGCCCTCACTCTCGTCCTTGAGCGCGACGCCGCTGTGTCCCAGGCGCAGCGCCTGCTCAATCAGCCAGGCCAGCTTGTGGGCCGCAAGCGCGTAAGACAGGCCCTCGGGTCGCACGTTGGAGATGCAGTTGCGCTCTGCATCGGTGCGTCCCCGCCGCGGCCCGTGGGTCAGGTACAGCCCCAGGCTGTCGGGCGAGCTCAGACCCGGGCGCTCGCCGATCAGGATCACGCTCAGGCGCGCGTTCAGCGCCTCGCCCACATCGTCGGCCACGGCCACGCGTGCCTGGCGCACCACCACCAGAGGCGCCAGGTGGGTCCCCGGCGCCAGTCGCGGCAGCAGGGCTGCCAGCAGGGGCACGGCGTGGCGCTGCACCGCCAGGGACGAGAGGCCGTCGCCAATCACCAGGGCAAGGTCGGGTGCACGCTCCCGGCCTGCGGCCAGGCTGCGCAGCGCATTGATGTCGGCAGGCTCCAGTTGCCGCCCCAGATCGGGCCGGCGCAGGTAGCTTGTGCGGTCCGTGGCGCAGCTGCGGGCCAGCACCACGGCATGGCCGGTCTGCTCCAGCGCGGCCTTCAGGGCTGCCGTATCCAGCGCGGTGTGGATGGCGTCGCGTGCCAGTGCATGGGCGTAGCCAAAGCGCAGCGTTTCATCGGTGGGAATGGCCACACCGGCGCGGCCCAGCGCAATGCGCGCGGGTGTGGCACTGCGCCAGTCGCGCCAGGGCATGGCGGTGACAGCCGGGGCTTGCAGCGGTGGCACCGGCACGGAAGGGGTCGTGCTCATGGCGCGCCCCCCGCTTCGGTCAGCGCCTGCAGGCCGCGGGCCAGTTGCGCTGCGGTAGCGGCATCCAGCAGCTGCCCGCTCACGTCGGTCAGCTGCTGGCGCTGCAGCCAGGCTTCAAACTCGGGCGCACGTTGCAGCCCGGTGATCTCGCGCAGGAACAAGGCGTCGTGAAATGAGGTGCTCTGGTAGTTGAGCATGATGTCGTCCGAGCCCGGCACACCCATCAGAAAGTTGAGGCCGGCGTTGGCCAGCAGCACGCTCAAGGTGTCCATGTCGTCCTGGTCGGCCTCGGCGTGGTTGGTGTAGCAAATGTCGCAGCCCATGGGTAGGCCCAGCAGCTTGCCGCAGAAGTGGTCTTCCAGGCCGGCGCGGATGATTTGCTTGCCGTCATACAGGTACTCCGGGCCGATGAAGCCGACCACGGTGTTGACCAGCAGCGGCTCGTAGCAGCGAGCCAGGCCATAGGCGCGCGCCTCGCAGGTCTGCTGGTCCACGCCGCCATGGCCGTTGGCCGAGAGCGCGCTGCCCTGGCCGGTTTCAAAGTACATGACGTTGTTGCCCAGCGTGCCACGCCCCTGTGCACGCGCGGCGTCGCAGGCTTCGCCCAGCAGCTCCGGTGTCACGCCAAAGGCGCGGTTGGTGAGCTCGGTGCCGCCAATCGACTGGAACACCAGGTCCACCGGCACCCCGTCTTCCATGAGCTTCAGGGTGTTGGTCACATGGGTCAGCACACAGCCCTGGGTGGGGATTTCCAGACGCTGGATCAGGTCGGCAAAAAAATGGCACAGGCGGGCCAGCGTGGCCTGGCTGTCGGAGACCGGGTTGATGCCGATCACGGCGTCGCCGGCACCCAGCATCAGGCCGTCCAGCACCGAGGCGGCCACGCCGCGCAAATCATCCGTGGGGTGGTTGGGCTGCAGCCGCACCGCCATGTGGCCGGGCAGCCCCAGCGTATTGCGAAAGCGCGTCACCACCCGGCATTTGCGCGCCACGCTGATCAAATCCTGGTTGCGCATGAGCTTGCTCACCGCAGCCACCATCTCGGGCGTCAGGCCGGGCGCCAGGGCGCTCAGCACCGCGGGCGTGGCTGCTTTGCTCAGCAACCAGTTGCGAAAATCGCCCACCGTCAGGTGGGCCACCGGGGCAAAGGCCCGGGCGTCGTGGCGGTCCAGTATCAGCCGCGTCACGTTGTCACTCTCGTAGGGAATCAGGGCCTCGTTGAGAAACACCGTGAGCGGCAAATCCGCCAGCACGTAACGGGCCGCCATGCGCTGCTGCGCGCTGTGGGCCCCCAGGCCGGCCAGATAGTCGCCCGAGCGCGCCGGGCTGGCATGGGCCATGACCTGGCGCAAATCATCAAACGGGAAGCCTTGGCCGCCCAGGTTGGTGTGGTATCGCATCGTCACTTTCAGAGGTTCGGCGGAACAGGGCCTTGCCGCGTCAGACCAGGCCGCTTGCATCATATGCCGGCATCGGGGGCGTGCGCGGGTTGCACGGTGCTTGCCCCAAGGGCCGCTGCAGGCTTTCAGTTAGACTGAATCAAAGGAAACATCACTATGGCAGGCGTATTCGGTAAAGACCCCCACATGAAGAAGAGCAACCACGCGGAGCTCGAACGACTCAATCTGGAGCGCAAGCGCAAACTGGCGGAAGCCGCGGCCAGGTTCACGCAGAAAAAACCGCTGGCACCCGGCGCTGCACCTGGCGGGAAATAGCCCCCACGGCAACCCCAACCAAGGCCTCCTGCGGGAGGCCTTTTTGCATGGTGCGCCAGGTGCGCCCGGGCTTACAGCCCGCGCTGCCAGTCTTCGCGCAGCCGGGCCGATTCCGGTTGCGCGATGGCCTGCGCGACTTGCTGCAGCAGGCGGTTCTTCTCCGCACCCAGCACGCCTTTGAGCACCAGCCAGTTGGAGGCGTGGTCGCTGCGGAACACCGTGCGCTTGAGTTCCAGTGCTTCCAAAAACAGCTGCATTTCCGCAAACAGGGCCTGTTGATCCAGCGGCTCCCATGCCGGGTAGTTCGCGCGAAAGCGTTCCTCGCCCTGCGGAAAACTGACCACCAGCGTGGCCAGAAACTCGGGCTGCGTCAGGTTGGCCAGCCGCGCCGAATTGCGCGCATGCTGCTCCGAATGCACGCGCCCGCCCAGGCCGTTGAGCAGCATGACGGAGCGGGTCATGCCGGCCTGGCCCAGCTTGTCGAGTGCGTCGCGCGTGGTCTCGAAGGTTTCGCCCTTGTGGATGTTTTGCAGCACTGTGTCATCGCCCGACTCGGCGCCCACATAGACCAGCGACAAGCCCGCTGCGCGCAATTCGGTGAGCTCGGCCACCGTCTTGTTGCGCACGTTGCGCGGCAGGCAGTAGCTGGAAATGCGCCGCACCTGGGGCAACTGCTGCTTGATGGCCTGCAGCAGGGTCATGAGGCGCCGGGTGGACAACACCATGGCATCGCCATCGCCCAGAAACACGCGCTGCACCTGGCCGGGAAACTGTTCGCCAATGCGGCGCAGTGCATCCCGTGTTTCGACCTCGTCGCGCAGGGCGAACTTCTTTTGCGGCGCGGTGTACATCTCGCAATACGTGCACTGGTTCCACGAGCAGCCGTTGGTCACCGGCAGGATGAGGGACTGGGCCTCGCTGGGCGGGCGGAATACCGGGTTGATGTAGCGGATGGGGATGGTGGTGGGCACGGTGCGGCGTTCCAGGGTTCGGGGATGAATGCATTGTGGCCTGTGGTTCAAGCGGTATGCTTGGCAGCATGAGCAAACTCGGCCTTACCAGGGACAAAATGTACAAGACGGTTGCACGCCAGTTGCATGGCGTGGTGCCCTGTTGGATGTGCGGTGAACATGTGGTGCCGGCCGAGGCCACCCTGGAACACATCCAGCCCCTGAGCGAAGGCGGCAGCAGCCATCTGGAGAACCTGGCCATCAGCCACGGGCGCTGCAACAACCAGCGCCACGCCAAGGCAGCCCGCATGCCCACCCCCGGCGCATAGGCCCTGCCGGGTTCAGGGCTGCAGGGTATGCGCCTGGTGCTGGTCTCCATAGGCGCCATGCCCCGTAGCCGGCAGGGCCGCCAGTGACGCGAGAAAGGCGTGCGACGAGGCAGTCCATCCGAGCAGCGTCCGGATTGTCAGCAGACTGGCTTCGTGGTTGCTGCGCTCAAAAGATGAGCCCATGGGCTCCGCACAGCAGTCCTCCAGCAGGACGCACGAATAGTCCCGGTACATGGCGTCCCGGATGGTCGCTTCAACGCATATGCTGGTGGTGCAGCCAGTCACTATCAAATGCTTGATATGCCCGTGCCGGAGCACGGAGTCCAGCTCGGTCTCGAAAAAGCCACTGAAGCGGTGTTTGTACAGGACTATGTCCTGCGGCTCGGGCGCCAGTGCCGCAAGAATGTCGGTATTCCAGGTGTCACGAATCAGCACCCGGCTGATGCGGCCATCGGGCGCCACGACGTCCGAGCCAACCCCCATGATCCAATGCCGGGCGTAGTTGGGGCTGTCGGTGGGGCCCGCGTCAAACAGGTCCGGCTTGAAACCCATCTTCAGATACACCACAGGAATTCCATGGCGACGGGCTGCCGCCAGCACTGCGGCCGTTGGTGGCACCACATTCTGGATGATTCGGATGTCGATCCCGGCGCAATGAAACATGCCGCCTTCGGCGCCGAAATCGTTTTGCATGTCGATCACGAGAAGCGCGCTGCTGGCCAGATCAAAGCGCACGGTCTGGGGCCTGGCCTCCATGCTTGCGACATGGCTTGGCCTATTGCTGCGGGGTACGAACATGGTCTGGTGGCTCCTAAAAGGGGGTGGCAAGGTCGCTTAGCACCTAGGCCGCCCAGTCAATGCCAAAACGCCCCAATGCAGAGCAAATGGCGGCACTCAGCAGCGCGCCCAAAGGGCCGCTGGAATGTATGACAGCAATGCTCAGGCCGCAGACCAGGCCCGCAAAGGTGCGCAGCGCTGCGGGCTCGCGGGCATCTACAAAGACCAGATACACCACCAGGGCCAGAAAGGCAGCCAGGGTTGCAAGGTCCTGGTGGCGCGGCAGCTCCCACCAGTCGAGCGGAATCACAAACAATGCCGCCGCGATGGCGCAGACATAAATGCCTGCATAGCTCTTGAAAGGCCGGTGTGCGAGTGCTTGGCTCATGTGAATTTCCTGGGCTGATGGTAAGGGGCTGCTGCTGTGCGGCTGCAACTGCAACCTGGCCAGGCAAGACTAACCAGCAGCGCAAATGGTTGCGAGGCCCATCCGTGCAACTGGCGCTTGCAAATTTGCGGCAGGGGCTGGAATTTGGCGTAAATCCCCACTTGCCCTACCATCAAGCCGAATCAAGAAATGGCAGGGACGCGAGTGGCTGATCCGGATTGGAATGACTTCAAGATCGTTCTGGCGCTTGGCAGAGGCGGGTCGGTGGCCGCCGCTGCACGGCGTCTGGGTGTGGACAATTCCACCGTCAGCCGCCGGCTTGCGGCGGTGGAGGATGCGCTGGCGGTGCGGCTCATCGTGCGGGGCGGGCGCGAGTTCAGCTTCACCGCCGAAGGCAAGGCGGTGCTGGACGCGGCGCAGGCGGTGGAGGCCTCGATTGCCGGGGCAGTGGGCGCTATTCGTTCCACCCGAACGGAGCTCGATGGCGTGGTTCGCATCTCCTGCATCCCGACCATGCTGCGGCTATTGATTCCCTTCCAGGCCTCCGTGGCGGACAAGTACCCCAAACTTTCGGTGGAGCTGGACTCCACCGTGCGGCTGGTCAACCTCGGCACGGCGGAGGCAGACATCGCCATTCGCATGGTCAAGCCGTCCGAGCCCGATGTCATTGCATCGCACCCCTTTGCCTGGGGGGCCGCCGTTTTTGCCTCCAAGGCTTATCTGCAAAAGCACGGGCACCCCCAAACCCATGACGAACTGCGGGCGCACAAGCTGGTCCAGTACAACGAAGTGATGCTGCACTTGCCGCTCTACAACTGGATCGAGAAATATGCCAAGCCCAACGCACCTTCCATGCGGGTTGAGAACGCGGAGGTGGCTTTTGGCGTGATCGTCCAAGGCGGCGGCATTGGCGTCATTTCGTGCTTTTATGGCGACTTCTCATCCGAACTGGTTCGTGTCTTCCCCGAGGCGGTTGTGTCCACCACGGCCTGGCTGGTCTACCACGAAACCTTGCGGCATTCGGCGCGATGCCGGGCGGTGATTGAGATGCTGGCCGCCTACCTGGAACAGCGCAAGCAATACTTCAGCGATTGCCCCAGGCCGACTTGACCGGGCACGTAAGACACGCAACCACCACATCAGACGGCGGCGTGGTGACCCTGTTCACCAGAGCGTAAGTCCTGCGGATGCATATCAGGATTCACGGAAAAAGTGACGCACAGGTAGCGCACGGTGCTGTTTCTGACGCCAGACGGCAAGCGTTTGCGCTGGGTGAACGACGACGGCAGTCTGGGTGAGGCGGTGGGCTTGAATGACATGGGGTTGGTGCTGCGGCGATTTGCGCAGGCGCGGCCGAGCTTATAGGGCGTAGTCAAAGGTCTTTGGTGAACGCTCAAACCTCACCAAGCGGGGCTCTCTTTAGAGCCCCGCTTGCTTGCTGCGAGATCGTAGCGAATCAACGCAGGTGGTGCACCCCCGCCTGGGCATACACCGGCGTGTCCAGCCCCTCAAAACGCGCCTTCAGCTGCAGCGACAAAAACTGCGAGTAGTGGCGGCTCTGGTGCAGGTTGCCGCCGTGTATCCACAGCTGCGGCTGCTGCGTGGGTTTCCACATATTGCGCAGCTCGCCCTCCCAGGGGCCGGGGTCCTTGGTGGTGCTGGAGCCCAGGCCCCAGACCTTGCCGACGCGGTTGGCCACCTCGGGCGAGACGATGTCCGACAGGAACTGGTTCATGCTGCCATAGCCCGTGGCGTAGACGATCACATCGGCCGGCAACTCGCTGCCGTCGGTCAGCGTCACCGACTTGGGGTTGACCTTTTTGATGTCCACATGGCTGCGCAACTTGATGCTGCCATTGGCCACCAACTCGGATGCGCCGACGTCGATGTAATAGCCGGAGCCGCGGCGCAAATACTTCATGAACAGGCCCGAGCCATCGTCGCCAAAGTCCAGCATGAAGCCGGCTTTTTCCAGCCGGCCATAGAGGTCGGCATCGCGCTTCTTCATCTCGTCGTACACCGGGATGTGGAAGGTGTGCATGATCTTGTAGGGCACGCTGGCAAAGATCAGGTCGGCCTTGTGGTGGTCAATGCCGTTCTTCACCGCCTGCTCGCTGTACAGGCCACCCAGGGCCAGCTCCATCAGCGATTTGCTGGGCGCAATGTGTGTGCTGCTGCGCTGGACCATGGTCACGTCCACGCCGTGCTCCCACAGGGCGGCGCAGATGTCGTGCGAGGAGTTGTTGGAGCCCAGCACCACCACCTTCTTGCCCTTGTACTGTTCCGGTCCGGGGTGCTTGCTGCTGTGGTGCTGCTCGCCTTCAAACGACTCAGCGCCCTCGATTTTGGGCACATTGGCATAGCCCGACACGCCCAGCGCAAACACCAGCTGTTTGGGCCGCAGCGTGACCTTTTCACCGGCGCGCTCCACCTCCACCACCCATTCGCCCTTGGCCTCGTCAAACTGCGCCTTGGTGGCTGTGGTCGAGCCCCAGTAGTTCAGCTCCATCACCTTGGCATACATCTCCAGCCAGTCGCCTACCTTGTCCTTGGGTGCGAACACCGGCCAGTCGTCGGGGAAGGGAATGTAGGGCAGGTGGTCGTACCACACCGGGTCGTGCAGGCACAGGCTTTTGTAGCGCTTGCGCCAGCTGTCGCCGGGCTTCTCGTTGCGCTCGATGATCAACGTGGGCACACCCAGGCGGCGCAGGCGCGCGGCCAGAATGATGCCGCCCTGGCCACCGCCCACAATCACCACATAGGGCTGCTCGCTGTAGCCCAGGTTGGCCAGTTCGTCCTGCCTGCGCTCCTGCCAGGTCTTGCGTCCCGGGTGCACGCCATGTTCGGCGCCCATGGCGCGCTGGGTGCCCGTTTTTTCCTCAAAGCCCTTGAGTTCGACCATGCTGGTCAGCAGGGTCCAGCCCTTGTCGCCGGCGTCCGTGGCCTTGAGCCGCAGGTGACCGCGCCCGCGCGACAGGCGCGTGGCAAAGGTGAACCAGGCGTCGATCACGCCGCCGGCCTCGGTCGCTTCTCCTTCGAGTGCAAAGTCGCTGGGCGCCACATCGGCCAGGCGGCTCTCCAGCATGGCGCGCATGGCGCCCTTGCCCTCCTGCGTGCAGATGTTCCAGGTAAAGCTGACCAGGTCGCGCCAGTAGCTGTCGTCGTCAAACAGGGCGGTCGTGGCGTCGAGATCGCGGCTGGCCAGGGCTGCGCCAAAGGCGTCCAGCCAGTGGCTGGCGCGCTGTGACGGGGTGGGGATTGTCATGTCGTATGTCTCCTGTGCTGCGGGCCTCAATGCGGGCCTGCTGCCATAGAAGAGTCAATATCCGTGCCAGGGTCTGCGCGCACGTAAGTGCTTGATTCATATCAACCGGGAACCCTGCCGCAGCTGTCACAGGGTGACAGCTGTAACACCCGTCAGTGCGACACCTGTCACGCCGGGTTGAGCGCCTGGTAGACATCAAAACAGGCGCCGATGTTGTGGTAATCCACCTTGCCGGCCGGGCTCTTTTCCCGCGTCAGGTTGAAGTTGTCGGCCGTGAGGATGCGGAACCACGCGCCCTGCGCATGGTCCACAAAATGCTGCCAGCAGTAGTGCCACAGGCGGTCGTACCAATCCCAGTACTGCGCCTCGCCCGTGCGCAGCGCGAGATAGGCCGCCGCCGCCATGGACTCGGCCTGCACCCAGTGGTATTTGGCCGCATCGCAAATGCTGTCGTCCAGGCCAAAGCCGTAGTGGATGCCACCGTTCTTCTCATCCCAGGCCACCGCCAGCGCGCGGTCGAACAGCTCCTTGGCGCGCGGCAGGTGCCAGTCTGCCGGGCTGTGCTGGTCCAGCAGGCACAGCAGCTTGGCCCATTCGGTGAAGTGGCCGGGCTGAAAGCCCCAGGGCCTGAAGATGTTGGAGCTGTCATGCCGGTTGTATTCCAGGTCCGGCGTCCAGTCGGCGTTGTAATGCTCCCAGATGCCGCCGCCGCAGAGTGCGGCCTGGCGCACGGTGATGTTGCGGGCCAGTTGTTCCGCGCGCTCGATGTAGCGCGCATCCCGGGTCGCGGCAAAGGCGGTGATCAGCGCCTCGCAGGTATGCATATTGGCGTTCTGGCCACGGTAGCCCGACAGCACCCAGTCGGCGCTGGCATCGTCCGCATACAGGCCGGCGGCGGAGTCATAGAAGTGGCGCTCGGCCAGATCAAAGGTGCGCTCCAGCAAGCCCTGCGCACCGGCAATGCCGATCTGCACTGCCTTGGCTGCGGCCAGCATGACGAAGGCCAGGCCATACATGTGGCGCGTCTGGTCCAGCGGAGTGGCCTGGCCGTCCTGCCAATCAATGGTCCAGTGGTAGCCATCGTGCTCTGCGTCGTAGAACGCGGTCTCCACAAAGCGCAGGGCGTGCACGGCGCGCTGTTTGAATTGCGCCTCGCCGCTCAATTCATGGGCAATGGCGTTGGTGATGACAAAACGCGTGGCACTGACCAGATGGCGCGTGCTGGCGTTGTAGACGCGCCCGTCATCCAGGTAGAAGTGGTACATGCCGCCGCTGGGGTCTATGGACTGCGCCTCGTAAAAGGACAGGGCCCACAGCGCGTGCTGTTTCAGGAAAGGGGCGGAGCGGAAGTCGGGGGTGGGGGGTGTCAACATGCGGGGGAGCTTAGCGCATGCGGTGCGCCACGGTTCAATCACCGAGGTGCCGGTCCACTTTGCCCAGGATTGGTTGTGTGATGGTGTGGTCCGATGCAAACGAGGCCATGTGCGGTGTGATGAGCAAGCACGGCGCCGCGCAACTGTCCGCTGTCCAGCGCCGGCGGTTTGCCCATGCCACCCAGGCCCATGATGCCGATGGGAAAGTCGCAGGCCGCCGCCCACGGCAGCCTGGTGATGCGCTTGGCGCTGTGTGCGCGCGGGCGTCGCAGATTTTTACCGGGCTGGTTTCCTGATCGCCCATACGGAGAGGCCCATCAGGAGCACACCTGTCCACTGAACCACGCTGAGGGTCGTGCCGTAAACGCCCCAATCGAACAGCACCGCTGCCAACGGGTAGACAAATTGCAGCACAGCGATCTTGCCGAGGGAAAGCCGCGCCATGCCCGCGAACAGTACCACGTAGGCAAAGCCGGTATGGATGACGCCCAGACCCGCAAGCCACGCCCAGGCGCTCAGCTGTGGGGGCAAGCCAAACTCAAACGGTACCCATGCCAGAACCACCGTACCCACTGCGCACTGCCAGAACGACAGTGTGAAAGCTGGGATGACTTGTTTGGACTTGGCCAGCAGGGTAACGGCGGCGTAACTCAAGGAGCCACCCATGCACAGTAGCAGTCCGGTGATGTAATCGCCGCTAACGATACGGACCGACTGCAGATCGTCCAACAAGCCCGTGGTCAGCGCCAGCCCAAGCAGGGCGACAGGCGTCGCAATCCACTGGCCCTTGGAGACGGGCTCACGCAAAAAGACCGCACTAAACACAATGACCCAGATGGGTTGGATGTGAAACACCACCGTGGCCACGGCAATGGATGTGCGAGGGATGGCCGCAAAGAACATGGCCCAGTTCAGCACCATGAGGCATCCGGTGGCACAGGCGATCAATAGGCTTTTCCCGCGCAGTTGCAGGTCATTGAGTTTGCCAGTAGCGGCACTCCACAGGAGCAGCGCCAAAGCGCCAAATCCGCACCGGAACCAAACGGTCACCAGCGGGTGCTGGTTGGCCTCCTGCACAAAGATACCGATGGTCCCCAGCAAAGCACCACCAGCCACCATGAGCCACAGCCCATGCCTTTCGCGAATGGTGTCCGGAAAAGTCATGGGGAACGATGGGGCGATGGTTTTGGTTTGCATGGACGGGATGGTCCATGACGCCCAAGATCTTGTAAAGCGGATAGTTGTGGTGGCTATCATTTGCAAGCCGCGCTGTTGGGCCCTCAGCTGGAAGGACGTGTTCGCTTGGGTGTGCCGGACGACGTGTTCATGCATGGCATCAACGGCAGTAGATCGGCTTGAGCCGGGTACTGCAGCGGCGCGTTGTAGAGGGGCAACGCAAGCGGCGCTGGTCGCGCCTTATCCCGTGATCTCAGGCTCGACCAGCGTGGCCAGCTGGGCCAGGGACTCCTGCCAACCGAGGTAGCACATCTCCACGGGAATGACTTCGGGAATGCCTTCCTGCACGATCTGGATTTCGGTGCCACACAACACCTTGCGCAGCGCCACGGTCACGGTGATTTCGCCCGGCAGGTTCGGGTCTTCAAACTTGTCGGTATAGCGTATGCGTTCGTTGGGCAGCAGCTCCAGGTATTCGCCCCCAAAGGAGTGGCTGGCGCCTTGGCCGAAGTTGTTGAAAGACATGCGAAAGCCACCGCCCACTCTGGCATCCAGCTGGTGCACCTTGCAGGTAAAGCCATAGGGCGGCAGCCACTTGGCCAGGGCATCGGCCTCCAGAAAGGCGCGGTAGATGCGCTCTGCCGGGGCACGCAGGACGCGGTGGATATTTACGGTTCCGGTGGGCATGGTCAGTCTCCTTTTCACGGGGCGTTTGAGAAGGCCAGATGGTACGACCTGTCGATACCCCTTGCGGGCGCATTACCCGATCAACGCTACGGCCTTGATCTGCACCCACACCTGCTTGCCCGGTTGCAACGCCAGTGCCGCAGCGGAGCGGCGCGTCAGGCGCGCCAGCAGGGGGGAGCCGCCTATGCGCAGGCGCAGCAGTGACAGGGCCGGATGGTAGTCACCGGCCATCTGCTCCACCGTGGCGCCCAGGCAATTCTGGATGCTCACGCCACTGACGGGCGCCAGCGCGATGCTGATATCGCGCGCCAATATACGCACGCGCACCGCGTGCCCTACTGGTTGCCCGCCATCGCGCACCCACAGGCTGCCGCCAGGGAACTCCACGCGCGCCAGGTGCCAGGCCGTGTCACGCTCCACCACCACCGCGCGCAGCACCACACCGGCGTCTTCGCCCAGGTGAATGGGCAGGTCCAGGCGGGCCAGGGTTTCGCCGAGCGGTCCAACCGCCACGGCGCGGCCTTCCTGCATGACGACGATGTGGTCGGCCAGGCGCGCCACTTCATCCGGCGCGTGGCTGACATAAACCACCGGAATATCCAGCTCGTCGTGCAGGCGTTCCAGGTAGGGCAGGAATTCGTTTTTGCGCGCGATGTCCAGCGCGGCCAGCGGCTCGTCCATCAGCAACAGGCGGGGGCTGGTCAATAGGGCACGGGCAATCGCCACGCGCTGGCGCTCGCCACCCGACAGGCCCTGCGGCATGCGTTCCAGCAGGTGCGCGATGCCCAGCAAATCCACCACGCTGTCCAACCCAATGCGCCGCGCGCTCGATGGCACACGTGCCTGGCCGTACAGCAGGTTGCGCTGCACGTTCAGGTGCGCAAACAGGTTGGCTTCCTGAAACACATAGCCCAGCGGACGCTGGTGCGTGGGCAGGAAGTGGCTTTCGCTTTGCCACAGCACGCCATCCACCGTGAGCTGTCCCTGACCGGCGCGCGTCAGCCCGGCCATGCAGCGCAGCAGCGTGGTCTTGCCGCAGCCCGAGGGGCCGAACAGGGCGGTCACGCCCTTGCCCGGCAGGTCCAGATCCACGTCCAGCGTGAAGCCTTCATAGCGGTGCTGAAAGCGCGCCTGGATGCCCGGTGTCGTGCTCATGGCTGGCGGTTCCAGCCGCGGCTGTAGAGCAGCAGCAACACGAGGAAAGAAAACACCAGCATGCCACCGGCCAGCCAATGCGCGTGGGCGTATTCCAGCGCTTCCACATGGTTGTAGATGGCCATGGACAGCAGCTGCGTTTTGCCCGGGATGTTGCCGCCAATCATCAGCACCACGCCAAACTCGCCCACGGTGTGGGCAAAGCCCAGCACGGCGGCGGTGATAAAGCCGGGTTTGGCCAGCGGCAGCGCGACGCTGACAAAGGCATCCCAGGGCGAGGCGCGCAGGGTGGCGGCGGCTTCCATGGGCCGCTCGCCCATCGCGCTAAAGGCTTGCTGCAGCGGCTGCACCACAAAGGGCATGGAGTAGATGACCGAGCCCACCACCAGCCCGGCAAAGGTAAACGGCAGCAGGCCCAGGCCCAACGCTTGCGTGAGCTGGCCCACCGGGCCCTGTGGCCCCATCAGCACCAGCAGGTAAAAGCCCAGCACGGCCGGTGGCAGCACCAGCGGCAAGGTGACGATGGCGCCCACCACGCTGCGCAGGCGCGAGCGGCTGCTGGCCAGCCACCAGGCGATGGGCGTGCCCAGCAGCAGCAGCAACACGGTGCTCAAGGCCGCCAGCTTGGCGGTCAGTGCAATGGCGGTGAAATCTTCAGGGGACATGCAGACAGCTTAAGGCTTGTTCACGGCGAACCGCCCTCCTCTTTGGCAAAGCACTGACTGTAGTCGCTGCACTCGCCGCAAGACGGTGCCGGCCAGACATAAATGCCTTTGCGCAACGGCCGTGCGGCCGCTTAGGCGTTACGACAATTCGTAGCCAAAGGACTTGATGATGGCGCGGGCCTTGTCACCCTTGAGGAACCTCATCAGCGCTTGTGCTGCGGCCTTGCCCTTGGCCGGCGCCAGCATCACAGCATCCTGGCGAATGGGCGTGTACAGGTTGGCCGGCACCAGCCACGATGAGCCCTCCATCTTGCCGTCTTTGAGCACCTGCGACAGCGCCACAAAGCCCAGCTCGGCATTGCCGCTGCTGATGAACTGGTAGGCCTGGGTGATGTTCTCGGCCGTCACGATCCTGGGCGCTGCGGCTTCATACGCGCCCACGGCCTTCAGGGTCTCCACACCGGCCGCGCCATAGGGCGCCAGCTTGGGGTCGGCCACCGAGAGGTGAGCAAAATCCCCCTTCTTGAGGACGGCACCCGCCGCATCCACATAGCCGGGTTTGGCCGACCACAGCAGCAGCTTGCCGATGGCGTAGGTGAACTGGCTGCCGCTGGCAGCCGCATTTTCTTTCACCAGCCTGGCCGGGGTTTCGTCATCGGCAGCGAGCAGGATCTCGAACGGCGCGCCGTTTTTGATCTGCGCGTAAAACTTGCCGGTGGAACCGAAGGCGGCCAGCACCTTGTGGCCACTGTCCTTTTCGAACTCGGCCGCAATCAGCTTCATGGGTGCGGTGAAGTTGGCCGCCACCGCCACCGAGATGTCTTCGGCCTGTGTGGGCAGGGCTGTGAGCAGCAGCGGCGTTAGCAGGCCGCAGAGCAAACGAGAAGCTTTCATATCGACCCTTCCAAAAAAACAAGCTCAATCCCAAAGACATAACCCAATCCACAGCGACCAGTACATCACGGCCGGTTTCACGACCGATTGTCAGGCCCATGGGCCGGCCGATTGGCGCGTGCCGGTGGCGGCGAGTGCCAGCCCGGGTGCGGGCGGTGCATGCCGTCCACGGCAGCCTGGACGGTGGCGTTATTCCCGGTTAGGCGCCACGATGCCGGCGCGCTTCATGCGCCGGTACAGCGTCATGCGTGACAGGCCCAGCTGGCGTGCCACCTCGCTCACGTTCCAGTGCGCCTGGCGCAGCGCCTGCAGCAGCGCCGCAGCACCGGCCGGCGTTGGCGCTGCGTGTGCCGGCACTGCTTGGTTCACGGTGGGTGCGGGCCAGTCGGCCGCCTGTGCCAACTCCGGCAAATCCTGCAGGTCGATGGCTGCTGCATCGCTCATGCTGGCGGCGTAGTCCAGCACGTTTTTCAGCTCCCGCAGATTGCCCGGCCAGGCATGGGCCATCAGCCGTTCGCGAGCCACCGCAGTGAGTGTGCGTTCGCCCAGCAGGCGGTCTATCGTGGCGCCCCGGTCGGCGCGCTGGCGCAGCGGCGGCAGGGTGAAGTGCGCGCCGTTGAGGCGGTAGTACAGATCATCGCGAAAGCGCCGCGCATGCACCATGGCTTCCAGCGGCGCATGGGTGGCGGCGATCACGCGGATGTTCACCGGCACGGGTTTGAGTGCGCCCACCGGCAGCACCTCGTGCTCCGACAGCACGCGCAGCAGGCGGGCCTGCAGCGGCAGCGGCATGTCGCCAATCTCGTCCAGAAACAGCGTGCCGCCATCGGCCTCCTGGATCAGGCCGCGCTTGCCCCGGCTGCTGGCGCCGGAGAAGCTGCCGGCCAGATGGCCGAACAGCTCGCTCTCGATCAGCGCCTCGGGGATGGCGGCGCAGTTCACCGCCACAAAAGGCCTGGATTTGCGCGCGCCGCTGGCGTGCACGGCCTTGGCGAAATACTCCTTGCCCGAGCCGGTCTCGCCCGTCACCAGCAGGCTGATGGGCGAGTTGACCAGCAGCGCCACGCGCGCAATCTGCCGGTCCAGTACCGGGTCGCCTGCCGACAGTGCGGCCAGGGGTGCGGGCAGCTTACTGGCCACGGCCGCACGCGCCACCACGGCCGCAGGTGGCGGTGGCGTGGCGGACAGAAACAGCAGGCGGCGCACGCCGGCCAGCATCAGGGCACGCTGGTCGCTGGGCTGGGCCATGACATAGCTGCCGATGCGCGCAAACGGCAGATCAAACACCTCTTCAAAGCGCTGGCCCAGCAGCGGCTCGCCATCGCTGCGCTGCAAGGCCAGTTGCGCGCGCCGGTTGTGGCCGACCACGCGCCCGCTGCTGTCCAGCGCCAGCAGGTACTCGGGTTGCACCTCCAGAAACTGCGGCGCACTCGACAGGCGCAGCACCCAGTCGCGCCGGTGGCGGTACAGAAAGGCGGCGTTCTCGATGTCGTGCGCGTGCATGGTCACCAGTTGCAGCGCCAGGTGCTGGCTCTCCTTGGGCTGCGACGAACTCAGTTGCGAAATATCCAGCACGGCGCTCAAACGTCCCACGCTGTCGTACACCGGTGCGCTGGTGCAGGTCAGCGGAATATGCGTGGCATCAAAGTGGTCATCCAGGTGCACGGTCAAGGCCTGGCCGGTGTTGATGCAGGTGCCCACGCCGCAGGTGCCGGCATGCTGCTCGCTCCAGTCGGCACCCAGGTACAGGCCGGCCTTGCGCAGGCTAGGCTCGGCCACCAGATCGCCCAGAAAGTCCACGGTGACGCCGCGCGCATCGGTCAGCAGCACCACATAGCCCAGGCCGCACACCTTGCTGTAGAGCGACTCCAGCCCGTGGCGCGCGATCTGCAGCAGCGACTCCATTTGGTCCTTGTGCTCGCGCAGGCGCGCCTGCGGCAGGATGACGGCCTCCTGCATGCGTGTGGGGTCCAGCCGGTGCTGGTGCACGCAGCGCTGCCAGCTGTCGCGTATCAGCAGCTCATGCCGGCTGCTGGCCGTGGCATGGCCGTGCAGGGCGACTTGCATGACGGTATCCATGTGCTGGCGCGGCGTGACTTGCATGGGCTTCTTCCGGTGAGGAGAACAGGGCCTGACACCTTCCACCACAAGCCGGGCTGTGTCAATCGGGCGCAAACCCTTGCCCGGCTCGCAGGTGCGAGCGGGTGACAAATAAAGCCAGGCTCAAACCCCATGGGCTTGCGCTGTACGGTGATGGGGGAGATGCGTCGACAAGCGCCGCAGGGTCTTGGGGGTGGCCGTGAAGATCGCCATGGGCTGGAAGCGGGTCTTGAAATAAGTCCGTTATTTGCCGATCGAAGGTCTCATACCTGCATGTGCTTGCGCAGGAGAGGCAAGGGCGAGCTCCTCATGGTGTAGTACCACAAATCGTCGCCCGCCCTTACTCCTCCTGCTTACAGCTGCGTTGCTGCGTTCGTAAGGACATGCCAATACCGGGTGTTGGTACGCTGCACGGCGCATGGGTAGTCAAGCGTTTCGTTTGCAATGGTTCGCCACGACCGCATTCGGGAGCTCCATCTCACTTGCCGGACTTCGGCTATCGCGGCGTGACGGCCTCAGATTGGCGCCAACCTTGGACAAATGTGACCCAATAGAGTAGGATTAAATCCTGTTAAGAAATTTGGCGGTTCCATGCGCACAACTCAGCAAATGAGCATCACCCTCCCAATCGAAATGGCTGATGCGATCAAAGCGAAAGTCCGTTCTGGTGAGTACGCGACTGAAAGCGAAGTCATCCGTGATGGCATGCGGGCACTCATGGCGCGTGACCGTGCGGTGGAGAATTGGCTGCAAGGCCAGGTAGGCCCCGCTTACGATGCATTGAAGGCGGATGCATCGCGCGCCGTGAGCATTGACCAGGTGCGTGCGCGCCTTGCGGCTGAACATGCGAGCGCCAAGGCCCGATGATCTTTCAGGTTGTTTTTGCTCCCGAGGCGCTGGAGCAACTTGCTGAGTTGTACCGCTACATAGCCCTTGCGGCTTCCCCAGAAATTGCAGCCGGATACACGGATGCCATCGTGAACTATTGCGAAGGTCTTTCAGCATTTCCGCATCGAGGCACAACGCGCGACGATATCCGCACAGGGCTGAGAATCACCAATTACAAAAAGCGCGCCGTGATCGCCTTTGCTATTGACGAACAGTGCGTGTCCATTCTTGGTGTGTTCTACGGCGGCCAGGACTACGAAACGATTTTGCAGGACGACCCCGAAGAAGGCCATAAACACTGATCGGAACCAGTGACACGATTCTTGCGGCCTATGTTCTGCGCGCAGTGACAATAGGGCCATCGCGTCACCACCTCTACCCGCCATGGCCCAGCACCCCCTCCTCAAGATCCAACCCCTGTCCTTCCCCTGGCAGACCATAGACCCGTTTTTGTTCTGCGTGCATCACAACGATGCCTACCCGGCCGGCAACGACCAGCAGGGCCCGCAGGCCTCGCTGGCAGGGCGCAATCTGGGGCAGGACTTTGGTGGCAAGGACGGCTGGAGCATGTACCACGGCGAGACCGTGCCCGGCTTTCCCGCACACCCGCACCGCGGCTTCGAGACGGTGACCATCGTGCGCGATGGCCGCATCGACCATTCCGACTCGGCCGGCGCCACTGCGCGCTTTGGCGATGGCGATGTGCAATGGCTCACGGCGGGCAAAGGCATTGTTCACTGCGAAATGTTCCCCCTGCGCCACCAGGACAAGCCCAACCCCACCGAGCTGTTCCAGATCTGGCTCAACCTACCGGCCAAAAGCAAGATGGCCGAGCCCCACTTCACCATGCTGTGGAACGAGGACATTCCGCGCCATGTGGCAACGGATGCCAACGGCCACGCCACGCACATCGCCTGCATTGCGGGCACCTTGACGGGCGACCGCTGCCTGCCGCCGCCACCCGACTCCTGGGCCTCGCAGCCCGACGCCGACGTGGCCATCCTGACGCTCAAGATGGAGGCCGGGGCCCGCTGGACCCTGCCGGCGGCGCGCAGCGCGCAGACCCGGCGCCAGCTCTATTTCTTTGCCGGTGCCGCACTCACCATCGCCGGGCACAGCGTGGCGCCCGGCTCGGTGATGGAGGTGGCCGGTGACTATGCGGTGGAACTGGTGAATGGAGCCGAGGAGGCCGAACTGCTGCTGCTGCAAGGCCGCCCCATTGGCGAGCCGGTGGCGCAATACGGCCCCTTTGTGATGAACACCCAGACGGAAATCCAAGAGGCCTTTGCCGACTACCGCCGCACCGAATTCGGCGGCTGGCCCTGGGGCGCGAGCGACCCGGTGCACCCGCGCGACAAGGGCCGCTTTGCCCTGCACCCGGATGGCCGGGTCGAGGAGCGCTAAAGAGCCGAAAGCCATGCAAGCCCTGATCGACACCATCGCCACGATGGAACCCGGCACCGACGCGCAGCGCATTTTTCACGGCCGCGGCGGTCTGCACCCCGGCTGCGAACACCTGGCGCTGGACTTCTATCCGCCGGTGTTGGTGCTGACCAGCTTCCAGCCCCTGGAGGATGACGCCCTGGCCGTAGTGCACACCGCACTGACCGAACGCTGGCAGCAACTCGCGCCCGACCAGCCGCTCAACTGGGTTTACCAATGGCGCACCGAAGGCCGCGCCGACACCCGCTTGATGGCTGGTGCCGTGCCCGAGCCGCAGGTGGTAAGCGAGAACGGCGCGCGCTACCGTGTGCATGTACTCAAGGGGCAGAACCACGGCCTGTTTCTGGACATGGCAGCCGGGCGGCAATGGGTGGGCGCGCTGGCGGCGCGCCACCCCGATCTGCGCGTGCTCAATCTGTTTGCCTACACCTGCGCGTTTTCGGTCGTGGCACTGAAGGCCGGCGCGCGCCATGTGCTCAATGTGGACATGAGCCACGGCGCCATTGGCATCGGCCAGCAAAACCACCAACTCAATGGCCTCAGCACCGGTGCCAGCTTTTTACCGCACGATATTTTCAGCACCTGGGGCAAGATCACGCGGGCTTCTCCCTTTGATCTGATCATCGTGGACCCGCCGAGCTACCAGAAGGGCAGCTTTGTGGCCACCAAGGACTACGCCCGCCTGATGCGCCGCCTGCCCGAGCTGCTGATGCCCGGCGGCTACGCCTTGCTGTGCCTGAACGCGCCGGAGCTGGGTGTCGACTTTCTGAAAACCCAGATGCAGGAACTGGCACCCGACGTGCGCTTTGTGGAGCGCATTGCCAACCCCGCAGTGTTTGCCGATGTGGATGCAGACCGCGCGCTCAAGGTGCTGTTGTTTCAGGCCTCCATGGACATCCGCTGACGAACCTTGCACCGCGCGAACGGTGGCGCGCTCAAGCTACTGCGGTCGACGGGCCTGTTTCTCCCGCAGGCTGCTGCAGGCCACGCAGCAGGGCCGCGTAGAGCAACAGGGGGTCCACGGGCTTGGTGATGAAGTCGTCCATTCCGGCCAGTGTGCACTGGACCCGGTCCTCCGCAAACGCATTCGCCGTCATCGCCAGGATCGGCGTGCGCCGCTTCTCGCGCTCGCGGATTCGGCGGGTCGTTTCCAGGCCGTCCAGCTTGGGCATCTGCATGTCCATCAGGATCAGGTCATAGGTGGTTGCGGTGGCCAGCTTCAGGGCTTCTTCGCCATCGCTGGCAAGGTCGACCTGGAAGCCGGCCTCGTTCAAAAGAAACAGCGCGATTTCCTGGTTGACCGGTTCATCGTCCGCCACCAGCACCCGCAGACCCGCATAGTCCCGCTTCAGGATGGCTTCGCAATCCAGGGAAGCCGGGAGGGCGCTGGCTTTGCCCAGTGCCTCGCCCTTGCCGATGCGCACGGTCAGCCAGAAGGTGCTGCCCCGGCCCGGCTGCGAAGTGGCTCCGGCATCGCCGCCCATCATGCGGGCGATCTTTTGGGCAATCGCCAGGCCCAGCCCGGTGCCGCCGTATTTGCGGGTGGTCGTGTTGTCAGCCTGTTCAAACACCGTGAACAGCCGCGGCAGCACCGACGGGTCTATGCCCGGGCCCGTGTCGCTGACCTCAAAGCGCAGCAAGGCCGTGTCGGGACCGTCTTCCACCCTGCTGGCGCGCAGGTCAATGTGTCCGGCCTCGGTGAATTTGACCGCGTTGGAGAGGTAATTCAGCAAGGCCTGTTGCAGGCGCGTGCGGTCACCCAGGAGCGTGTAGGGCAGTGCGTCCGCCACCGTGGCAAGCGTGAGGCCTTTGGTCCTGGCCTTGTCGCTGACCATGGCCACCACGCCGGCCAGCATGTCGTCGAGTGCGAAGCAATCACGGGAGAGCGTGAACTTGCCGGCTTCGATCTTGGACAGATCCAGGACATCATCAATCACGTGAATCAGGTGACTGCTTGCCGCGTCTATTTTGTCGAGCCGGTGCATTTGCTCAGGCGTGATGCCGCTGCGCCGCAAAATGGAAGCCATGCCGGTGATGGCATTCAGGGGCGTGCGGATCTCATGGCTCATATTGGCCAGGAAGGCACTTTTGGCAATGCTGGCTGCTTCAGCCGCCTTCTTGGCTTCCAGCAGCTCTTGCGTACGTTCGGTCACCCTGGTTTCGAGTTCACTGTGGTGGTTCAGCAAAATCGCCATGGCCTCGTTGCGCTGGGTGATGTCGCGCGAAATGACGATGAAACGGGGCGCCTCACCGGCTGCCGTTGGCTTCTTGGCCACGGAGAGCTCAAACCATCGGCGGCCCACGGCCAAGTCCAGTGCAAACTGATGCCCGCTGCTGAACTGGTGGGCATTGGCCTCACGCAGCGCCGCTTCGCAGGAACGGGCCGCCTCCACTGACATCACTTCGTGGATGGATTTGCCAATCAGCTCTGCGGGGGCCGCCGCCAGCAGCTCTTGCCGCGGAGAGTGGTAGGCGTGGTGTACACCCTGCAGGTCGAGCTCAAACAGCAAATCGGGCAAGGCATTCAAGGTGGCTTGCAGGTCCCCCTGCAATTTCTGCAACACCTGTTCGTCGCGCTTGCGCACCGAGATGTCACGCACGATTCCGACCGCGCCCCAGGCATCCTGCTGCTGCAGGGTGGAGAGCGAAATCTCGATCGGAAACTCGACACCTGCCTGGTTGCGTGCCGTCAGCTCCATGGTTTTGCCGATGATCTGGCCAGGACGCGCATGCTTGAACAGTTCAAAAACGGGCAGGTACGCATCCAGCTGCCGCTCGGGTGCGATCAAGGCCAGCAGAGGTTGGCCCACAACGTCTGCGCGGCCATATCCAAACATGCGTTCGGCCGCGGCATTCCAGAACGTGACGCATCCGCTGTTGTCGAGCAGGATGATGGCGTCAAAGGCCGATTCGCTGACGGAGCGCAATTGTTCTTCACTTTCGCGCACGCGCACCAGGCTGGCGCGGTACTCCCACTCGATACGCTGCGAGTTCATGCTGATCAGGGTCAGCGTGACCAGCTGGACGGTCAGGATCTGGGCAATCGCGTAGAACGCCCCCAAGCCCTTCAAGGCTTCGAAAGCGGTGCTGTTTTCCGGGCTGAGGACTTGCTGCGCCAGGCGCACCAGCGACAGCAGCCCGTACACCGACAGCCAGACCGCCAGCATCACATCGTTGGAGGCAAAGTATGCGGGGCGGCGCTGCAGCGTGGCCAAGGCGGCGGCAAAGCAGATGAGTGCGGTATAGGCGGAATAGGTGGCAATGCGCGCATCGATGTGCGCCGCATCCACGCTCCAGTAGCCAAAGACCGCCAGGAAGGAAAGAAAAAACAGCGCTTCAAGACGCCGGCTCCATCGGACTTCCCGGAACACCAGCAGGCCGTGGAAGATCAGCATCAGGCCGCCGACCAGCATGCCGTTGCGCACCAGGCGGATCAGCCAGGTGGACGGCAATGCACCCGGAATCAGCATGGCCGCACCCAAGGCCAGACACAGCACGCCAAGCACCCAGCAACCAAAGCCCGGGTAGGTTTTGCGGGTCAGCCACGCCACCAGCATGACAAGCGCTGCTGCGGTGGAAAGCAGCGCCCCCGTGGTTAACAGTACCGGCGTATCCATAGGCCTTGGTTAGTATTTGCGGATCGATCGATTCCCCCTGAACCCATCTTCACGACATGCTGCATTATGGGTGGAGCACCAAGCCTGCGGCAGCCAATCTCGACCCGCAGCCTGTTGCAAGCTCAATCCTCCAGGGCCACCCCCAGGCCCTGCAGCTTTTTTGCGAACGAATCCCTGCGCTTGGCTGCCTTGGCCGCGGTTTCCATGGCCGCCTGCATGGCCTTGGGCCCTTTTTGGGACACCACCTGGATCAAACCGTACTTGTGTGCTGCATCGGCTTCGGCCCTTCGGTACGCGGCGAGGAGATCGGCATGGGCAAGGGATGGGTTCACAAGGACCTTTTTGGCTAAAGCGCCATTTTCTGCGCTTTCCGTGCTCGGAACGGCTGCAGGCAAGACACGCTGCCGCGCCTGCGGGCAACTGCGGCTTTACCAGGGGATTTCCTGGCCCTGGTAGTCCACAAAGTGCGCGCCCTGGCGGGCGGGCAGCGCCTGCAAGGCGCCCAGCATGCCCTGGACGGAATCAGCCGGCTCCAGCAACTTGGCAACTCCGGCAGAAAACGGCTGCGACAGGCCTGAGCGCACCGTGCCCGGTTGCAAGGCAACCACCCGCAAGGCGGGTTGTTTGCGCTGCAATTCGATCGCTGCGGTTTGCAGGTACATGTTCAGCGCCGCCTTGGAGGCGCGGTAGCCGTACCAGCCGCCTTTGTGGTTGTCCGTGATGCTGCCAACGCGTGCCGACAGCTTGGCGTACATGCTGGGGCCCGCAGCCAGCAAGGGCGCGAAGTGCCGCAGCACCATCAGCGGGCCTATGGCATTGAGCGCAAACGAGCGCGCCAGAATATCCGGCTGCAAGGCCGCCAGCGACTTCTCGGGTCCCACGCCGTCAATGGTCAGGGTGCCGGTTGCGTCCACCATGAAGTGGTAGGGGCCGCGCGCCGCAAGGGCCGCCGCCTGCGCGGCCATTGCGGCCGTGTCTTGCAGGTCAAAGCCACTGCCCTGCGCGCGGGACAGCGCCTCCACATGGGTGCAGCGCGGGTCGTTCTGCAGTGCGTCCACAAACGCCTGCCCAATGGCGCCGCTGGCGCCGATCACCAGCGCGCGGTAGTCGTTTTCAAAAAGTGTGAACATGGGTGTGTGGTTTAAGTCCAGTATTACGTTGTCGTGGTGCGGCAGTGGCGCTCAGTCCTGTGTTGCGATCAGCCTTGCGGCCTGGAGCGGGTTCATCACCTCTATGCCCTCTTTTGCGGGGTAGGGCTGGTCCACCGGCGCAACCAGTAATTTGCGCTCTGCCTGCAGGTCGGTTGCGGCCACGTAAAACCCGCGTGAAACCGTGGGTGCGGAGGAGCGCTTGACCTCGATGACCCAGCGCTGGCCCTGACGAAATTCCAGCACCAGGTCCACCTCAGCGCCATTGCTGGTGCGGTAATAGCTGGCCTGAGCGGATGGCGCCGCAGTGATGAGCTGCTCCACGACAAAGCCCTCCCAACTTGAACCCGCAACAGGGTGGCTCAAGACGGTATCCAAATTCTGCAGGCCTAGCAGCGCATGCACCAAGCCGCTGTCGCGCACATAGACCTTGGGCGCGCGGGTCAGTCGCTTGGCAACATTGCCGCTCCAAGCCGGAAGCCGGCGCACCAGCATGAGGTCGCACAACAGGTCGATGTAGCGCCCGACGGTCTGGCCGCTGAGGGCCAATGCGGATGCCAGTTTGGACTGGTCCAGCATGTCCCCCTGGTTGTGAGCCAGCATGCTCCACAGACGGCGCAAGGTGGTGGCCGCAATTCTGGGGCCCAAGGCCGGAATGTCTTTTTCCAGGTAGGTGGTGATAAAGGCTTCGCGCCAGGTGAGGCTGGCGGCGTCATCGCTGGCCAGCCAGGACAGCGGGAAACCGCCCCGGACCCAGAGCCGGTTCATCTCGGAAGGGGTGGCCGCATCTTCAAACAGTTCGCGCGCCTGAAAGGGCGTCAACTCCATTTGCGCAACCCGCCCGGCCAGGCTCTCGCTGGACTGCTGTAACAGCACGCCGGAGGCCGAGCCCAGAAGCATAAACTGGCCATTGCTTTCACCATTGCGCCTGCGCTGGTCTATGACCCCACGCAAGACGCTGAAAAGCTCCGGCACGCGCTGCACCTCATCCAGGATTACCAACTGCTTGGGATGCGCCATAAAGAAGGCTTCCGGATCGTCCAACTGCCTTTGTGCCGAGGGCAGTTCCAGATCCAGATAGAGCGCGTCGGGGTGGATTTCCTTTTGGGCGAAGGCCATGGTGGTCTTGCCACTTTGGCGCGGGCCAAGCAGCACCACAGCAGGGAATTGGCCTAAAAGCGCGCTCAAACGCTGGAGGGCGAATCGTTTGTACATCCATGCATTTTATCCAGGCGGTGGAAAAATTACATGGATAAATTCTTAAAGGGCCAGTTTATGCATCCATGAAAAATGGAAATGCTTGCCTCAAGCGAACGGCATCATCTGCACCGCAGAAAAAAACATCAGCAAATCCGCGGCAACTGCTCGCCACTCAGCCAATCCACCACCCGCCGCCCACCCATGCGGGTCTGCATCTGCACAAAGTGGTGTGGGTCCACCGTCACCGTGCCAATCCGGCAAGCGGCCAGCCCCAGCGGATGGGCGCGCAGACAGGCCAGCGCAGCCTCTTGTGCCTCGGGCGCGCAGATGACGACCATCTTGCCCTCGTTGGCGATGTAGAGCGGATCCAGCCCCAGCAACTCGCAGGCGGCTTCCACTTGCGGCAGCATCGGGATGCTGCTTTCCTCCAGCAGCATGCCCACACCCGATTGGCGGGTGATCTCGTTGAGCGTGGTGGCCAGGCCGCCGCGCGTAGGGTCGCGCAGCACATGCACACTGTTCGCGGGCAGGGCCGCCAGCAGGTCGGCCACCAGGCCGTGCAGCGCGGCGGTGTCGGACTCGATCGTGGTCTCGAACTCCATGGCGGTGCGGCTGGACAGCACGGCCACACCATGCTCACCCAGCGTGCCGCTGACCAGCACCACATCGCCCGCACGCGCCTGGTCGCCGCCGATGTGCACACCGGGCGCCACCACGCCGACGCCGGTGGTGCTGATGAAGACGCCATCGCCCTTGCCTTTTTCGACTACCTTGGTGTCGCCGGTGACGATGGAAACACCCGCCGCACGCGCCGCCTTGCCCATGCTGTTCGCGATGCGTTGCAGGTCGATCAGCGGGTAGCCTTCTTCCAGAATGAAACTGGCCGAGAGATACAAAGGCCTGGCGCCCAGCATGGCCACATCGTTGAGCGTGCCGTGCACCGCCAGGCAGCCCAGATCGCCACCGGGGAAAAAGATCGGTGAGACCACATGGGCGTCGGTCGCCATCACCAGGCGTGCGCCCTGCAACAACTCGGGCGGCAGGGGCAGCGTGGCGCCGTCATTGCCCTGGCGCAGGTAGGCGTTGTCAAAGGCGCGCAGGAATATTTCTTCAATCAGCTGCGCGCTAGCGCGGCCGCCGGCGCCGTGGTTCATGTCGACACGGCCTGCTCGGATGTCGAGCGGGCGCAGGTATTTTTTGCTCATGCCGTTACCACCGCAATATCGCCAAAGCGCCCGTAGGAATAATGCGCCGCGCAAGCACCCTCGGATGACACCATGCACGAGCCCATGGGCGACTCGGGCGTGCACACGGTGCCGAACAGTTTGCAGTCGGTCGGGCGCTTCACGCCGCGCAGGATGGCACCGCACTCGCATTGCTTGTGGTCGGCTACCTGCGTGTAATGCACATCGAATTTGCGCTCGGCGTCCCATTGCGCATACTCCGGTCGAATCTTCAAGGCGCTGAACGGCACTTCGCCCAGGCCGCGCCACTCGAAACTGTCACGCAGCCCCAGCACCTCGGCCACCACCTGGATCGCCACCGCATTGCCGTCGCGCGTCACCGCGCGGGTGAATTCGTTTTCGACCACGGCGCGGCCCGCGTTGACCTGGCGCACCAGCATCAGAATGGCTTGCAACACATCCAGCGGCTCAAAGCCGGCAATCACCACCGGCTTTTGGTACTGCGCCGCAAAGCCTTCGTAGGGCCGCGAGCCGATTAATATGCTCACATGTGCGGGGCCGATAAAGCCGTCCAGCGGCACGGTGTGCCAGTCTTTCACCTCGGGCGATTCCAGAATGTGGGTGATGGCGGCGGGCGTGAGCACATGGCAGCACAGCACGCTGAAGTTGTGCAGGGCCTCGCGCTGCGCCGTCTGCAAGGCCAGCGCGGTGGGTGGCGTGGTGGTCTCGAAGCCGATGGCAAAAAACACGACCTCGCGTGCCGGGTTGTCGCGTGCAATTTTGAGCGCGTCGTTCACCGAATAGACCATGCGGATATCGGCGCCGCGCGCCTTGGCCTTCATCATCGACAGCGCGTTGGAGGCCGGCACGCGCAGGGTGTCGGCGTAGGTGGTGACGATGGCACCGCGGTGCAGCGCCAGCTCAATCGCCTGGTCGATGCGGCCTATCGGCAGCACGCACACCGGGCAGCCGGGGCCATGCACCAGGCGCACATGCGGTGGCAGCAACCCGGTCAGGCCGTAGCGCGAAATGGCATGCGTGTGGCCGCCGCAAAATTCCATGAAGCTGTAGTTGCGCGCCGGATCGGCCTCGGCCGCAATGCGTGCCGCAATCTGCTGGCCCAGCTTGCCGTCGCGGTATTCGGCTATGTATTTCATGGGCGGTTTTCAGCAGCGCTGTGGGCGTCCAGTTCGGCAAACAACGCCAGCGTGAGCCGGGCCTCCTCTGCGTCCACCAGGCCAATCGCATGGCCCACATGCACGATCACATAGTCCTCCAGCTGCGCTTCGGGCACCAGGGCGATGGAGATGGTCTTGCGCACGCCGCCGAGATCGACGCTGGCCTCCAGGCCGTTGAGGGCCACGACGCGGGCCGGTATGGCTAGGCACATAGGGTGTTCCTTGCGGGTTGTTCTTTTGCTGTTGTTGCGCTGCGCGTGGCGTGCAGCGTGTGCGCGGCGACCCAGGCCTGGCCGAGGGCGAGGCCGGCGTCACCATAGGCGCTGTCATGGGGCAGGTGCACGGTGAGCCCGGCCTGCGTGAGCGTGTCCACCATGCGCTCTCGCAATAGGCGATTGACGAAACAGCCACCGCTCAATGCGATGCGCGTGATCTGGTGCTGCGCTGCGGCGGCGATAGCCGCCCGTGCCAGTGCATCGGCCAGCGCCACATGAAACAGTGCGGCGGCCTCGGATTGCGTGGCGCGGACAAGGGCATCTGAGCTGGCGGTACACAGGCCGGCTTCTGGCGCGATAGCGCAGGCATTGGCCTGGCCCGGCAGCGTCGCCATGCGTGCCAGCAGACGATGCATAAGCACATCCAGCTGCAAACCGGCATCTATCAGTTCGGCGTCCAGCAGCGGCGCCGGATTCTGCGCCAGCCATTGCGATGCCAGTTGCTCCAGGGCTTGTGCGCCCTGCGCTTCTTCGGTCTGCCACCAGCACAGGCCCAGCAGTCCGGCCGCCGCATCAAACCAGCGCCCGGCGCTGGTGGTGGAAGGGCAGTTGATGCCGCGCGCCATCATGCTGCGCAAACCCCGGAGGCGGGTGTCTGCAATGACGCCTTGCCTGCCCGCACGCAGGTATGCACCGGCGACCGGGCCGAGTGCCTGCTGCGGCGAAAGTCCCACGCGATGCAGCGCAGCCGCAGCCATGCGCCAGGGTTCGCGTGCGGCCACGTCGCCACCCGGCAGCAGCAGTTCAGGCAGATGCGCGATGCGCTGAAAGCGGGCGTCCTGCACCAGCAGCAGTTCGCCACCCCAGGCCGTCTGGTCGGTGCCCAGCCCCACGCCATCCAGCGCCCAGCCCAGCACCGCTGGACCCGGCGCGTGGTGCGCTTGCACCTGTGCGATGTGCGCGTGGTGGTGCTGCACCGCGATGGCTTGAACACCCAGCTTCTGCGCCAGTTGCTGCGCCACCTCGGTGCTGAAAAAATCCGGATGCAGATCATGCGCCACCGCCTCTATCGGTCCGCTGGCCTGCTGCTGCAACCGTGTGATCGAATCCAGTAAAGCGGCGCGCGCTTGCGGCGTGCCCAGGTCGCCATGCAGCGGTGACATCCAGACCTGGTTGCCATCCAGCAGGCAGGCCGTGTTCTTCAGCCAGGCGCCGCAGGCCAGCACCCGTGCCGGTGCGGCCACGGCTAGCTGTTGACGCACCAGCGGCAGGCTCATGCCTCCACGCCCAGCACCCAGTCCAGCCACGCATCCATGCCCTGGCCGGTTTGCGCGGACACCAGCAGCACGCGGATGCCGGGGTTGACGCGGCGGGCATGGTCGATGCACTTCACCACGTCAAAGCGCAGGTGCGGCAGCAGGTCCACCTTGTTGAGCAGCATCAGGCTGGCGGCGGCAAACATGTCCGGGTATTTGAGCGGCTTGTCCTCGCCCTCGGTCACCGACAGGATGACCACCTTGGCGTCTTCGCCCAGGTCCCACAGGGCGGGGCAGACCAGGTTGCCCACGTTCTCGATAAACAGAAGGGCCCGGGCCGCGGGGTCGCCCTGGGCTGCCGCGTGGGTGTGGCTGTGATCGTGCCCAGGCGTGTGTGGGTGGGCAGGATCGTGGCCGTGTGCCGCGCCCTGCCCATGTGCACCCGCATGCCAAGCCAGCTGGCGAAAGGCCCGCTCCACCATGGGCGCATCCAGATGGCAGCCCTTGCCGGTGTTGATCTGGATGGCGGGCGCGCCGGTGGCGCGGATGCGGTCGGCATCAAAGCTGGTTTGCTGGTCGCCCTCGATCACCGCCACCGGCAGGCCCGGTGCGCGCTGGCGCAACGCCTCGATGCTGGCGCACAGCAGCGTGGTCTTGCCCGATCCCGGGCTGGACACCAGGTTGAAGGCATGCACGCCGTGTGCGGCAAAGTGGGCCCGGTTCTGCAGCGCCACGGCCTGGTTGGCGCCCAGCACATCCACCTCCAGTTGAATCGTGCGCTCCTGGCTCATGCCGGGTACCGACACCCGGGCCGCGCCCGTGCCAAAGTGCAGATCGCCGGTATGGGGCTGGACCTGGGGCTCTGTCACCCCGGCCACTGTGGCGGGGCTGCTGCAACCGCATACAACGCACATAAAAATCTCCTGTTGGTCTTCTGCTTGTGACCGGCATGGTGGGCTCAAACAACGCGCATGTCCACCACCTTCAGATCCGTGCCGCCCCTGACTTGCAGCTGCGCGCCTTCGCACAGCGGGCACAGGTCCAGGCGCGAGAAGACCGGCACGCTGGCGCTGCACTGCGGGCACCAGGCTGTGCCGGGCAGCTCGTCGATGGCAATCTCCGCGCCCTCCAGCACAGTGCCGGGCGCCAGCGATGCCAGCGCAAAGCGCAGCGCCGAGAGCTCCACGCCGGCCAATGCGCCGGCCTGCAGGTGCAAGTGGGTAACGCGCGCAAACGGATCGCGCGCTCGGGCCTGCTCCACCACCTGCAGAATGCTGCCGGCCAGGCTGAGTTCATGCATGGGCAGTCCCCCGCAGCGGGTGCGCCAGGCAGGCCGGCGCCGGCCTGCCTGGCGGGGGATGGTTCTGTGGGGTAACGGGGTGCACAGGGTATTGTGCCGTCGCGCCTTGGCGGGCGCTGCTGGGTCAGGGTGAATAATGGGTCGCACACAGCGCGCATCCGTTGCGCGCGCAACAAGGAAACTCCAGTGCTGGATCACATTTTTATAACCGTGAGCGACGTGACGCGCTCCATCGCCTTTTACGAACAGGCGCTGGCGCCGCTGGGCATTCGCCACGCCATCGACTATGACGGCGCGCAAGGGCCCGAGGGGCATCCCGATCTGAAAGGCTTTGGCTGCAATGGCCGGGTCTTTTTCTGGCTGCGCCAGGGCCACGCCGATGCCCGGGCGGTACATGTCGGCTTGGTTGCCAACAGCCAGGCGGCGGTGAATGCCTTCTATGCGGCGGCCATGGCCG
>CANFIH010000003.1 GCA_947446855.1 Burkholderiales bacterium
GCCGTATGGGCGCAGGGTGACCTGGTGGCCCGTGGCACGCTGCTGATTCTGGTGCTGATGAGCATGGCCAGCTGGTACGTGATTGTGTCCAAGTACATTGAGCAGTCGCGCGTGAACAAGCAGTCACGTGCCGTGGGTGACGACTTCTGGAGTGGTGCCTCGATTCGCCAGAGCGCCGACAAACTCGAGGCCACCAGCCCCTACCGCTTCATCACCGACAAGGGTTTGGAGAGTGCCAGCAAGCACGATGGCATGCTGGGTGCGATTGACTTCAATACCTGGGTCACCATGAGTATCCAACGTGCCATGACCAACGTACAAAGCCGTTTGCAGGAAGGCCTGGCCCTGCTGGCTACTGTCGGTTCCACCGCGCCTTTTGTCGGCCTGTTTGGCACGGTATGGGGCATTTACAACGCACTGGTCAGCATTGGCATGTCGGGCCAGGCCAGCATCGACAAAGTGGCAGGACCCGTGGGCGAGTCGCTCATCATGACGGCCATCGGTCTGGCGGTGGCGGTGCCCGCGGTGCTGGGCTACAACTGGCTGGTCCGCCGCAACAAGCTGGCCATGGAGGATGTGCATGCCTTCGGCAACGACCTGCATGCGGTGTTGCTGGCTACGGCCGGCAAGTCCTAAGCTCCACCGCAAGCGCTACGCTGAAGTGTTCTGCATATGGCAATGAACCTGGGCTCCGACGAGGGCGAAGACACAGTCATGAGCGCCATCAACACCACACCGCTGGTGGATGTGATGCTGGTGCTGCTGATTATTTTTCTGATCACCATTCCGGCAGTTACCACTTCGGTCAAGCTGAGCCTGCCCAAGCAACGCGTGGAAGTGCGTGAGACCAAACCCGAGAACATCATCATCTCGGTCGACAAGGCAGGCCATACCTTTTGGTATGACACGCAAGTCGCCGGCCGTGATGAGCTGGTCAATCGTTTGAAAAAAATATCCAGCATGCAGCCGCAACCCGAAGTGCAGATTCGTGGTGACAGCGAGGCGCGCTACGACAGCGTCGGCCGCATCATGTATGCCTGCCAGCTTGCCGGCATTGCCAAAGTAACTTTTATCACGGAGCCTCCCGCCCTGGGCGGATGACACGCATGGCGATGAGTTCCCCTATGGGCCAGTCTGATGAAATGGACGTCATCATGGACATCAACACCACGCCGTTGATTGACGTGATGCTGGTGCTGCTGGTGATGATGATCATCACCATCCCGGTTCAGTTGCATGCGGTCAAGCTTGAGCTGCCGGTGGGTCGACCACCCGTCAGCCAGGTCAAGCCCGAGGTGATACAAATCGACATCGATGCCAAGAGTGGTGTGCACTGGCAGGGACAGACCATTGCCTTGGAGCAGCTTGAAGACAATATGCGCCAAAGCGCGCTGGCAGCCCCGCAGCCGGAAGTGCATTTGCGCACCGACAAGGATGCGAGCTATGCCGTGTTTGCCAACGTGCTGGCCAGTTCACGGCGCATCGGTTTGAACCGCATTGCCGTAGTTGGCAGCGAACAGTTTGTGCAATAAATGATGGCCCTGGATTACCGCACTGCGGACCCCTCGCGCCGCTACCGTGGCATTGTCATTGCGCTTGCCATACACGTGCTGCTGGCCTGGCTGCTGATTTCGGGCACGGCGCGCAAGGGCCTAGAGCTACTCAACAAGCCCTTGCAAGCCGTGGTGATTCAGGATGTGGTGGTTGCGCCACCACCACCACCACCGCGCAAGATGGTGGCGCCACCCAAGGCGCAGACGGTTCCAACCCAACCCCCACCTTTTATACCGGTGGCCGAAGTGCCCGTGGCAGCGCCCACCACCTTCGCCGTAGAGGCCACACCGGTCTTGCATGAAGCACCGCCTCCCGCTCCCGCACCGGTAATGGTCGCTGC
Organism: Burkholderiales bacterium; assembly: GCA_947446855.1. GTDB lineage: Bacteria > Pseudomonadota > Gammaproteobacteria > Burkholderiales > Burkholderiaceae_C > Allorhodoferax. The sequence goes on from CANFIH010000003.1 coordinate 1,895, forward strand.
TGCGCCTCCCGCACCGGCGCCTGCAGCCAAGCTGGACATGGACATTGTGTGCCCCACCCAGGTACCACCGGAAATGCCACGCCGTGCCCTGATCGATGGCGCGCAAGGATTGGTTAAGGCCCAGGTCCGGATTGCTGATGGCATGGTGCGCGAAGTTACCTTTCTATCGGGCCCCCGCGTCTTTTATGCAGCCGTGCGCACGGCCATGCTGCAATACAAATGCACCCATCAGGGCAGCGAAGTGGTGGCCACGCAGGACTTCAACTTCAAGCTGCAGCCCTGAGCGCGCTGCACTTCTGCACGAGCCACCGCCAGTTCCTGCTGATACTGCGGCTTGGTGGTCATGACCGCATGGATGGTGTAGGCAAGCAGCTTGCTGGCCTCAACATCGCTGCGGTAGTGCACGCCGCAAACCAGACGGTTGTTGGCATAGTCGTCTGCACGTTTCAGGATCGCATCGCGCTCGTCCGGCAGCATATCAATCAAGGTCAGGGCCATCAGGTAACCGGTAGTTGCGTGTCCGCTGGGATACGAGTCGTCCTTGGTCTTGGTCGTGCAAATGGGATGCAGCGTTCTGTCCAGGTTGTAGGGGCGTACGCGCGCAAAGCCTGTTTTGGCTGGCGAGGTGTTGATGCCTTCGTCATTTTTCACCCGACTGCCAAGAGCGGCTGTTTGTGGCAGTGCCTGCGGGTTGAACCAGTCGCCCAGCGGCTGCTTGAAAAGGAAGATGGTTTCTTCCTTGTCATCGGCCATGGCGGCAGCCTGTTGCATATCGCTGCGGGTGCCTTCTATCCGGTGCAATTCAGCAAGCTCCGCTTTGGTTTTGTCGGACTGCGCGGTGGCAGGTGTCAGCAGGATTTGAAAGGCGTGTGTTTCTTCGGCAGAGACAAACGAAGGGTCTTTGGCATGCGCAGCGAATGTCAAACCGAGGCAAAGGCTCAGCGTTGTGAGGGCAATGGGTTTCATAGTTCCAAAAGGTAAAAGGTGGCAGCGTGCCATGTCTATATGAACATGCAGTGACACGTGCCTGACTGTCTTCATTGCGTAACACAAAACAGGTCAACTCAGCTCCTCACCAATTCCGAGTCGCTTTTTTTTCATGCCCAAAAGACTACTGCCTTTGCTTGCAATCTTTACATTGCTATCCATCAGCTGCGCCACGCAGGCGCAAACCAACAGCGAACAATCCGACCCGGTGCTGCTGCGCTTTTCCACTGTGGGTGACTCCCGCCAGGACCCTAATGAAGCGGATGCCACCATGAAGCCGCTGACCGCGCAAGACAAGATTTGGCTGCAAAACACCAAGGCCTGGTCGCGCATCATGCGGGACATCGAGGGCCAGAAATCCAAGCTGCTGTTTTTCAACGGCGACATGATCATGGGCTATGGCCTGGCCGGCCCCACACCGAGCAACAGCGTGGCCGATGTAGTGGGCTCTGACCTGATGGCCTTTTACCGCCAGTACGGCTTTTGGCGTGGCATGGTGGCGCCGTTGATGGAGGCCGGAACCTATGTGGTGCCAGTGCCTGGCAACCACGAGGTGCAGTCCAAGCCCATGGGCAAAAAGGCCCAGCCTGAGAACGAGGCCGCCTGGCGCGCCAATATGGGCGATTTGATCGTGGATGCAGATCGCTTCCGCAAAATCGTCGGTGCCGAGGCCCGCAACATCAATGTGCAAAACAACGGCGCACTCGATGGCTTGAGCAGCGACCAGAGCCAGCTCTCCTACAGCTTTGATGCGGCCGATTCGCACTTCAGCATCATCAACACCGACCCGGTGGGCAAAGACAATTCCGCGCCCGTGGTTTGGTTGGCCAAGGACATGGCCGAGGCGCGGGCGCGCGGCGCCAAGCACCTGTTTGTGTTTGGCCACAAGCCGGCCTTTACCTACTATTACGGCATGGGTGAAAAGCCCGCGCCGGGCATTGCCGGTCTGGACAAGTCCGACAAGGAGCGCGATGCGCTGTGGGATGTGATCGAGAAGTTTGGCGCCACCTACTTCTGCGGCCACGAGCATGAATTCAACATGTCGCAGCCGCGCGGTGCGGCCTGGCAGGTGCTGGTGGGTAGTGGCGGCTCACCCTGGGATGCGCAGCCTGGTGAAGTCACCAAAAACCCCGACACCGATCGCGCCTACGCCTGGGCTACGGTATCGATTCACCAGAGCGGCAAGGTAGATGTGGATGCCTACGGCTTCAGCGACGTCTTTGGCCCTACCAAACTGGTGCGGCACCTGGTAGTGGGCAAGTAGGCCGGTGGCAGCAGGTCGTCGACTTCAAATTGTCAAAAAAGCATCATCAAGCTGTTATTTTTGAACTTTAGTCTAGCGGGGTGAAAACCTCAGACGACCTCCTCATCGAGTCCTACGCCGCCAAGCCAGCCAGCCTGCGCATTGCGGTCGTGACGGAAACCTTTCCACCCGAAGTCAACGGTGTCGCCATGACGCTGGGGCGCATTGTGGAGGGGCTGTTGCAGCGCGGGCACGCCGTGCAGGTGGTGCGCCCGCGCCAGACCCGCGAGGACTTCGAGCCACGCGCCGGTCTGGACCAGGTGCTGTCCAAGGGCATACCGGTGCCAACCTATGGCGAGCTGCGCTTCGGCCTGCCGAGCAAGGGTCGCCTGACCAAACTCTGGGGCGAGCAGCGCCCGGACATCGTCCATGTAGTGACCGAAGGCCCGCTGGGCTGGTCGGCCGTGGGGGCCGCGCGCAAGTTGCACCTGCCCATTACCAGCTCGTTTCACACCAACTTTCATAGCTACTCGCAGCACTACGGCATGGGCTTGCTGAAGTCACCCATCGAGAGCTATTTGCGCAAGCTGCACAACCGCACCCAGGCCACCATGGTGCCCACACGCGCCATGCAGCAGGAGCTCAAGGGCAGGGGGTATGACAACGTCACGCTGGTGTCGCGCGGCGTAGCCATTGAGCTGTTCAAGCCCTCGCGCCGCTCGGAGGCCTTGCGCGCCAGCTGGGGTGTTCAGCCGCAGGACCCGGTAGTGATTCTGGTGGGCCGTCTGGCCAAGGAAAAGAATGCGGGTCTGGTGGTCTCGGCCTTTCGCGCCATCCAGGCCAAGCAGCCCCGCGCCAAGCTGGTCTTTGTGGGCGACGGACCACTGCGCAAGGATCTGGAAGAGGCCGTGCCGGAGGCACACTTTGCCGGTGTGCGCCAACGCGAAGACCTGGCAGCGCATTACGCGTCGGCCGATCTCTTTTTGTTTCCCAGCCTGACCGAGACCTTTGGCAATGTGGTGCCTGAGGCATTGGCCAGCGGTCTGGCCGTGCTGTCCTACGCCAACGCAGCCGCGCAGGAACTGATCGTGAACCAGCACAACGGCGTGTTGGTGCCCAACGGGGACGAGCTGGCCTTTGTCAACGCATCCGTGGCCCTCGCCACCGACCCGGCACGCCAGCAGCAGCTGCGCGCACTGGCGCCCGGCAGCGTGGCCTATTTGGAGTGGAGCGCGGTGAGCGACAGCTTCGAAGCCGTGCTGCGCGAAGTGCTATCGCGCCACGGCCAGCCGTTCAACGCCGGCCACGGCGTGCAACGGCTGGCTACGCTACAAACGCAGGAGCGCCTGGCCCATCCGCACGTGAGTCCCTTGCGCTAGTCCCTGGCACAGCGAGAAGCCGGCGGGTGCCAGAACGATGACCGTAGATCCATGCTGGAACCAACCCATTTCCTCCCCTTTGCCAAACCTTGCGTCGCAGGGAATCGTCTTGGCGCCTTGGTAGCCCATGTGGAACAGCACATCCAGAAAGTGCAGCCGGATGCTGGCCACCAGAATGGCGGCCACCGGCACCAGTGCGATGCGCTGTCCTGCCATGGCGCCCTGGCCGCCCAGCCGCGTGCTGATAAAGGCGCGTTCGTTTTTGCAAAACAGCTTTTCCACGCGCTTCAGGGCAATCGGATTGACGTTCCAGGTGTCGCCGGAAAAGTAGCGCACCTTGTCCACCACGCAGTCGTAGGGCGCGTGGAAGCGGTGGTACATGCTGGAAGTCAGGCGCAGGGTGACAAAGCAGCCGTTGCGCCAGGGTTCCAGGTCTTCCTCGCTGCCCAGCAGGTCTTCCAGTGTGTACGGAAAGCCCTTGGCCTGGAATACCTGCGTGCCTGCTATCGGGCCGTGCGCGCCGATGATCGCGTCCACCGGGCTGCTCAGTACATCGGCGCTCTCGTCAATGCTGCGCGCGCCGTCCTTGAGTTGTCGGGTAAAGCAGTCATGCATGCTTTTGAAGTGCTGCTGTTTGGCCTCGCTCAAATCCAGCGCACTGAAAAATTTCCAGATGGCAATGGACGTCTGGGCGATCAGCGGGTTTTCTATTTTGCTAAGCCGTCCCACCATCTGCGTCAGCCAGCGCCGCGGCAGGCGGTTGGTCAGCAAAAAGTTCAGGTCTTCGTGGGCCAGCAGGCTGTGAATCGTCTTTCTCAAAGTCATGTTTTTAGTTTCCTTAGTTTGTTTTGCATGGAAGGCAATATCCCGTGAATGAATCGTTTGGTTTCAACACCATGGCCCTGGCCGCCGTCGGCAGTGCAGCCCTGTTTGTGGCGGTGCGCAAGGCACAGGCGCGCATCGATCTGTCTTTTGCCAAACACCGCTCCCTGGCAGGGCACCCCCGTTGGGCACGCCGCATCGCGGGCCTGTTGCCCAGCTACAGCTATGACGAGGACCAGGCCTTTGCCGTAGACGGTGCTCCGCCGGAAATCGTGGCCAAGCGACGCGCGGCTTTCGCGGCGCTGATTGCGCGTGGCCAGGCGCGCTACCCCAAAAGCCTGCAGGCCAGCGCCGAAGCGGCTCAGACCCTGTCGGACTTGCAGTTTGTCAGCGCCTACCGCGTGCCCTTCCAGTTCCGCAAGGTGGCAGCCCAGGGCCTGAAGGTGGGCTCGTTTGTGCAAAGCACGCAGGGCGTGACCGTGACCGATCTCGATGGCAATGTCTTTTTTGATCTGACCGGTTCGTATGGCGTCAACCTGTTTGGCAACGACTTTTACAAACAGTGCATGGCCGAAGGCGCCGCCTTGGTGCAGGACCTGGGCCCGGTGCTGGGTGCGTACCACCCGGTGATGCTGGACAACCTGCAACGCCTCAAAGCCGTCAGTGGCATGGAGGAGGTGTCCTTCCACATGTCCGGCACCGAGGCGGTGATGCAGGCGGTGCGCCTGGCGCGCTACCACAGCGGGCGCAACAAGCTGGTGCGCTTTTGCGGCTCGTACCACGGCTGGTGGGGCGATGTGCAGCCCGGCATTGGCAACCCCATCCACGCCCGCGACACCCTGAACCTCACCGAGATGGGCGATGCCTCGCTCACCGTGCTGCGCACACGCCGCGACATTGCCTGCGTGCTGATCAACCCGCTGCAGGCTCTGCACCCGAATGCCGCCGCACCGAGTGATGGCGCCCTGCTGGACAGCTCGCGCAAGGCCCACTTTGACCGCCCGGCTTACACCGCCTGGCTGCAGGAGTTGCGCAAGATTTGCACCGACCGTGGCATTGCACTGATTTTTGACGAAGTGTTCATGGGCTTTCGCCTGGCCAAGGGCGGCGCACAGGAGTACTTTGGTGTGCGCGCTGATCTGGTCACCTACGGCAAGACGCTGGGCGGCGGTCTGCCCATCGGTGTGCTGTGCGGCCTGCGCGCGTGGATGCGGCGCTTTCGCGAGGGCAGCCCGGCCGACATCTGCTTTGCGCGCGGCACCTTCAATTCGCACCCCTATGTGATGGGCGCCATGAATGTTTTTTTGCGCCGCCTGGACGATGCCGACATCACTGCTCTGTATGCCGCCGTAGACGACACCTGGAATCGCCGGGCCGAGCGTATGAATGCGCAACTGCAGGCTGCCGGTGTGCCGGTGCAGGTGGCCGGCATGTCCTCGGTCTGGACGGTGCTGTACACCCAGCCGGCTTGCTTCAACTGGCTGTTCCAGCACTATCTGCGCTTCGAAGGCGTGGCCCTGAGCTGGGTGGGTAGTGCACGCATCATCTGGAGTCTGAACTTCAGCGATGCCGAGTTTGAGCAGGTGGTGCAATGTTTTGTGCGCGCAGCGCTGGCGATGCAGCTTGACGGCTGGTGGTGGACCGATGGCATCAGCACCAACAAAACCATCAAGCGCCGCCTGCTGCGCGAGATGCTGGCAGTCAAGTTCGGCAGTGATGTGAAGTAGTTCGGTGTAGACCATAAGGAAAGGGGCGCATCGCTAGCGCCCCTTTTTTGTTTGCGCAGATGTATGTGTATGTCAATGCCACCGGGGCAAAAGGCTGTTTGCTTTTTGTGTACGCCGCTGCCACCGGGGTAGATGGTTCCGTCCGTGTCCCCCGCCCGCTTTAGCGGGCTCCTCCTTTACCTACCGGAACCATCCACCCCGGTGTCATCGGCAACCAGCATGGTTGGTTTGCAGGGGCTCAATACCAATCTCCAATGCCATGGCGGCCCGAGTCCGGAAGTGACTGCTTGTACGCCAGAGTTCCAAGCCACTCAGTCCCCTGAAGTGACAGCAATCAGGCCACCGGCCCCAACGTGCCCCGTTGCTCAATCAACTCGCCACGCAGCAAGGCCAATGGCGCCTTGTGGTACAGATAAATGTCATGGAACGGGTCGGTCAGAATCTTGGTCATCCACACCAGGCCGTCGAGCACGCCCTTGATGAAGAACAGATGCACCGTGCGGAACAGCAGCCCGCCCACACCAATACCCAGCCACAGCAGACCCACATGGCGTGCAAAGCCTTCGAAGCTCGTCGCGGCTTCAAACAGACCGAAGGCCGTGGGCTCCAGCCACAACAGCAACGGTGCCGCAGCCCAGATGCTCAGCAGCACAATCTTGCGACGCAGGTTGTAGCCCACCTTGATTTCTTCCTTGGTCTCCTGCGTGGCCTGGTTCACCTCGTCATAGCCCAGGGGCTCGAAGAAGAAGTGGCCGGATTGGCGTGTCGTCATGGACACCAGCCAGGCCACCAGGGCCGCCGCAGCGGGGTCGGTGAACAGCAGGGCATAGGCCACCAGAAAACTGATCGCGCTGATCAGGTGCAGCGTCTGGTTGATGCGGCTGTGGTGGTAATAGCGGTGGTCATCCCAACGCTGAATCTTGAGCTGTTTGAAAAATTCGTTCATGGCGTGATCGGCTTATGTTGAGGTGTTCAGATGCTAAAAGGGTTTGATGGCAAACCCGTGACAAGGAATGTGACGCTTGGGTGAATCAGCGGCCGGAATTAACGTCCTATCGCCAGGTACTCAAAGCCCATGCCGCGCACCCACTTCGGGTCGTACAAATTGCGGCCGTCAAAAATCACCGGGCTCTTCAGGCTGGCCTTGATGCTGTCGAAATCGGGACTGCGGAATTCCTTCCACTCGGTCACGATCAGCAGCGCGTCCGCGCCGTTGAGTGCGGCCATGGGCGAGTCGGCAAAGTCCACGCCGCTGTGTTGTTGCAGCATGGGGCGGGCATGCTCCGTGGCCACGGGGTCGTAGGCCGAGACCGTGGCACCGGCTGCCACCAGATCGGCAATCACGGTCAGGCTGCTGGCCTCGCGCATGTCGTCGGTATTGGCCTTGAAGGCCAGGCCCCAGAGGGCAAAGTGCCGGCCCGTCAGGTCGGGTCCAAAGCGCGCCTTCACCTTGCTGGCGAGCACATGCTTTTGCTGCTGGTTGGCCGCTTCCACCGCAGCCAGCACCTTGAGGTCCATGCCACCGTCGATGGCGGCCGTCTTGATCAGCGCCTTCACATCCTTGGGAAAGCAGGAGCCGCCGTAGCCGGCACCGGCATACAAAAAGTCGTAGCCAATGCGCGGATCGCTGCCTATGCCCTTGCGCACATGCTCGATGTCGGCGCCCAGTTTTTCGGCCAGATTGGCCAGCTCGTTCATGAAGCTGATGCGCGTGGCCAGCATGGCGTTGGCGGCGTATTTGGTGAGCTCGGCACTGCGGATGTCCATCAGCACCAGGCGCTCGTGGTGGCGCTGGAACGGCGCGTAGAGCGCGCGCATATTGAGCGCGGCCTGCTCGTCATCACAGCCCAGCACAATGCGGCCCGGGCGCATGAAGTCTTCAATCGCCGCGCCTTCTTTCAGGAACTCGGGGTTGCTCACCACGCTAAAGGGCGTGTCCACACCGCGCGCTTTCAGCTCGGCTGCAATGGTGGCACGCACCTGGTCGGCCGTGCCCACCGGCACCGTGCTCTTGTCCACCACCACCTTGTAGTCGTTCATGTGGCGGCCGATATTGCTGGCCGCCTTGAGCACATATTGCAGGTCCGCGCCACCGTCTTCGCCTGGGGGCGTGCCCACGGCAATGAACTGGATGGTGCCAAAGCGGGTGGCGGCTTCGATGTCGTCGGTAAAGTGCAGGCGCCCGGCCTTCACGTTGCGGGCCACCATCTCGTCCAGGCCGGGTTCCCAGATGGGCAGCACGCCCTCTTTGAGCGCGGCGATCTTGTTGGAGTCGGTGTCAAAGCAGATGACATCGTTGCCCACTTCAGACAGGCAGGTGCCTGTGACCAGGCCGACATAGCCCGTACCAATGACCGTGATTTTCATAAAGGTTTGACAGCTTTCAAAAGCTGCAATGCTCTGACGGAGCTGTGAAACCCTGATGACCTTAGTGTGTCATTTGTATGTAGATGCCGGCAGCCACAAGAATCAACACAGTCAGTAGCGTTCCGGCACGTACATCTCCGCCGGCACCGGGTGGCGGCTGTAGTCCGCGTTGAACACGCGTGCTGGCAGCACCACCGATTTCTGTTCCACCTCGGTATAGGGGATCTGGCTCAGCAGGTGGTCTATGCAGTTCAGGCGCGCAGTCTTCTTGTCCACTGCCTGCACGATCCACCAGGGTGCTTCGGGGATATGCGTGCGCTCCAGCATGGTCTCTTTGGCCTTGGTGTATTCCTCCCAGCGCACACGGCTTTCCAGGTCCATGGGGCTGAGCTTCCACTGCTTGAGCGGGTCGTGGATACGGCCTAAGAAACGCGAGTGCTGCTCGTCGTCGGTAATCGAGAACCAGTACTTGATGAGCTGTATGCCGCTGCGCGCCAGCATTTTTTCAAACTCGGGCACGGTGCGGAAGAACTCTTCGTACTCGTCGTCCGAGCAAAAGCCCATCACACGCTCCACGCCCGCGCGGTTGTACCAGCTGCGGTCAAACAGCACCATCTCGCCGGCAGCGGGCAGGTGCGATACGTAGCGCTGGAAGTACCACTGCGTGCGTTCGCGGTCATTGGGTGCGGGCAGGGCGGCCACGCGGGCCACGCGCGGGTTCAGGCGCTGGGTGATGCGTTTGATCACGCCGCCCTTGCCGGCCGCGTCGCGCCCCTCAAACAGAATCACCACCTTGTGCTTGCTGGCCACCACCCAGTCCTGCAGCTTGACGAGTTCCCCTTGCAGGCGAAACAGCTCCTGGAAGTAGGTGCGCCGCGCCAGGCGATCGGCCTCATTGCGCGGCTTGCCGGTAGCTTCCAGCTCTTCCATGTTGCGCTCTTCGAGCTCCATCTCCAGCTCTTCGTCATAGCTGTCGAGCAGGTCCTCGCGCAGGCGGCGCATCATTTCTTCTTGTTGGGTGTTGTCGATGGTCATGGCAAGGTCCACTTTGAAGTGCACAGATTAAATGTCCATAGCATGCTTCGGAAACATTTCAGTTTTGTGACGAATGTGTTCATCCCAATGTCATCTGGCGTAACTACCATCAGAAAAATGACCGGCGCACCGAACATGATCAACACACCATCCACCACCTATGACACCAAAACCAGGGCCTTGCATTGGGGCAGTGCAGTGTTGCTTCTTGTACTGTGGCTAGCCGGTGAATTTCTCGACGTTTTCCCCAAAGGCACACCGCGCATCACGGTGCGCAGCCTGCATATCTGTTTCGGACTCTTCCTTGGGATTCTGCTGACCTACCGCATTTGGTGGCGTCACCATGGCGGCGTTCAATTGCCTGCCCCCGAAGGCTTTGCATACGCACGCCAGGCGCATATAGCGCACCAGGTGCTGTATGGGGTGATCGCGCTGATGGTGGTCACCGGCATTGCGCTCGTGTGGATTCGCGGCGACAACCTGTTCAACCTGTTTTCCATTCCGGCTTTTGATCCCGGCAATAAGGAACTGCGGCACAACGCCAAGGAAGTCCATGGTTGGATTGCCAATGGTCTTTTGCTGGGCGCCGCCTTGCATGCACTGATGGCGCTGTGGCACCAACTTGTCTTTAAGGATGGTTTGCTGCTGCGCATGTTGCCTGTGCGCTCACCCGGCGGGGTTGATTGCAACAATATGACAAGCTCGTGAAGCCTGTGACCACTTAAGTGCACATGACAAATTGATGACGTTTTAGCATGTTGCAAAGTGTCATTTTTCAGGTCTATGATGAATCCACATTGAATATCAACCGTTGGAAAGACCACACCATGCGTGCCATGAAAGAAGCCCGACACTTGATCGAAAAATCGCCTCAAGATGAGTCGGCACGGATACTGGCTCAGCTTGTGCTGGCCCTGGAAACGGAAGTCCACTTCGAGATCTCCGACATCTACAAACTCAATCGCAATCACTTTGACTTGGCGCTGAATATTTTGAAGGACTGGCGCTTGGACCGCTATTACATTGGCAAGGCACGGCTGTTCGACTCCGCCTTGCATGTGTCGGATTTTTCCAAAGAAAATTGAGGTTGCAGCAGGTTTTCAGGGGCAGCCAGTGCTGGCCGCATCGCAGCTGTTATGCGCCTCTGGCGGGTAGGAAATGCACGCGATCCATTAACGCATGCAGTTCATTCAGCGCATGTTGTGTGTCACTGGCAAACCACCCAGGGCGTTTGCCGGCATCATCCCAGCTGCGCAATTGACGCGCGTCCAGCGCGTAGCGGTTGCCTTGAAACTCGATGCACTCGCAAAGGTCCATCGGTCCGCCTTGCAAGGCAAGGCTGCGCACCGAGTCGGGCGATAGCCGCGCACTGTATTCCGCATAAGTAGCTACCAGATAGCGCTTGGCTGCCACATGCAGCCGCACCGGCTCCGAGACGTCGGGCCCCCAGATGGCGTCCAGTACGCGGGCCCCGCTCAGTTCATGTCGGTCATCAATGCCTTGTACGGTGGGTGTGCCGCTGAGGTCGGTCAACAGGTGCCCCAGATCATGTAGCCAGCTGGCCAGTTGCAGGGCCTGTGAAGCACCCGCTGCGCGCGCCAATTGCCCACATTGCCAGGCATGCGCAATCTGCGAAACGCTTTCGCCCTCGTACGCCATGTCACCCTTGCGGGCAAACAATTCCAGAATGGTTTGCGGGTTGTTCATAAAAGTATGGTGGCCGCCATCCGTGTCAAACGGATGACAGTGGGCGGTTCTGTGGCTGCTCGTGCTTTTGCCACGCTGTTGTCATCAATGTTTCATGCTTGGCGGCGAAGATAGCTGCCATGAGTACTCTGCCCAATGCCGCGATTCGCGTGGCCAACGCCAGCAAGTCGTTTCATCGACGAGCCAAGGCGCTGGACAATGTCAGTGCGACCATTCGGGAGGGTGAGTGCGTGGGCCTGTTGGGCGCATCGGGCTCGGGCAAGTCCACCCTGCTGCGCAGCCTGTGCGGCCTGGAGCGGCTGGATGGCGCCAACAGCAGCGTCGAGCTTTTTGGTCAAGTGTTGCAAAGCGGCGGCACCCTGAGTCCCGACATCCGCGCCCTGCGCCTTCAGACCGGCATCATCTTCCAGCAATTCAATTTGGTGGGCCGTATGAACGTGCTCTCCAATGTTATGACCGGTCTGTTGCCGCGCGTTCCTCTGTGGCGCGCACTCGTGGGACGCTTCAGCATGGAAGAGCAGATGCAGGCGCTGCAGGCACTCGATTCGGTGGGCCTGGCCGACTACGCCTTTCAGCGCGCCTCCACGCTCTCGGGCGGGCAGCAACAGCGCGCCGCTGTGGCCCGCGCCCTGCTGCAGGGCGCACGCATTTTGCTGGCCGATGAGCCGGTGTCTTCGCTGGATCCGGAAACCGCCCGGCGCGTGATGGACCTGTTGCATCACCTCAACCGCAGCCAAGGCATGACCCTGGTGGTGAGCTTGCACAACGTGGCCATGGCCCGGCGCTACTGCGACCGCATCATCGCGCTGCGGGCCGGAGAGCTGGTGTTTGACGGCCCCCCCATGGAACTCAACGACAGCAAATTGCGCCACCTGTATGGCGCCAGCACCGACGAATTGCTGATGGACCACAACCCGCTGGAAACCCCGCCGCAGACGCAAGCCTTGCAGGCCATGCCGTTGGCTGCCTGATCCTTTTTTTTTGGAGTCACACAATGAAGACTTTTTACGTATTCGCCGCCTCTGTGCTTGCCTTTTCAAGCCTGGCCGCCAGCGCACAGGAAATCAGTTTCGGCATCATCGCCACCGACTCAGCCAGCGTGGAGCGCGAGCGCTGGGAGCCGCTGTTCCGTGACATGGAAAAGAAGACCGGTCTGACCGTCAAGGCCTTCTATGCACCGGACTACGCCGGTGTGGTCGAAGCCATGCGCTTCAACAAAATACAAGTGGCCTGGTACGGTAACAAGGCTGCCATTGACGCTGTGGACCGCTCCAACGGTGAAGTGTTTGCGCAAGTGCTGCGCACCGACGGAACACTGGGCTATTACTCGTTGCTGATCACGCAAAAGGACAGCCCCTACAACAACCTGAACGACGTGCTCAAGAACAGCAAGTCCATCAACTTTGGCATTGGTGATCCCGGTTCCACCAGCGGCTTTTTGGTTCCCAGTTACTACGTGTTCGCCATGAATAAGGTGGACCAGCGCACCGCCTTCAAGACCATTCGCAACGCCAGCCATGGCGCCAACATCCAGGCCGTGCTGGCCAAGCAACTCGATGTGGCCACCAATAACACCGAAGAAATTGACAAGCTGGAAGCCACCAAGCCCGAAGTGGCGAAGGAGCTCAAGGTGATCTGGAAGAGCCCGCTGATCCCCAACGACCCGCTGGTCTGGCGCAAGGATCTGGACGCCGGCATCAAGGCCAAGCTCAAGGGTTTTTTGCTGGCTTACGGCAAGAGCGACGCCGACAAGGCCGTGCTGAAAAACATCTACAACTACAGCGGTTTCAAGGAATCGACCAACGAGCAACTCGTGCCGATTCGCCAGCTCGAATTGTTCAAGGATCGCCGCAAGGTGGAGAACGATGAGCAATACAGCGCCGAAGAAAAAGCCCAGCGCATTGCCGACATCGACAAGAAGCTGGCCGCCTTGAATAAATAAATTGACTGCTGTCACACAGTTCGCCCGTCCATGTCCGTCTCGGCCGCATCGCACCCTCTACAAAGTTTGCTGACCCAGGCCGCTGCGAGTCGCAGTGGCTGGCGCACCCAGTTGGGTTGGGTGGCGGTGCTCGCGGTGTTGGTCTGGGCCTGGCAGGGCGCAGAGATGCGCCCGCTGGATTTGATCAAGGACGCGGGCAATATGGGCACCTTTGCCCGCGACTTCTTTCCCCCGGATTTTCATGACTGGCGCATCTACCTCAAGGAGATGCTGGTCACCCTGCACATTGCCGTCTGGGGCACGGTGCTGGCCATTGTGGCGGCCGTGCCGCTGGGCCTGCTGAGCGCGCACAACGTGGCTCCCGCCTGGGTCTACCAGCCGGTGCGCCGCCTGATGGACGCCTGCCGTGCCATCAACGAGATGGTGTTTGCCATGCTCTTCATCGTGGCCGTGGGCCTGGGGCCGTTTGCCGGTGTGCTGGCCCTGTTTATCCACACCACGGGCACGCTGGCCAAGCTGTTTGCCGAGGCCGTGGAGGCCATAGACCCACGCCCGGTGGAAGGCATACGCGCCACCGGTGCCCACAAGCTGGCCGAAATAGCCTATGGCGTGATCCCGCAGGTGATGCCGTTGTGGCTGTCGTATTCGCTGTACCGCTTCGAGTCCAATGTGCGCTCGGCCTCCGTGGTCGGCATGGTCGGTGCCGGTGGCATCGGCGTGGTGCTGTACGAGGTGATTCGCAGCTTCCAATATGCGCAGACCTGTGCCGTGCTGCTGCTACTGGTGGTCACGGTCACGCTCATCGACGTGTTCTCGGCATGGCTGCGCCAGCGCTTCATTTAGCCTGGTCTAACCCGGTTCGCATCCATTGGGGCGCGGGTTGTTTTCAGAGCCTGGTCGCCGACGCGCCGGTGGTGGTGCTGGCCGACCGCGCTGCACTCAGTTACGAAAATGAAACCCTGCTGCTGGAGCGCCTGGGCCACCACTGCAAGGGCTGGAGCTGGTTCCAGGGGGGGCTGGCCTCGGTAGCACTGGCACAAACGCTGTGCGAGGAAATCTGGCCGGTGCTGCGCACGCATCCAAATGCAACCGTGCTGGCTATTGGAGGCGGCAGCACGCTGGACCTGGCCAAGGTCTTGCGCTTTCGCTTTGAAGACAGCCGTACAGCAGCCGACGCTTGGCGCAGCAACCAACTGCCCGCATCTGCATCGCGCCATCCGCTGTGGCTGGCGCCCACGACGGCAGGCACGGGCAGCGAAGTCACACGCTGGGCCACGCTATGGGACACCGAGATTTTGCAGCCCGTCAAGCTGTCCTGGTCGCCAGCGAACGGCTACGCAGAACACGCCTTTGTTGATGTGGAACTGAGCTGGAGCTGCCCCTTGCGCCACAGCCGCGACTGTGCACTTGACACCCTGTCTCACGCGCTGGAGGCGCTATGGAACCGCAACGCCAGCCCCATCAGCGAAGTGCTGGCCCTCGACGCTGCGCGTCTGGTGATAGAGATGTTGCCGGTCTTGCTAGAGCAGCCCGCAAAGCACGAAGCCCGCGTGGCCTTGGCGCGCGCGAGCCTGCTAGCCGGTATGGCCATGTCGCACACGCAGACTGCGCTGGCCCATGCCCTGTCGTATGAACTCACGCTGAATGAAGAGATGCCACACGGCGAAGCCTGCGCCGTCTGGCTGCCCATGGTCTGGGAGCTGGCGATGGGCGCCTCGCCGGCCTGTGACACGGCCCTGGCACGCGTCTTTGATGTGCCCGCAGCCGAGGGCGTGCAAACTTTGCGCACTTGGCTGCACCAGCTGGGCATTGCCGGGCGCGATCTGCGCACCACAGCGGCTGGACGCGCCACCCTGGATCAGGAAATGCGGTCTGCCCGCGGGAGGAATTTCATTGCAAGCCCTTAACAAAGCTGACCGCAAGAGCGATCTGATCGTGGTGGGTGCCGGCATTGTCGGCCTGGCCTGCGCCCTGGTGGCCGTGGAGCAGGGTCTCAGTGTGCAAGTGGTGGAGCGCGAGCCTTTTTGCACCGGTGCCTCGATTCGCAACTTTGGCTTGGTCACCGTCACCGGCCAGGGCAGCGGTGCCACCTGGCGGCGCGCACGCCGCTCGCGCGACGTCTGGGCCCACATAGCACCGCAGGCTGGCATTGCGGTGGAGCACACCGGCTTGTATGTGCTGGCCCAGCGTGTGGAAGCCGAAAGCGTGCTGCGCGAATTGCTGCTGACGGAAGAGGGCGAGGACCTGTCCTGGCTGGCCCCTGACAGGCTGCGCAAGCTGGCCCCTCACCTGGCCCATGCTTATGTGCAAGGGGCTTTGTACAGCCCGCATGAACTGCGCGTGGAAGCCCGCTTTGCCGTGGAACGGCTGCGCCAATGGCTGGCCACGCGCGGTGTGCGCTTCCACCTGGGGCAGGCGGTGCAGCAGGTCCAGACCGGGCGCGTGCAGTGCGATGGTGCGGAGCTACAGGCCGAGCGCATCGTGGTCTGCCCGGGCGCCGACCTGCACAGCCTGTTTGCGCAGGCTTTCGCGAAGCACAGAACCCAGCTCTGTCAGTTGCAGATGCTGCGCATCCGCCCGCCCAGCGGGTACCACCTGGGCGCCGCCGTAATGAGCGATCTGAGCCTGGTGCGCTACCGCGGTTTTAACGAGTTGCCCGGCGCTACGCGTCTGGAAGACCGCTTGCGTGTGGAGTTGCCGCGCAGCCTGCAGCACGGCATCCACCTGATCGTGGTGCAAAGCGCCGACGGCAGCCTGGTGGTGGGCGATTCACACCAATACGGCGTCGCCATGCCACCCTTTGTGCCTGCAGAGGCGGAGGAACTGATCCTGGCCGAGATGCAGCGCATGTTGTGCCTGGGTCACTACCAGGTGGAAGAGCGCTGGACCGGCATCTACCCCAGTGGCACACAGGATGCGTTTTGTGAGACTGTGCTGCCCGATGTGCAAGTACTGAGCGTGACCAGCGGCACCGGCATGAGCACGGCGTTTGCGTTGGCCGAAGAATGCCTGATGGGCGAAAGGATTGCGACATGACAACTGCAACTGTGACTACGGCGATTCGCGCGGTGGTGTTCGACTGGGCCGGCACGATTGTGGACTTTGGCAGCCTGGCCCCCATGGGCGCTTTTGTGCGCCTGTTTGCCAACCACGGCATCACCATCAGTATCGCCCAGGCCCGCGTGCCCATGGGCCTGCCCAAGCTGGCGCATATCGAGGCGCTGGGTGCCATGCCCGAGATTGCCGCGCAATGGCAGCGCGCCAAGGGCCATACTTTTGGTTCGCAAGACGCTGCCGCCCTGTTGCAGGAGTTTGTGCCTATGAGTGCGGCCAGCGCCCTGGAGTACAGCGACTTCATCCCAGGTTTTTTGGACATCTATGCCTGGCTTCAGCAATACAACATCGGTGTGGCTACCACCACCGGCTACACCCGCTTCATCATGGAGCCACTGATTGCCAAGGCGGCACGGGCCGGCTTTATCCCAGCGCGCACGATCTGCTGCGACGATGTAGCCCACAGCCGCCCCAGCCCCATTGGCATGCAGGAATGCATGGCGACGCTGGGCCTCACCGGCCACAGCGCTGCGGTGGTGAAGGTGGACGACACCGGTCCCGGCTTGCAGGAAGGCATTAACGCCGGCTGCTGGACGGTCGGTGTGGCGGCCAGTGGCAATGCGCTGGGTTGGAGTTGGGACCAGTGGGTACACGCCAGCGAGGACGAGCGCGAGCATGCACTGGTAGAGGCCCGTGCCACATTGCGCGATGCAGGCGCCCATGTGGTGGTGGACAGCGTGGCCGATCTGCCTGCGGCCCTGTCGGCCATAGAGGTTTGCATTGCTGCGGGCGAGACGCCCTGAGCCCTGCAGGCAACAGGTTTTAAGATGGCCTGGATGCACGATACCGGCCCCGACCATTTTCTACATCGCCTCAGCAGCGTCGAGCAGAGCCTTCTGTTTTCCATGGGGACGCAAGCAATCCAAGTCCCGCCCGTCGACTGGCTACGTTGGCACTGTGGTTTATTGCCGATGGGCTTGCTGCCACCGCAGCGAGCTGCCTGGTTGGCGCAACTGCTCCCCGATTGCAGTCTGCTGGCGAATGAAATGGTGTGGAATGTCGAAAGCATGGGCGAGTCACAACGCAGCGACATCTTGCAATCCGTCTTGCAGACCGCACGTGACCAGGGCTTGTTGAGGGGCTGGCGCAATGAACGTTTCAGCTTCTGGCACGAAAACTGCGCCACCCCTGACCCTCAAACCCCGGCCTTTCTGAGCGTGGAGCGCAGCGGCTTTCGTTGGCTGGGCCTGCTCAGCCACGCCGTGCATGTCAATGGTTTTTTGCCGGATGGCAGCCTCTGGTGTGCCAGGCGTTCCTTTAGTAAGGCCACAGATCCTGGCCTGCTGGACAATGTTACTGCCGGTGGACTGCCCAGCGGTGAGAGGGTGCAGACCTGTCTGCGACGCGAGTTGGTCGAGGAGGCGGGTCTGTTCAGTCTGGAGGGTCACAGGCTGCAGGCGGCCGGCAATGTGCGGACCACACGCCGGGAGCCGCAGGGCTGGCATGATGAGATCCTGCACGTGTTCAACCTCACCCTGGCTTCGAACTTTGTGCCCCGGAACCAGGACGGCGAGGTGGCCGAGTTCATGTGCCTGCACCCGCCACAAGTACTGGCCCGCATGCTGGCCGGCGAATTTACGGCGGACGCGGTGCAGACGCTGCTTCAGGGCCTGCGAACAGAAACTATCTTGGCCCCTTTGCCTTCGCGTTTTTCAAAATAACGCAGGGCAAAAAAGGTGACTCCGCCCAGCAAGCAGGAGACGCCAAAAAAGGCGCCATAGGCCACAGGCCAGGGCACGCCCTGCGTCATCATGGAAAACTCCGACATGCCGCCCATGCCGGCCAGGATGTTGATGGGCATGAACACCACACCAAACACGGTGAGCTTGTTGATGCGCCGGTTCTGGTTGATGTTGATGAAACCAATGGTGGCATCCATCAGGAAATTGATCTTGTCGAACAGGAACGAGGTGTGGCTGTTGAGCGACTCGATATTGCGCAGCACCTGGCGCGATTCTTCGTGCTGCTCGTTGGACAGCACGCGGCTGCGCATCAGAAAGTTGATGGCGCGCTGGGTATCCAGAATATTGCCGCGGATGCGGCCGTTCAGGTCTTCCTCCTCTGCAATATCGCCCAGGATGGCTGCGGCCTCGGTGTCGGTGATGGCCTCGCTCAGCACCTGGCGCCCGACATTGCCCAATGTGGTGTAAATGTCTTCCAGCGAGTCGGCGGAATATTCCACATCGGCACCGTACAGGTCCAGCACCACATCAAAGCAGTCGGTCACGTAGCCCGGCTGGGCATGGGCGCGCAGGCGCTGCAGCCGGAACACCGGTAGCTCTTCGCTGCGCAGGGTGAACAGAATGCCCCGGTTCAAGATGAAGGCTACCGGGATGCTGCGGGCACTGCCGGCCCGGTCGAGCAGGAAATTGGAATGCAGCAGGATCTCGCCGGAAGTTTTGACCTGAAAGCGTGAACTCACCTCCAGATCGGTGGCGTCGCCCGGGTCCGGTAGGGTGAGGCCAAAGTGGGATCCCACGAAATTGCGTTCAGCCTTGGTGACGTTAATCAGATCAATCCAGATTGGCTTGATGCTTTCCAGGTCTTTGCGGCTGGCAATGCTCACTTGCCGCAGCTTGCCGTCCATCAGCGCGAAGGCGCAGATCTGGCTCTCGTCAAAACTGGGTTCGCGGTCACCCACCAGTTGCTCGCGACAGGCGTCGGACACTTCCCACAGCACATTGTTGGCCAGCTCTTCCGGGATCTGCGACCACACAATGCGAGCGGCATCCTGGTCCAACGCTTCGAGCATGGTGGCAATTTCTTCTGCCGGCAAGGGCTCCAGCAGATTCTTCAGCTCGGCCAGATGCTGCCTCTGGACCAAGGTTTCGACCATCTCCTGGCGCGGCATGCTTTGCACGTGAACCATGTTTTCAATCGTTTTCTGGCGGGCGAGTATGTCTTTGACTTTGTCGAGATGCATGGTGTGGACTGTTCAACGGTTGTGTCCAACAATAGCACTGCAGTCTATAGCGGGGCTTGCGGTGTCTCATGGCAGCGGGGGCGGCTTTCATGGAGTGTCCGCCGCCGTGCTATTGCGCGTAATTCAGCGCAATATCAAACACATCAAAGTTGCGCCACTGCCGCTTCCGGTCCAGTAACGGAGCCGGGCGGTTGACTATCAGTGGCACACCTTGTTCGCCCCGCCCACCATGCGAGCGCAAGGGGACATCCAAGCCCGACAAGTCATGCGCGGCGGGCGTAGTGCCCAGTACGGTGAAGCGGTCAGCCAGCACCACCACGTCGCCGATCCGGTCGGCGGGTAGTTGCAGTACACCGGCTGCCTGGTCGCGCGGCAGGGCACAGTCAATGCCGGTCTCCTGGCTGAGTGCTGCGCACACCGCGTGCGCCGACACGCCGGCGGGCAGGTACAGGGTGGCAAATGAGCCAAGCGCGCCGTGGTGTACCACGTAGGGATCGGTGATCGGCAGGATCACGCGTCCGTCGTTGCGTTGCAAATACGTGTGCAGCCAGTCGCTCAGGTAAATCACTTGCGGTGTGCCGTCCATGCGCGTCTTGGCATGCATGCCGTGGTCGGCCGTCAAAGCCACTACGCAGCCCAGTTCTTCCAGCTGCGCCATGTAGCCATCGAGCATGGCATAAAAGTCGTTTGCTTGTGGCGTGCCGGGGGCGTGCTTGTGTTGCACGTAATCGGTGGTGGAAAGGTACATCAGGTCGGGCCTGCGGGTTTGCATCAGCCGCACACCGGCAGCAAATACAAATTCCGACAGCTCAGCGCTGTAGACCGAGGGCTTGGCCCGTCCCACCAGATCCATTACCGCATCGATGCCCTGGTCCGCCAGCGTGGCGGCGTCGGCGCATTCGGCGGAGAAGCAGATGCCACGCAAACCGTGGCCCAACAGGGCGCGCAGTTTGTCCTTGGCCGTGACCACCGCCACGGACATTCCGGCCCGGGCGGCTTCGGCCAGGATGCTAGGACAGCGCAGCCACTGCGGGTCGTTCATCATGATCGCCTCACCGCTGGCGGGGTTCAGAAAATAGTTGCCGCTGATGCCGTGAACACTTGGGGGGACACCAGTCACGATGGACAGATTGTTGGGGTTGGTAAAGCTGGGTAGTGTGCAGTCTGCTCGCAACGCGACACCCTGTGCCAGGGTGCGCTTGAGCCAGGGCATATGTCCACTGGCAACAGCCTGCGCCAGGTAATCCGGCTCGCAGCCGTCCACGCATACCACCACCGTGGGGTGCACGGGCAACTTGTAGGCGCGCTGGTTGACCAGCAGCAGGGCGGTGGCAGGACTTTGCATGCGTCTCATGGTAGTTGGTACGTATTTCGAAACTGTGTCATTCGCATGAAACAGTAAAACTCTAAGCTAGGGCATACAGGCTGAACCGGCGCTACTTTGAAAGGCATTTATGGACAAGGAAAAAATCCTCCTAACCCCCGGACCACTCACCACCACATTGCGCACCAAGCTGGCCATGCTCAAGGACTGGGGCTCCTGGGATGCCGATTTCAACAAGGTGACCGCTCGCGTGCGCCACAGCCTGCTGGACATCATCCATGGTGAGTTGTCCCATGTTGTTGTGCCCCTGCAGGGCAGCGGCACCTTCAGTGTGGAAGCTGCCGTGGCAACCCTGGTGCCGCTCGATGGCCATGTGCTGGTGCTCGACAACGGGGCTTATTGCAAGCGTGCCGCAAAACTCACCACGCTGATGGGGCGCTGGGCCACTTGCCTGCCGTTTGCCGAGTCTCAGGCGGTGGACCCTGCAGTGCTGGAGCGCTTTCTGCAGGACGACTCCTCAGTGACCCATGTGGTGCTGATTCACTGCGAAACCGGTGCCGGTGTGCTCAACCCGCTGCAAGCCGTAGCCGATGTCTGTGCGCGTTTCAATGTCGGGCTGATTGTGGATGCCATGAGTTCGTTTGCGGCGCTGGAGATTGACGCGCGCACCACCCGCTTTGATGCGCTGATCGCAGCCAGCGGCAAGTGTCTCGAAGGCGTGCCGGGAATGGGCTTTGTGTTTATTCGTAAAGAGGTGCTGGCAGCCTGTGAAGGGCGCAGCCAGTCATTGGCGATGGACTTGTACGACCAATACGTTTACATGGAAAAGACCGGTCAGTGGCGTTTCACACCGCCCACCCATGTGGTGGTGGCGCTGGCCGAGGCCATTGCCCAGTTTGAGGAAGAGGGCGGCCAGCCGGCACGCTTGGCACGTTACACCCGCAATTACCAGACCTTGGTGGCGGGCATGCAGGCTCTGGGTTTCAAGCCGTTTCTGGAACCTGCCGTGCAGGCGCCCATCATCGTCACTTTCTATGCGCCGGATGCGCCGGGTTACAACTTCCAGAATTTCTACGCTGCTGTGCGAGCCCGCGGCTTTCTGCTCTACCCCGGCAAGCTCACGCAGATTGAAACCTTCCGAGTGGGTTGCATTGGTGCCATAAGCGAAAACGAAATCAACCAGGCCGTACGCGCCATCGAATTGGCGCTGCACGACCTGAAGTGCTAGCCTGCGCCCAGTGCCAGCCACGGCAGGCCCATACCATGCAGATAGCCGATTGGACCTGCGGCAGGATAGGTCAGGCCGTAATGAGGATCGCCTTGCGCCGCATATTGAGGCTCCCTGGGCTCAGGGTTGAACAGGCGTGCAATTGCCCCCCCCCGCTGTGGATAGCACGTGTGACACAGCGGTGAATCACGATGTGCTGCCTGCATGACTCTTGCGCCAGATCAAACACGACCAAGGAACCAGCTGACATCAAACCTTCATGCCGCAGACCTATGCTGCAACCCTGCTATTCAATGTGAACGGCGCTGCGGTTACGAGGCCTATTTTGAAATACCAAATCGAGAGCGCATACATCATGGTGGGTCCTTTGCTGCCGGATGGCGGCCTGTCCAGGCTGCGCCTGAATGACCATGCATTGGCCATTGCCATTGCGGCCAAGAGCGTCACCGTGCCTTACGGCCAGGAAATACGCGTCGTGCACTGCGCAACGGGGAGCGTCATTTTCCGCAAGACAGCGGCAACGCTGTCCCCGGTTGCGGAGGACTGAAGCGCGGCCTTAAGCTGCTTTTTTGCCGATGTCTCCCAGTGCGTGCTGGATGCTCATGCGGTCCAGCGCTGCAGTGGGCAGTGCCACCAACAATTCAATTCGCCGGCGCAGGTTGGCGGCGGCGTCCACCATGGCGTGGTGCCTGGCTGTCTCGTCGCCCTGCACAAGGGCAGGGTTGTCCACATGCCAGTGGGCGGAAATCGGCTGGCCGGGCCACACCGGGCTCATGTCTTCTGCGGCATCGTCGCATACCGTCAAAACATAGTCCATGACCGGCGCGCCGGCCACGGCGAATTCGTCCCAGGGCTTGCTTCGCAGGCCGTCTGTCGGCAGGTCATTGGTCTGCAAAAATTTCAGCGCCAGCGGATTGACTTCACCGGTAGGAAAGCTGCCCGCCGAATAGGCCTTGAAGCGGTCCTTGCCCAGGGCATTGAGCTGAGACTCGGCAATCAGGCTGCGTGCCGAGTTGCAAGTGCACAAGAAAAGAACGTTGAAGACTCTGTCATCCATGATTGATCCTGCGAAAAAGGCGTGCCCGATTTTAGGGGCACGCCACGCCCCCCCCCGTGGCACATATTGAGGGGCGGTCAGTTCGCTAGCTGTAGCTGACTGCCAGGTTGGACGCCGCCACGGTCACGGTCTTGCCGACCGATGCGGCATACGACTTTGTTTTGATGTTGTCCACAAACACAAACTCACCCTTGACGTTGGCGGCGGTCACCGTCATCAGCAAGTAGCCGCGGCGGATGGTGTCGGAGTAGTTGACGTCGCTGAGCAAGCCAAAGCCGGTGCCGTTGGTGTTGGCAATCGAAGGGCTGCTGCCGTCAATGGTCGAGGCCAGGCCGCCCAGGCCTGCGCTTTCGTAGCCCGGTGCCGTCACGGACGTGGTGGCAAATTCAACACCGATCTGGCTGGTTCCATCCAGTGACTTGAGGTTGTTGAACCACGCGTTGTGCGAGTCCCCCGACAACACCACCAGTTTTTTTCCGGTGGCCTTGATGGTTTGCAGCAGGGTTTCACGCTGGATCGGATAGCCGTCCCAGGAGTCCATATTGATCGGGATTTTGAATTCGGTGCGTGGGCCGGCCAGGTAGGTACCGACCGCCGTGCTGAAAGCTGCCGGGCCGTTGGCAAAGGCAGCGACAACGGACTGCGGGTACCACAGTTTGGCCATGATGTCCTGGTTGCCGATGATCTGCCAGGTGGTGGTGGCTGTAGCGATATTGCCGGTCAGCCAGTTGAACTGGGTGTTGCTGATCATCTTGTTGGCGGCATCGGGGTAGACACCGCTCACGGGCGTCAGGCCGGCCGCATAGTCGGCCCAGGCATAGGGCTGCACATGGGCGTCAAACGGGTCGCCGTAATAGCCGTAAACCTGTTTGGTGCGCCCTTCAATGCGCGTGTCCAGCATGTGCAGGCTGAACAGGGTGCCGAAGTCAAACTTGCGGTAGATCTTCAGCAGGTTGCTGACATCCGGTGTGCGGATGGGCATCCACTCGTGGTAAGCCTGTGCGGCCACGGCTTTGCGGGCAGTCCAAGTGCCTTGTGTCAGAGGATCGTGGTTTTGTGCGCCATCCATGTAGGCGTTGTTGGCAAATTCATGGTCGTCCCAGATCGTGATCCAGGGCATCTTGGCGTGCAGGGCCTGCAGGTTGGCATCCAGCCGGTATTGCGCGTAGCGCGTGCGGTAGTCGTTCAGGCTGACGATGTCGTTGGCCGGTGTGACCACGCGGCCCAGGCCGACGGCCGTCGTGGTGCTGGTGGCGGGGTTGGCGGGGTCGCTGACCACGGTGTTGCCGAACTTGGCCGGGTCCGAGCCGTATTCATAAATGTAGTCACCCAGGTGGATGGCAAACTGCGCTCCCGAATTCACGGCGCTGTCATACACATTGAAGAAGCCGGCCGAATACAGTGTGCAGGAGAACACCGCAAATTTGACCGAGCTCGCACTGGCCGAAGGCAGGGTGCGCGTGGTTCCTACTGCAGAGTAAACCCCGCTCTCGTCCCCGAAACGATAGAAATAGGTGTTGTCCGGTGCCAGGCCGGTGGCATCCACCTTGGCGGTATTGCCCGCTGCGATGGTGGCGATCACGTTGCCGGAACTGACGATGGAATTGAATGTGGCGTCGCTGGCCACTTGCCAATTCAGGTAGACATCGCCTTCCAGGTTGGGGCGCTTGGCATGGGTCCACAGGATGACGCTGGTGGCCAGCGGGTCGCCGCTGGCCACGCCATAGCGAAATTGCGCCGGGGTGTAGTTCGAGCCGCCACAGGCGGCCAGTGTTGCGCTGCCACCCATGGCGGCCATGGTGGTGAGAAAACTGCGTCGAGTTGGATGTGTCATGCGAAGGCCCTTTGTGTGGTTGTACCTATTCGAGCACTCTCCCGTGACGGCTTGATTACCGGCGGAATTCCCACGTGCAATGGCAGGTTGTTTGTGCGAGAGCCTGTCACGGGATGTACATGTCGCCGCGCAATCATGTTGCTGCGGCGCTTTGCCGTGATGACCCACTTTGCGAGGCTCTTATGAACTACGAAACCATGCAAGAGATCCAGATTGATTCCACACACGGTCAGCCGGTGGAGGCGACAGAGGAAGACTTTGAAACCGTTGGTGACTACCACCGCAGGGCAGCCCACTACTTCGCCGAAGCTGCAAAGCAGCATCTGGCTGCCGCAGCGGCCGATGACGAGGGTGATGACGAGGCCGTGGAGTTGCACGCCTTCAAGGCCTATCGCCACCAACTCAACGCAGTGCAGTGTGCAGAAATTGCGGTGATGGAAAGCGAAGAAGAGGAATTGGATGCGGCGGACCTCGATGAAGAAGAGGTCAGCGCCGATTAGCCAACCGCCAACACCTGGCCATGCGCGGGGGCTCTCAGTGGTCCCAGTCTCCGCGCTGCAGCAGGGAGCCTGCAAACATGCCGACGTGCTCCGGCTTGTGCAAGGGGTAGTGCCTGGTTACCAGGGCAAAAAGGCTCAGCACGGCAAGCGTGATGCGCCAGCGGCGCTTTAGGGTGTTGGTGGAATGGTTCATATCCATCTTCTTGTTCAAGTAAAAAGGTTAACGGTAGTGGCGGCTTATGAAAAGGTGATGACATCGCCGTCGTTCTGGCGCTGCAATGCCGGCGTGTGGATGAAGGCAATGCTCAGCCATACGGCAATGCTGAAATACAGAGACATCCACACCACCTCGCTCTTCCAGGTCTGCCACTGCTGCGACACCACCCAGCGCCCCGAGGTGTCGAGCACGCCCTGGCTCAGACTCAGGTAGTGGCGACCACTGGCTTCATCGGCCACCCAGCGCGACCAGTACATGGGCACATCCACCAGAAACATGAAGGCCACGTAGGCAAGGCCGGTCAGGCACATCAGCAGCAGCATGGGGCGCAGCCTGGCGCTGGCGCGCGGCCACAGGGACAGCAGACTGAAGACCAGCAACGCGGCAGAGACGCCCCACAGCGACTCTTCGATCACATGGCCGATGTTGGAGGTGGTCAGCACCGAATACCAGGAGCAGGTCTCGGCGATGGCAATCAGCGGCAAAACCGCCAGGGATGCCAGTCGCCCTGGCTTGCTTTGCGTGGCTTGCGAAATCTCACGCATCAGCAGTGCCCACTGCGTCACAAAGCACAGCTCGGCAACCGTGGCTACCGAGCGGCCCACCATCACGCTCGACAGCCAGGAATCAAACAGACACATGCGCTGCACATCAAACACCGGCAGTGCGGAGCGGTAGGCGCAGCCCAGCACATAGCCGGCGGAAAGCATCAGTTGCAGTCTGCGCGACGCATACACCTCGGCAGGCATGACGCCGTGTTTTTGCCACAGCACGCGCGCAGAAAAGCTCAGCGCCAGCACGTTGAGCGCACTCACCATGCAGAGCAAAAACCACCACACAAAAACCTCGGTAGACATCACGGGAACTTTCGCATGCTTGAGTAAATCAAGCTAACAATATATACGATATATACCGTTTTGCAAGCGCATTGCCGGAGGCGGGAAAAGGGTGTCATGCAACTGAAATGAAGGTGCCACACAATTTGCTGATTCACTTCCTGAACGGGACCTGCATGTACACTTCCGCGCCCAACGAAATCGCCGCCACCGGCCTGCGTTACACCGCCAAAGAGGGTGGCTCGCCTTTTCAGGGCATGGGTGCCAACGGTGAGTTCAGAAGCTGCCTCAAATGCGGGCAGCACAAGCTCAGAAGCAATGGAGCCATCCACCGTTTTTTGAACGGCCTGATGTTTTTTTGCTTTGAGTGCAAACCGAAAAAACTGTCGCAGTAGCCCAACCTTATTTGGGGCTGCTGCCCAGCACCCATGTGGGCAGCCAGGTAGCGGTGGCCGGCACCAGCGCAATCGCCATGGTGCCCAGAAAGATCGCCAATAGGGCCGGCAGCACGGACGCCGCCACATAGCGCACCGGTTTGTCAAACATGGCCGAGGCAAAGTAGATGTTCATGCCGGCCGGCGGGCACAAAAAGCCCAGCTCCATATTGGCCAGAAAGATGATGCCGAAGTGCACCGGGTCTATGCCATAGCTCAGTGCCACGGGCAGCAGCAGGGGAACCAGCACCACCAGCGCGGCAAAGATTTCCATCAGCGCACCGGCGGCAAACAGAAACCCATTGAGCACCAGCAGGAACACCCATTTGTTGGGTATCACGCCCTGCACCCAGGTGATGGCCGCGTCCGGAATGCCGGCGTCAATCAGGTAGTTGGTCAGGCCCAGCGCCATACCCAGAATCAGCATCACGCCGCCGATGATCTGGGTGCAGTCGCTCAAGGCCTGGGCCAGTTTGCGCCAGCCCAGTTCGCGGTGCGCCAGCACCTGGGTCAGGATGGCGTAGGCCGCAGCGATGGCCGCACTCTCGGTGGGAGTGGCCAGGCCGCTGACCAGCGCGCCAATGGCAACGAAGGGTGCCAGCACCTCCCACTTTGCAGCCCACAAGGCGCTTGCCACGCCGGGGTGTGCAGGCGTCTTTGCCGGTTGCACAGGCGCGTTGGCGGAAGCGGTGCCTGCGATTGCCACCGTCGCCGGGCGCCTGAGGTAGCCACCCAACACCAGCAGGAACAGCACCATGATGGCGGCCGGCAATAGCCCGGCCAGAAACATGGTGTTGATGGGTACGCGCGCAATGATGGCGTACATGATGAGCGGCACCGAAGGTGCCAGCAGCACGCCCAAGGCGCTGGCGCTGGTCACCAGGCTGATGCCGCGCTGCTCCGGGAAACCCGCGTTGCGCAGCAGTGGCAGCAACAGGCCGCCCAGTGCCAGAATGGTGACGCCGCTGCCGCCGGTAAAGGCGGTGAAGGCCGAGCACAGCACCGCACTGGCCACCACCGTGCCGGTGGCACCGCCGCCAAACAGCGCGACAAACACGGCACCCAGACGTTCTGCCGCGCCGGTGCGCGCAAACACCAGACCGGCCAGCGTAAACAGGGGCAGGGCGGGCAGCGAGGGGTTGACGGTGATCTGGTAATGCGAGAGGGCAATCGAGGCCAGGGGCAGTGCGTCCTGCCAGAACAGCGCCAGCGCCAGCGCGCCCAGCACGGCAAAGATCGGTGCGCCGAACACCAGCGCAGCCAGCAGCGCGATGACGGCAGGCCAGACGGGCAAGGCGCTGCCATCCCACTGCCAGGCCAACAGCAAGCCCGCCAGCATGGGCAGCAGGGCGCCGGCAAGTTTCTGAACCGGGGAGCTCAAACCTTGCGCGCCCAGTTGCAGGCCCAGCAGTGCAAAGCCCAGCGGCATGGCAGCCTGCAGCCACCACACCGGAATGCCGTAGGCCAGGGTTTGCGCCACCTGGCGTTCGCTGTCCACCAGCTGCCAGCTGGCCATGCACAGCAGGCCGCAGACCAGGGCTGCAAACAGCCTGCCGTACCACTGGCTGGCGGCCGTCAGGCGCGGATGCCGGGTCGATGCAAAGCCCTTGCCAAAGCTGCTCAGGTGGCCGTGGCGCAGGGCTACCACCGAGCCCAGCATGGCCATCACCAGGCCCAGGTGCTGCACGATGACGGGCGCGTTTTGCACGCCGCTGCCGGCCCAGGGGCGCACCAGAATCTCGATCAGGGGAATCAGCCCCATCAGCACTAGCGCCAGGGCAGCCAGCACTTCGTCCAGGCGGCGCAAGCCCTTGAGCTTCTGCAACACGCTCATTTGGTCGACAAGGCGCGGTAGGCCTTCACGTGCTTGAACACCTCGTCAAAGGTGTCAGCCGGCACCATGCTGCCGCGTATGCGCGGGTACAGCGTTTCCGCCAGGGTGTTCCATTCCTGCATCTCGGCCGCATTGGGCTTGTGCACGATCAGCCCGCGCTTTTTCATCGCGTCCACTGCTTCGTCCACTTCCTTGCGGGCCTGCGTGCGCATCTGCAGGCCGGCCTTGTCGCCGGCGGCGCGCAAGCTGGCCTGCCCTGCCGGGCTCATCGCGTCCCAGGCCTTGGTGGTCACCACCAGCGCACCGACGATGGGCGACCAGTTGATCTCCAGCATGTGCGGCGCGGTGTTGTAGATCTGGCTGGCCAGGGCGAAGTAGGGCGTGGAGGGCACCACGTTGATCATGCCGGTCTGTATGGAGGGCAGGATGTCGGCCGTCTCCAGTGGCACCGGCGTGTAGCCCAGGCTCTTCATGATGGATTGCTGCTCCTGTTCCGAGCCCCAGGCAAAAAACTTCAGGCGCTTGTAGTCGTCCGGTCGCACCGCAGCGTCCTTGGAGAAAAAGCGCACCCAGCCGGCGTCGCCCCAGCCCAGCACCACAAACCCCTTGTCCAGAAATTTCTTCTCCATGGCCGGGCGCATTTTTTCGCGCACATAGTCCAGCTCTTCCCAGCTGCGAAACAGCAGGGGCAGGTTTTGCAGCGCGGTAATCGAAGGCTCAATCTCGCGCAGCCCCACCACTGACAGCAGGGCGCCCTGCAACTGGCCTATGCGCATGCGCCGCGCCATTTCTGCTTCGCCACCCTGGCTGCCGTCGGGGTAGACCATGGTCTTGGCGCCGCCGCCCTGGGCTTCGCGCCAGGCTTCACCCACCTCCAGCAGCTGGCGGTGGTAGAGCGAATTCTTCGGTGCCAGCGTGCCCATCCGCAATTGCAGATCGGCCGCACCAGCCAACGGGCTGGTCAACACGGTCAGGGCGAGCAGGAGGGCGGCAGTCAGTTTGGACATGGTGTGATCAGCGAGAGGTAAGGGCGGGTTAAAACAAATCGTCGGCGGTGGCGAGTAGCCAGAGCGCGCGTTCGCGCATCACGGCGTTTTGCATGCCGGGGTGTGCGGCGCATACGGCCAGGGCCTGGCGCAACAGGGCGTCGAAGGCCGCGCGGTCGCCTGCGGCTAAGGCTACGCCCTCGGCCTTGGCCACCAGCGGGCCGGCATGGTGTTGGCCCCCCAAGGCAATAGCCTGGTCAAAGTAGGACAGGGCTTGTGTGCTGGAGCCGCCGGGGCGGGCTGCTTCCAAGCTAGCCATCAGGCCGGCGAGCGCACCCTCGCCATACGCGGGCTGCCTGGCGTAGGCCAGCTGGGCCAGGCGCACAGCCAGCGGCAAATCGGCCACGGTGTCGGGGTTGTCTTTGGACAGGGAGATCAGGCCACCCCAACTCGCAGCGGCCCAGTAGGCCAGGCCGATTTGCTCATTTTTGAGTTGCGGCCAGTCGCTGGCGCGGCTGCTCTCCAGTGCCTTGCGAAAACCGGGCTGTGCGCGTTCGAGCGCCGCCATGGCGTGGCGGTGCGCGCGTGCGTACAGGCGCGCCGCCCGTTCGCGCAGCAGCTGTGCGGCTTTGGCATCGCGTGCGTCCAGGCGCTCGGCATCGAAGGCCACAAAGGCATAGGCGTATTGGGTAAAGCCGGTGGCCACGGCTTCGGACAAGGCGGCGTTGTCGGGCACTTCGCGCAGCAGCGACTCGCTCAGCTTGAGGTAGAAGGCACTGGCCTCGCGTGCCAGCACCAGATCGTCCTCCGGCGCCTGGCCTTGTGAGGCCAGTTCGTTGGCCATGCTTTGAATAATCAGGTGCCGCGCAGAGCAGGCACCCAAAGTGGCCAGCAACAGGCACAGGCCCAGCGCGCGGAGCAGCGGCAGTGTCAAGGCGAGCAAGCGGGACGGCGCAAACGGGAGGGGCATGGGTGGTGAGCCGGCAAAGGCCTGGGGCGGGCGTGCCAGCGCGCAGGCTGGTTCAACACAAAAATATAGTTCGGTTGTGTGAAGCTTCGGTGACAACGCTGTCACGCATGCTTCACGGGCTTGCCATGGATGGAAGCGGCCGATCAGCCTCCGAGCACGGATGGGGCATGAACCAAGTTCAGCGCATAGGGTGGCCAGATGAATCAATGGCGAACCATTGCAAACGAAACGCTTGCCTACCCATGCGCCGTGCAGCGTACCAACACCCGGTATTGGTATGTCCTTACGAACGCAGCAACGCAGCTGTAAGCAGGAGGGGTAAGGGCGGGCGACGATTTGTGGTACTCCACCATGAGGAGCTCGCCCTTACCCCTCCTGCGCAAGCACATGCAGGTATGAAACCTTCGATCGGCAAATACCGGACTTATTTCAAGACCCGCTTCCAGCCCTTGAGATTCATGACAGGCCGATATCCCATCAATTCCTGTTGTTGCAATGCGAAGTTAATCCATTGCCCCAAAACAGCCGCACATTTCTGCTGTTAGCCGGCGTAATCGAACCGGCAGTATCTTTCCGGCCACGAGAATACGGCCCATGGCAGGGTAGATTCAAAGCACCGCTTGCCGGTGCGCGTGGGCCTGGCTGGTGATTGCTTCGCGCGCCTGCGGCTCCAGGCGGCCCAGATTTTTGAGCTGCATGGCCATGCGCGGATTCTTCTTCAGCAGCGCTTCGTGGCGCATCAGAAAGTCCCAGTACAGCGTGGTGAACGGGCAGGCGCTGGCGCCTGTGGACTGCGCCGGGTCGTAGCGGCAGCCCTTGCAGTGATTGCCCATGCGCTGGATGTATTTGCCGCTGGCCACATAGGGCTTGCTGGCCATCAAGCCGCCATCGCCAAACTGGCCCATGCCCAGGGTGTTGGGTAGCTCCACCCACTCCACGGCATCCACATACACAGCCAGGTACCAGGCATGCACGGCCTGCGGTTTCACCCCCAGCAGCAGGGCATACAGCCCGGTCACCATCAGGCGCTGGATGTGGTGGGCGTAGCCATGTTCCAGGGTTTGTTGCAGGGCATCGTGCAGGCATGCCATAGGGGTCTGTCCGGTCCAGTACCAGGCCGGCAGATCGGCCTGTGCGTTCAGCGCATTGCGCTCTAGGTAGTCGGGCATGTGGGTCCAGTAAATGCCCCGCACATATTCGCGCCAGCCCAGTATTTGCCGGATGAAGCCCTCTGCCGCCGCCAGCGGCGCATGGCCGGCGCGGTAAGCGTCTTCGGCTGCCTGCACCACTTCGCGCGGATTGAGCAGCTTGAGGTTGAGCGCGCAACTCAGCTGCGAGTGGTAGAGCCAGGCTTCGCCGGCCCACATGGCGTCTTCGTATTGGCCAAACAGCGGCAGGCGCTCCTGGATGAAGGTCTGCAAGGCCTGCAGCGCCTGGGTGCGGGTGACCGGCCAGCCAAAGCTGTGCAGCGTGCCGGGGTGGTCGGCAAATCGCGTGTTGACCAGCGCGATGACATCCCGTGTGATGGCGTCCGGCGCGCAGCGCGTGGGGGGCGGCAGGTTTTGCGGTCCGGCCTTGCCGAAGGATTCGCGGTTGTCGGCATCAAAGTTCCATTGCCCGCCCACCGGGTCTTTGCCGTCCATCAGGATGCCGTGCTGCTGGCGCAGGGCGCGGTACCAGTACTCCAGACGCAGTTGTTTGCGGTCCTTGGCATAGGCGGCAAACTCGCGCACGGTGCTGAAGAAGTGCGTGTCATCGCGCAGCTCCAGCGGCAGTTGGTGCGCGCTGGCAATGGCCCGCAGGCTTTGCAGCACGCGCCAATCGCCGGGCGCGGTCAGCACCAGGGCGCTGGGTTGCAGCTGCGTGATGGCCAGCTCCAGCTGCAGGGCCAGGGTGCCCCGGTTGGCGGCATCGTCCAGCCTTGTGTAGAGCAGCGGCAGGCCGTGCGCCTGCAATTCTTCGGCAAAGTGGCGCATGGCGCTCAGGAACACGGCAATGCGCTGTTTGGCCGACCACACATGGGTGGCCTCTTGTGCCACCTCGGCCATCCACACCAGGTCTTGCGTGGGATCAAAATCCTGCAGCGCCGTGGCGTGGGCATCGAGCTGGTCACCCAGCACCAGCACCAGCTTGCGCACCTTCAAGGGCAGTGCCGGTGCAGTGGCGCGGCCGGCTGTGCGTGCGGCCTGCGTCATGTTGTCGCACCCCGCAGCGCAGGCTTCTTTTTGGCGCGGCAGGCGTCAGAACACACCAGCACCGATTCCCAGTTTTTGG
This sequence comes from Burkholderiales bacterium, assembly GCA_947446855.1. GTDB lineage: Bacteria > Pseudomonadota > Gammaproteobacteria > Burkholderiales > Burkholderiaceae_C > Allorhodoferax. The sequence continues at coordinate 34,635 of CANFIH010000003.1, forward strand.
CCCAGGATTTGCGCCAGGTCATGGTGCGGCCGCACACCGCGCACAGCTTGCTGGGCAGAAATTGTTTGTTGCCTTTGAAATCGTTTTTCATGGGAGTGGTGCCGCAAGTCAGGCGAACAGGTCGCCCTGGGGTGAGGGGGCGGGTGGGGCGGCTTTACGCCGCTGCCCGGTCGGCGGCAAGCCGCTTTTGCGCGAGCCGTGCCGCTCCTGCACAAGCCCGGCTTCCTGGCGGGCCTCGGTGCTTTGGCGCAGGCCGTACATGCGGTCTTTGGCGGCCTGCATGGCCTGCTTGTCATCCACGATGGGGGCGGGGTAGTCGCTGCCAATCAGGCAGCCGGCCATGCGTTGCACGCTGATGTCCATCTTCCACGGCGCGGCCAGATAGGGCAGCGGCACGCGGGCCAGCTCGGGCAGCCAGCGGCGTATGAACACGCCCTGCGGGTCCTGGTCCTGGGCCTGTTTGGTGGGCGAGTACATGCGCAGCGTGTTGATGCCGGTGGTGCCACTTTGCATTTGCATCTGGCTCCAGTGAATGCCGGGCTCATAGTCCAGAAACTGGCGCGCCAGAAAGGTTCCCGTTTGCCGCCAATGCAGCCACAGGTGGTAGCTGGCAAAGCTGACCAGCATGGCCCGCATGCGGAAGTTGAGCCAGCCGGTGGCCACCAGCGAGCGCATGCAGGCGTCCACCATGGGGTAGCCGGTGCGGCCCTGGCACCAGGCATCAAAGTGGGCATGGTTGAAGGCCTCCTCGCGCAGCCCGTCGTAGGCGCGGGCAAAGTTGTTGAATTCAATGCCGGGTTCGTCTTCCAGCTTTTGCATGAAGTGGCAATGCCAGCGCAGGCGCCCGGCAAAGCCGCGCAAGGCATAGGCCAGTGTGCGGTCGGGGGTGCTGGCGATGGCCACTTCGGTGGCCTGGTGCACCGTGCGCAGGGAGACCGTGCCAAAGGCCAAATGGGGGCTCAGACGGCTGCAGCCGGCTTCGGCCGTCAGGGGGCTCGAAAGTGCCTTGCGGTAGTCGTAGCTGCGCTCTTGCAAAAAGCTGCGCAAGGTGCGCCGCGCGGCTTTTTCGCCCGGCGCTTGCAGTGTCTTGCCATGGGGGCTCAGGCCCAGGCTGGCCAGGGTGGGCAGATCGCTGGGGTCCGTCACCGGCGCCGCGACAAAGTCCCCCTGCAGCAGGTGCAAGGGCGCATCCATGCGCGCCTGCCAGCGCCTGGCCCAACCGGAGCGGCTGCCCAGCCTGCGCACCACGCCCGTTTGCGTAAATTCCTGCCAGACCAGGGCTTGTGAGGCGCACCAGCGCGCTACCTGCTGGTCGCGGGTGTAAGACCAGCCCGGGCCGGTTTCTTCGTGGCTGAGCAGGTGGGTGAACTGCAACTCGGCATGCAGCCCGGCCAGCACCTGCAGCGCAGAACCCACACGCACCAGCAGGGGCAGCTTGCGCAGTGCCAGCGCCGCGCGCAACTCGGCCAGACAAGCCAGCGCAAAGTCCACATGGCTGGCATCGCATTCGGGGCTTTGCAGCCACTCGGGTTCGATCACAAAAAGGGCCAATGCGTCGGTGTGCGACAAGGCGGCCAGCAGGGGCGCATGGTCGTGCACGCGCAAATCGCGTTTGAACCAGACCACGGCCCGGGTGGATCGCAAGGAACGCAGCGCAGGCATACCGCCGGCCTCAGTCCAGCAGATGGCCGGTTTTCACCAGGATCAAGCAGCCTTCCTCGCTGAACGGCTGGTGCTGGCTGAGGTGGGGGCTGCGTATCCAGCTGCCTGCGGGGTAGCGCCCGTGCTCATCGCTAAACACACCCTCGACCACCAGAATCTCCTCGCCGCCGTAATGCCGGTGGGGGTTGAAATAAGTGCCCGGTGCCCAGCGCACCATCGCGGTATGCCGCGTGCCCCACTCCGACAGGGGCATGACCGTCAGTCCCTCCACCATGCCGCGGTACCAGGGTGACTGGCGGGTATCCACCACGACCCGCTCGCTGTCTTCAGGCGCCAGATGCCGGAGCTTGACGAACAAGGTGCAGCCCGCGTCCGAGAAAGGCGCGTGGCTGGAGCCCGGTGGGTTCTTCACGTAGGTGCCGGGTCCGTAGTGGCCCCATTCGTCGCTCAGCGTCCCATCGAGCACCAGGATTTCTTCCCCCAGCGCGTGCGTGTGCGCATCAAAGCGGGCGCCGGCCTGGTAGCGCACGATGGAGCTTGCCCGCGCCACCTCGCCGCCATCGCGCTCCAGCAAGCGGCGCTGCACCAGGGGGGAGGGGGACGCTTGCCATTCCAGGCTGTTGCTGTCGACCACGCAGCGCAGGGTCCAGTCGGCATGCAATTGAAGGTCGTTCATGCCCGGGCTCCCGCGGCCTGCGGCGGATTGTGGAGGCTGGCTGTGCCACAGCACTGTGGGTTGTCTTGCATCGTGTTGTTCACCTGGAAATAGAGGTTGTTTGAATCGCCCTGCCGGCCCGGATGCGCACTAGCGCCCCCGCAGGAACAGTGCGTCCAGATCGCGCAGGCTGATCTGGCGCCAGGTGGGGCGGCCGTGGTTGCACTGGTCGCTGCGTTCGGTGGCTTCCATGTCGCGCAGCAGGCCGTTCATTTCTTCGATGGTGAGGCGGCGGTTGGCGCGCACCGCGCCGTGGCAGGCCATGGTGGCGAGCAGTTCGTTTTGCGCGCGCTGGATGACGGTGCTGGCTTCGTGTTGGCCCAGTTCAGCCAGCACGCTGCGCGCCAGTTCGACGGCATCGCCTTGCGCCAGGGCGCTGGGCACGGCGCGAACGGCCAGGGTTTTGGGCGAGAAGGGGGTGATTTCCAGGCCCAGGCGGTGCAGGGTTTCGGTGTGGGCCTCGGCGGTGGCCACCTCGATGGGGGTGGCGGCAAAGGTCATGGGGATGAGCAGGGGTTGGCTGGCGAGGCCTTGCAGCAGGCCCTGGGCGGTGCTGGCACTGCCCAGCTGGTTTTTGAGCCGTTCGTAAACGATGCGTTCGTGCGCGGCATGCATGTCCACCACGATGAGGCCCTGGGCGTTTTCCGCCAGGATGTAGACGCCTTGCAATTGCGCGAGGGCGCGGCCCAGGGGCCAGTGGTCTTGCGGCTGGGCCACTGTATTGGAGGCAACCGTGTCTGCGCTGGGACTTTCACCTTCTCCGGGCCGGAGCCCGGGCGGCAGAGCGCTTTGCTCCGTGTCCCCCGCCTGCTGCGCAGGCTCCTCCTTTCCCTGCGCAAAGCGCTCTGCCGCCCGGACTCCTGGGTCTGTGCTTGGCTCAGCCCAGGGATTGGCCTGTTCGGTGGGTGTTGCGTTGTCACTGCGCTGCCACAACGCGCCGAGTTCACTGACGCGGTGGCCGCCTTCGGGCTGTCTGCCGAACTGCATGCCGGGTTGCGCGGAGTACAGGGGCGTGGCCGGTGTGCGGGTGGGTGTCAGTCCGAAGGCGCTGGCAGTTGGCGTGGCGCCGCCCCGGCTGTCGAACGCCGAACTGCTGGCATTGCCTGTGCCTGGCGCCTGTGCATCAGCGCTATCGCCGCTCCCCGCTGCAGCCGCTGCGTCCGCCGCCGCCTGCGCCCTGGGCACGGCCAGCGCGTCTTCGACGGCATGGCGGATGGCCTGGTGCACCTCGCGGCTGTCGCGGAAGCGCACCTCGATCTTGGTCGGGTGTACGTTCACATCCACGCGCGTTGGGTCCATGGCCAGGTAGAGCGCGTAGACCGGCTGGCGGTGGCCGTGCAGCACGTCTTCGTAGGCGCTGCGGCCCGCATGGGTGATGACCTTGTCGCGCACAAAGCGGCCGTTCACATAGGCAAACTGCTGGTCGGCGCGGGAGCGTGCGGCGTCCGGTATGCCGGCACGGCCCCAGACGCGAAAGCCGGGTGCGGCATCACTGTCGGGCAGTTGCGAGGGTTTGCGGCCCGACCAGTTGACGCGCACGCTGCGCGCCACAAAGTCTTCGCCCAGCACATCGCGCAGGCGCTGGTCCAGCGCGTCCAGGTGCTCGGTGCTCACGCTGTCCAGGTCGGCACCGGTGCCCAAGCCCGGGGCCGTGACGACCCATTTGCGCCACTGCTCCACCAGCTTGCCTTCGTGCCAGATCGCAAAGCCCACGTCCGGGCGGGCCAGGGCGTGGCGGCGCACGGACTCGATGCAATGCGCCAGCTCGGTGGCGTCAGTCTTCAAAAACTTGCGGCGTGCCGGGGTGCTGTAAAACAGCTCCTTTACCTCGACCGTGGTGCCGGTGCTGCGTGCCACAGGGCGCAGCTCGCCGGTGCGGCCGTCGAGCAGATAGGCCTCACTCACGCCCTCGGCGCGCGACAGGATGGCGCAGTCGGCAATGGCGTTGATGGCGGCCAGCGCCTCGCCTCTAAAGCCCATGGTGGCCACCGACTCCAGATCCTGCAGGCTGCCGATCTTGCTGGTGGCATGGCGGCGAAAGGCAATGGGCAACTCCTCGCGCAGAATGCCCAGGCCGTCGTCTTCCACACTGATCAGGCGCACGCCGCCGGCCAGCAGGCGCACCGTGATCTGCGTGGCACCGGCGTCCAGCGCGTTGTCCACCAGTTCGCGCACCACGGAGGCCGGGCGTTCCACCACCTCGCCGGCCGCAATCTGGCTGATCAACTCGTCGGGCAGGTCACGGATGGGGCGGCGGGGGGAGGAGGAGGGGAGGTGGGTGTCGTTCACCGGGGCATTTTAGGGCGCTGCGTGTCGGTCACGCGGCGCAGGGATAATCGTCCGCTATGGACTTTCTTCCCCAACTTCTCGATTTCATCCTGCATGTGGACAAGCATCTGGAGCTGTTCATCCAAAGCTACGGCCTGTGGGTCTACGCGCTGCTGTTTTTGATTATTTTTGTCGAGACCGGTGTGGTGGTCATGCCGTTTTTGCCGGGCGACTCGCTGCTGTTTGTGGTGGGCGCTATGTGCGGCACCGGGCTGATGCATTACGGCTGGGCGGTGGGCCTGCTGCTGGCGGCGGCCATTCTGGGCAACCAGAGCAATTACACGATTGGCCGCTTCATAGGCCCCAAGGTGTTCCAGTGGGAGGACTCGCGCTGGTTCAACAAGAAGGCCTTTAACCAGGCCCATGCGTTTTACGAACAATACGGCGGCATCACCCTGGTGGCGGCGCGCTTCATGCCTTTTTTGCGCACCTTTGCACCCTTTGTGGCCGGCGTGGCGCAGATGACGCGCGCGCGCTTCATGCTGTTTGATGTGCTGGGCGGCGCGCTGTGGGTGGTGGGCATCATCAGCATCGGTTACTTCTTCGGCAACATTCCCTGGGTCAAGCTGCATCTGGACAAGATCATCTGGGCCATGATTCTGATCCCCGGTCTGGTGATCCTGGTCGGCGCCTGGAAGTCGCGCAACAAGGCTGCTGCGTGAGTTTGTCGAACTCCTTGCTGTGGCGCCTGAGCCTGTCCATGCCGCAGCACCGCCGCGTGTTTGCCTGTTTCTTTTTGTATTCGTTTTGCATGGGCGGCTTTTTTCCGCGCCTGGCAGAAATTCAACGCGCCATGGGTGTGGGCGAGGGTGCACTCGGCCTGGCGCTGATTGGTGTGGCCGCCGGTACCTTGATTTCGCTGACCTTTGGCGCGCATGTCATCGAGCGCATGGGCCACCGCCGCACCCTGCTGGGGCTGCTGCCCGCCTTGCCGCTGTTTTATGCCGCCGCCGCGCATGCGCCCACGCCGCTGGTGATGTTTGCCTGTCTGTTCCCCGCCGGCATTCTGGTGGGGGCGGTGGAAGTGGTGGTGAATCTGGAGGCCGACCGCGTGGAGCACCTCAGCGGGCGGCGCATCATGAACCGCTCGCATGCCTTCTGGAGCATCGGCTTCTTCAGCGCCTCGGCCATGGGTGCGCTCATGGCCTACCTGGGTGTCAGCCCGCAACTGCATCTGGCGGGCGTGGTGCTGCTGTGCATGGCGGCCACGGTGCTGCTGCTGGGCAAGTTCGAGGCCGCCCCTGTGCGCGAGGCCGACCACAGCCATGCCGATGCCCAGCCGCCGCGCTTTGCCACACCCTCGGCCGCGATTCTGGTGCTGGTGGTGGTGACGCTGCCGGCCATGGTGCTCGAAGGCGCGGGCTTTGACTGGTCTGCCATCTACATGCGCGATGTGTTTGGTGTATCGGCGTTTTGGGGTGGTGTGGCCGTGGCCAGCGGCGCTGCCGCGCAGGCCCTGATGCGCTACTTTGCCGATGGCTTTGTCGAGCGCCACAGTCCGGTGTTTGTGGCGCGCGCACTGCTCAGCGTGCTGGCGCTGGGCGATGTGCTGGTGGCGGTGTCCCCATCGCCCTGGGTGTCTCTGCTGGGCTTTGCGCTCTTGGGTGTGGGCAGCAGCGCCATCTTCCCGCTGGCCATGTCAGCCGCCGCCCAGCGCACCGACCGGCCGTCCACGGTGAACGTGGCCTCGCTGGCGCAAACCGCCTTCGTCTCCTTCCTGCTGGCGCCACCCCTGCTGGGCTTTGTGGCGCAGGGCTTCGGCATCCGCTGGTCCTTCGGCATTGCGCTGCCGCTGGTGATTGCCAGCCTGTGGCTGGCGCGGGTGTTGGGGGCGTCGGCCGTTCGCGCGCGCGCTGCGGCGTAGGGAACGGCTATGCAAGCGGGGGCTTGATGTTCAACGGCAGCGATCAGGCTGGTGCCAGCTCCAGTTTGATTCGACGGCCCAGCGCGGCGGCAGCACCGGCCAATGTGGTCAAGGTCAGGCTGGTATCGTTCTCGTCAAGTAAGCGGTTGAGAGACGCGCGACTGGTCCTCATCTTCTTGGCCATCGCGGTCTTCGTTATCTTTTGAGCGCTCATCTCCTGCTCGATTTGCCAAGCGATGACCCGTTTTACCGCCACAGCAGTTACTTCTTCAAGCATGCCCTCCTCAGCGAGGAAGTCATCGAAGTCGCTTCCCAGGTTTTGTTTTTTCATTTCACCCTCTTCAGTTGTTTGAGTCGATCCTTCGCCAAATCCAGTTCCTGCTTTGGCGTCTTCTGTTCTTTCTTGATGAAGCCATGTAACAGCACCATGGTGTCGCCATCGAGTGCAAATAGCACGCGAGCGATGCGGGTGCCAAGCCTGCTGCGAACCTCCCAAATACCGCTTTCTAGGTGATCAACCAACGGCATCCCCAATGGCCATCCGAATTGAACAGTCTTGATGTCTTCACCGATGGACTTGCGATCAATGACTGGCAAGCTTTTCAACCAGTCGCGCAGTGGCTCACCGCCGGCGTCCGTTCTAAAGAACCGCGCCCCCAACGTTGGAGTTGTTTTTCTATCCATGCTGAATGGTACCAAACTTGGTACGTTTTTCAAATATGTTTCGGGTGATGAAAGCGATCCGCTTAGACGTCTGCTGTGGCATCCCGAGCCGCGCCTCTGGAGGACCGCTCGACTCGGTCGCCGATGGCTGCAATGGGCACACGGTGGACGAAGGGGTGACCGCGTTGTCATCAATTCTTCATGGTCCTGCCACGAACGGGTCATGCAGTGTTTGGACAATTTCGGGCATGAACACCATGAATGAACACACCTTGATCATGCGCGACAGCGTTGTTGCGCAGCCCCTTATTGCGACCCGCCCGGCCGCGCCCAAAGCACAGCCCGGCGGCATCGAAGTGTCCTGGGCCAAGCACCAGGACGAAGTGCGCGCGGCACAAAAATTGCGCTTTGACGTATTTGCCGGCGAGATGGGCGCGCGCCTGAACACGCCGGTTGCCGGTCACGATGTGGACCTGTTTGACAACTACTGCGAGCATCTGCTGGTGCGCGACCAGGCCACGCAACAGGTGATAGGCACCTACCGCGTGTTGACGCCGGTGCAGGCCAAGCGCGTGGGCAGCACCTACAGCGACACCGAGTTTGACCTGACCCGCCTGCGCATGCTGCGCGAGCGCATGGTGGAGCTGGGCCGCAGCTGCGTGCACCCGGAGCACCGGCACGGCGGCGTCATCATGGCGCTGTGGGGGGCGCTGGCCGAGTTCATGACACGCAACCAGCTCGACACCATGATCGGCTGCGCCAGCATCCCCATGCTGCACAACGGTGTGGTCAGCGGCGATGTGGCGGCCAGCATCTGGCGCCAGTTGCAGGCCACGCACCTGGCACCGATCGACTTCCATGTGCGCCCGCGCCTGCCGCTGCCGGTGGAGCGCCTGGACAGCACCTTGAATGTGGAGCCACCGGCGTTGATCAAGGGCTATCTGCGCCTGGGCGCCAAGGTGCTGGGCGCGCCGGCTTGGGACCCGGATTTCAACAGTGCCGACCTGCCCATGCTGATGCGCATTGCCGATCTGCCCTCGCGCTACCGCAAACACTTTCTGGGGGCCTGATGCGCGCCGAGACCGGTGTTCTGGTCAGCGGCTTGCTGGGCGCTGCCGGAGAGCCCGGCGACGCACAGGACGAGGATGCGCCCAAGATCCGCTACCGCGCGGTCTTCATCTCCGACATCCATCTGGGCACGGCAGGCTGTCAGGCCGAGGCCCTGCTGGACTTTTTGAAGCACCACTCCAGCGACTACCTGTATCTGGTGGGTGACATCGTGGATGGCTGGCAACTGCGCCGGCGCTGGTTCTGGCCGCAGGCGCACAACGACGTGGTGCAAAAGCTGCTGCGCCGCGCGCGCAAGGGCTGCCATGTGGTGTTTGTGCCGGGCAACCACGATGAGTTTGCACGCGGCTTTGTCGGCCACAAGTTTGGCGACATCACGGTGCAGCGCGATACCGTGCACACCACGGCGCAGGGCGTCTCGCTCTGGGTCACCCATGGCGACTACTTTGACGGCGTCATCCAGTGCGCCAAATGGCTGGCCTATGTGGGCGACAACGCCTATGAATTCACGCTCAAGCTCAACCGCAGCCTCAACAGCCTGCGCGCGCGCATGGGCCTGCCCTATTGGTCGCTCTCGCAGTACCTCAAGGGCAAGGTCAAGAGCGCGCTGAATTACGTCACCGACTTTGAAGTGGCCGTGGCCCGCGAGGCCAAGCACCGCGGCCACGCCGGTGTGGTGTGCGGCCACATCCACCGCGCGGAAATGCGCGACATCCACGGCACGCTGTATTGCAATGACGGCGACTGGGTGGAAAGCCGCAGCGCCCTGGTGGAGCACCTGGACGGCCGGCTGGAGATTGTGTTCTGGGACGAACTGCTGGCTGCGCACTCTGCGCGCCAAGCCCAGGCCCTGCCGCTGCGGGAATTGACCGCCTGAGGCGCGCTGCACTCGCAGTAGGCGGTGGGGGCCTCGTCAAGCCCCAGAAAGGCCTTGGCCACCAAGCTCTGGTTGGGGATGGTGCGCAGGCGGGCAGCTTCCAGCGTCGAGGTTGCTGGGCAGCGCTGCCTCAAACGCGCTGGCCTTGCGCGTTGACCACGGCTTCGCCGTCTTCCTTGCTAAAGGCCGCGCGCTGCGGATCGGGCAGGATGTCCAGCACCGCCTCGCTGGGGCGGCACAGCTTGGTACCCAGGGGTGTGACCACGACCGGACGGTTCATCAGAATGGGGTGCTGCACCACGAAGTCCAATAGTTCATCGTCGCTCCACTTCGCGTCGGCAAGGCCCAGCTCGGCATAGGGCGTGCCCTTTTCCCGCAGCAAGGCGCGTGCGCCAATACCCATGGCCGCGAGCAGTTGCTGCAACTGGACCTTGGTCGGCGGGGTCTTCAGGTATTCAATGACTTCCGGCTCGGCACCGCTGTTGCGGATCAGGGCCAGGGTGTTGCGCGAAGTGCCGCAAGCGGGGTTGTGATAAATCGTGATGCTTGCCATGTTCATGCGCCTCGGATGGTTTTGCTGGATTGCTGCACGGCCGCGCCGCGTTCGTACCAGCCCTTGCTGTGGTTGACGATATAGACCACCAGCAGCATGACCGGCACCTCGATCAGCACGCCCACCACCGTGGCCAGCGCAGCGCCGGAGTTAAAGCCGAACAGGCTGATGGCAGCGGCCACGGCCAGCTCGAAAAAGTTGGAGGCGCCAATCAGCGCTGACGGACAGGCGACGCTGTGTTTCTCGCCCACTGCGCGGTTGAGTCCATAGGCCAGCGCCGAGTTGAAGAACACCTGGATCAGAATGGGCACGGCCAGCAGGGCTATCACCAGCGGCTGCTTCAGAATCGCCTCGCCCTGGAAGGCAAACAGCAGCACCAGCGTCGCCAGCAGCGCGGCAATCGACCAGGGGCCGATTTTGGCCATGGTGGCCTCAAACGCCGCTGCGCCATTTTTCAGCAAGGCTTTGCGCAGCAGCTGCGCCAGGATCACCGGGATGACGATGTACAGCACCACGGACGTCAGCAGCGTGTCCCAGGGCACCACGATGGCCGAGATGCCCAGCAAAAAGCCCACCAGCGGCGCAAAGGCAATCACCATGATGCTGTCGTTCAGCGCCACCTGTGACAGCGTGAACAGCGGGTCGCCGCCGGTCAGGCGGCTCCAGACAAACACCATGGCCGTGCAGGGTGCGGCGGCCAGCAGAATCAGGCCGGCGATGTAGCTGTCGAGCTGATCGGCGGGCAGCAGCGGCGCGAACCAGTGGCGGATAAAAAGCCAGCCCAGCAGGGCCATGGAAAAGGGCTTGACCAGCCAGTTCACCACCAGCGTCACACCAATGCCTTTGACGTGCTTGCGCACCTCGCCCAAAGCGCCAAAGTCCACCTTCACCAGCATGGGGATCACCATCACCCAGATCAGCAGGCCCACCGGCAGATTCACCTTGGCGTACTCCATGCCACCAATGGCCTGGAACACCGCCGGAAAGACTTGGCCCAGGGCGATGCCGGCGGCTATGCACAGCAGCACCCAGACCGTGAGGTAACGCTCGAAGACGCTCATGGGCGCAGCGGCAGCGGCTTTGACAAGGGACATTGGTTTCATGGTTCAAGGATACTTGAAGTGTTTGAAATATCGCTGACCATCCCTGCATCTGAAGGGTGAGTTGAGCCCCGCGTTCCATTGCAGAGGCAGTGCCTTCCCCTCCAGGGGCTCAGGCCAGGTCGGGCAGCAGCAAGTCCAGTTCGGCGTGGCCTTCGGGCAGGCCCAGGCTGAACCAGCAGTCGTCAAACAGGGCGTCCAGCATGTTTTGCAGACTCAGGAATTTCCAGAACATGGTGCTCACCTTGTGAAGTGCTTCAATGCCCTCAACGGTAAAGGCTTCCTGTGACAACCCGGCGACGGCTTGGTGACGCTTTGAAGAAAAACGCGGGGGCCATAGAGCCGTTGCCCAGGCCGGTTTCAGACGCCTGCGATGGCCAGTTTCCACGGCGTCTTTTCCCAGGCCAATACTTCTTCGCGCAACAGGTGTGCGGACTGCGGATAGGCTAAGGCCCAACCCTCGCGGCAGTTCAGTTGCATGCGCGTGGCTCCTGGCTCCAGGGGGAGCAAGTTCACGCCCTGCGTGTCCGGGTCCTTGCGCGCATGACAGAGAATGACCGCCAGACGCAGGCACATCAACTGACAGACCCATTCCTGGTTGTCCAGTGCCGCGCCGAGCTTGCGCAATTTGCCGCGGTGGCCCAGCACCAGCAGGCTCAGGTTGTGCAGTTCCGATAACGAGAAGCCCATGGCATCGGCGTTGTCCAGTATGTAGGCACCGTGCTTGTGGTAGTCGCTGTGCGAGATACGGCTGCCGATTTCGTGCAGTTCGGCTGCCCATTGCAAGGTGCGCCATTCCCGTTGGTGATCGGGGTTCGCGCTGGATGTGGAAGCACCGGACAGTTGGCGGTGCAGGGCGCATGCCACCTTGCCAACGCGCTGTCCGTGCACGGTGTCCACACCGAATTTTCTTGCCATGCGGTTGACGCTGTTGACCCGCAAGTCACCCGCATACCCGTTGTCGCCCAGCAACTCGCAAATCAGCCCATGGCGCAGTCCACCGCTGGCCATGGCCATGGATTCGATGCGCAGCAATTGGAACAGGGCGCGTATCACGCTCAAGCCGCCGCCAATGATGGGCGCGCGGTCTTCGCGCATGCCGGGGATGCGCAGGTTTGCAACCGACTGGGCCGCCACCAGGCGCTCCAGCAACCAGTCCAAGCCTTCCTTGGTGATATGCCCGCTGGGCCAACCGGCCGCGACCAGCACATCACCCACGGCGCCCACCGTGCCGGCTGAGCCGTAAGCACTGTCCCAATGATCCGGGTGGTAGGCATCAAAGGCCTCATCCAGCACCGCCGTGGCGGCGACTTCGGCCATTTCAAACGCCTTGCGGGTGAACTGGCCATCGGGAAAGTAGCGCTTGGACCAGGCTATGCTGCCGACCCGAAAAGATTCCATGGTGGTGGGCTTGTGGCCTTGGCCCAGGATCAGCTCGGTCGAGCGTCCGCCAATGTCAATCACCAGACGGCGCTCATCGGACGCCGGCAGCATGTGTGCCACGCCCTGGTAGATCAAGCGCGCTTCCTCCCGGCCGGATATGACATCAATGGGGAAGCCCAGAATCTGGTCGGCACGCTGCAGGAATTCCGCACGGTTGCGCGCTTCGCGCAGCGTTTGGGTGGCCACGGCCCGCACCTCGGATGGCTTGAAGCCGGCCAGGCGCTCGCCAAAGCGGGCCAGGCAGTCCCAGCCGGCCTGCATGGCCGCAGGCGTCAGATTGCGGTCTGCATCCAGGCCGCCACCCTGGCGCACGGTTTCTTTGATGTATTCGGTGCGCTGGAACTCGCCGTGGTCGATATGGCCTATTTCGAGGCGGAAGCTGTTGGACCCCAGGTCCACAGCGGCAAGACGATTTTCAGATGACATGTAGGGGTACCGAGAGAAGGCTTTAACTTTTGCCTATGCTTCCCACTGCGTGCTGGATGCTCATGCGGTCCAGTGCGTCGGTGGGGAAACTGCCGGCCGAATAGGCCTTGAAGCGGCCTTTGCCCAAGGCATTGGGTTGCGATTCAGCGATCAGGCTGCGCGCCGAGTTGCAGGTGCACAGGAACAGGACGTTATGTATTTTTTTATCCATGAGTTACTCCGCGAAAACGACGGACTACTTTATGGCCACAAACCACCCGCTTGCACAGGGGCAAGGGGGGTGTAGGCACCAGCAGGCAACTGCTCAGGCTGCCAACGCTGGAGACGCGGCAACACGGGCAGAAGCCGGGACGGCAAAGCTTCAGGCGGACTTGCTCGGGCGTCCGGTCTTCAGGCTGGGTACGGCACGCAAGGCGGCCAGAAAGCTCGCATCGCCCATGGCGGCCAGGGCCTTGATGCCGGCGCGAATCAGCTCGGTCTTCTTGATGTGCGTGGCAAGTTTGCCGGCGCGCAGTTTCATCTCATCGAGCACCTGGTATTCGGTCTTGGGCATGGAGATGCTGTCGCGAACCATCTTGATCTTTTTTTCCTTTGCTGGTTTTGCAGCTGCCTTGGTGGTCGGCTTGGCGGCGGGTTTTGCTGCGGCCTTGTTCGCTGGCTTGGCTGCGGGTGCTGCGGCAGATTTGGCCGCCGGTTTGACGCTTGGCTTGGTGACCGATTTGGCGAGGGGTTTGGCAACGGACTTGGCAAGTGCCTTGGGTTTGGCCGCTGCGGCTTTCTTGTCAGCCGCGACAGCCGGCTTCTTGGCAGGTGCAGCGACCTTTTTCGCAACGGGCTTGGCCGCCGGTTTGCGCGCGGCCACAGGAGCTGCTGGGCTGGCTACAACGGGTGCCGGTGCGGCTGCGGGGGCTGCAGTGCTTGGGGTAGCTGCGGTGGTCATACTGTCTTGCATATTCGAACTCCTTTGAATGAAACGGTCTGTATAGTTTATATCGTTGTGCAAGTTGAAGGTGGACCAGGGCGCGCGTTATTTTTTGGTCATGCGCTTGGCCGGGAACAGATCGGCCGGCAGCACCACGCCGTTGGCGGCCTGTGCCAGCTTGAAGAACACATCGGTGTTGTCCTGCACGCCGGTAAAGCTCCAGGCGCCCGGGCCGTAGGCCGAGAGCGGAATGTCGGTGGCTGTGTGCACCGCGCTGTCACCCGGCACCTGGCCGGTGACCAGGAACTTGCCTTCGGTATCGCGGTTGATGGGGCCTGCCGGGTAGACCGACAGTGGCTCCTTCTTCACGAAGGGCTGCTGGCTGTCCTGCAGCGGGCGCTCGTTGGTGCGCCAATCTTCATGGCGATCGGAGTTGGCGCCGTAGCCCACCAGGATGCGGAAATCGATGTCCGTGGTCTCGGGGTAGCCGTCGGCAGCTATTTTGTACTTGGGGAAACCGGCCTGCTCGTAAATGCCCACCACCTTGTCGCGGAGGTTGGCGCTGCCGCCTTCACGCACCAGCTCCTGCAGGCGGGCATCGGTCACGCGCGAGCCGCCGATCAGCGCCGCACCCGAGCACTCGTGGTCGGCGGTGATGATGACCAGTGTGTCGCCATGCTGCTTTGCAAATTCCTGCGTCAGCTTGATGGCGCGGTCGAACTCGATGGTGTCCAGCAGCCAGCGCTCGGTGTCCATGTTGTGCGCCTGCTTGTCGATCGATGCGCCTTCCACCATCAACACAAAGCCTTCCTTGTGGTGCTCCAGCACGCCCAGGGCTGTGGCGGTCATTTCGTCGAGCATGGGCTGATCCGGCAGGCCGTAGTCGTCCACCACGCGCCCGGTCACGCCGCGCGCCTTGTTGCGCCGGCCGTCGATCTTGTCCAGCGCCACGTTCATGTTGGAGTGGGCAAACAGGCCCAGCAGTTTGTCGGTCTTGGCGGCATTGATGCCGTCCAGCGCGGTCTTGTCGGCGGTATAGCTGAAGCCTGCCGTCTGGAACTCGGCCAGCAGGTCGCGTTCCTTGTCCATGCTGCCAGCGGCTGCGCCCCAACGCTTGACGATCTCGCTGGTGTGCGCGTCGGTGGCAGAAAACGCGTAGTCGGTCTTGTCGCCGCGGGCCGAGCCGGGCGTGCTGGCCGGCACAAACCATTTGCGTCCGCCGCCCATCAGCACCGAGAGGCCGGTGAGTTTGCGGTCATCCAGAAACTGGTCGACGATGCCGGTGCCGGCACCGCGGCTGCTGGTGTGCACCGCGTTGCCTGCCGGAGTGGCGTCAAACACATCGGCGGTGGTCACCAGGCCCAGGGCCTTGCCCTGGGTGCGGTGCAGGTATTCGCTCAGGTATTCGATGCGCGGGTTGTCAAAGGGCTCGACGGTGTCGTCGGGGAACACGCCTTCTTCATTGTTGTTGTTCTTGTTGCCCGATACATAGCTGGTCATGCCGGGGGCCGAGTCGGTCACCACCGAATTGAGCGACGAGGTCTTGACCATGCCGGTGACCGGGAAGGTATCCATGGCCAGCGGTGTGATGGTCTTGCCCTGGGCATAGCCGCCGGCCACGATGCGCGCGCCGGTGCGCTGGGCCGCGCCCATGCCGTCGCCCAGCATGATGATGATGTTCTTCACCTTCTGGCCGCCGGCCAGCAGGGGCACCACTTCAAAGTTGCCGGTGGCCGTCACGGTCTGGCCGTCGCTTTGCGTGGCAGTCACGCTCATGGTGTGGATGCCGGGCTTGGCTGCGCTGACCGCACGCACGGTGGCAATCGTGGCGTTGGTGGGAACGGCGGCCAGGCAACCGGCAGCGCATGAGCGCAGGGCCACGGTGGCGTCCACGCTCTTGCCGTCGATGGCAAAGCTGGCTGCGGTGATGGTCTTGGCTGCCTCGTCCGGGCGCAGGGTGGCCTGCAGGTCAAAACGCTGACCCGGCAGAAAGCGCGCAATCACCGGTGCGGCGTTGCCGCTGGCAAACAGTTCGCTGGGCGGTGTCAGGCGGCTCACCGTGGGTGCGGCTTGCGCGCCCACGCCTGCCAGGCCCAGCAGCGTGGCTGTTGCGAGCATGGAAAGCCGGTGGCTTTGCAGAGAGGAGGTGTGTTTCATGGTGTGTCCAGGTTGGAAAACAAATCAGTGATCGTGTTGCAGGGTCTGCAGGTAATGGGCCAGCTCCACCGCGTTCATGCCACGGGTGGCCTTGCTGTCAAGCTGCAGGCGCACCCAGGAGACGCGGCCGTCGCTTTCTTCCAGTCGGCCCACATTGAGCACGCCGCTGAGCTCCAGCAGGCCGCGCTGGTAGGGAATGGCGAAGTCCTGTTGTGCCGGGTCCAGATAGACCATGGCCCAGGCGGCTGGCAGGTCGTCGGCATCGCCATCGGCCTGCTCGCTCATGTGCACCGGGCGCGGCGTGAACAGGAAGCGGCCCTGCGCGGCGCGCTCCTGCTGCACCATGTAGCCCCTCAGGCGCACGCGCTGGCCATTGGCCGCCAGCAGCGCAGGCGTCATCTCCGCGCCCCGGCTGCCCATGGGCCGTTTGAAGAAGTCGGCGAAGGGCAGCAGTGGTTCGTTCGGCGTTGCTGGCGCTATAGAAGACTCAGGCACATGGGACTGCTGTGCCAGCGCGGGCCAGGCCAGTGCCCCGCACAGTGCGGCGCACAGCCAGAGGGTGTGCGGCCGCAAGGGCGACACCGGTTTAGGTTGTTTCATGGGTGGGTGTGAAGAGGTGGCTGCGAATGCGCGCGTGCGCCTGCAGGGCCAGGGATTTGCGTGTATGGCCCTGCACGGGAATGCAGTCGCCGATATGCACGCGGGCCTCGATGGTGGAGCTGGACATGACGTCCCGGAGGGATGCCATCAGTGTCATGTCGTCAATGAAGTGGGCGGCTGCCGCGGCTTTGCCGGTGGCCCTGTCGTGGTATTGCAGGCTGAGCAATTGCACCGGTGCCTGCGCCCGGATGGCGCTCTCGAAAATATTGGCGTGAAAGTCGCCCAGCGCCTGGCCGTTGCTGCTGGTGCCCTCGGGGAACACCACCACGGCATAGCCCTGCGCAATCGCCTTTGCGGTGTCCTCCACCATGGAGCGCGCCGAGCGCGGGGACGATCGGTCCACAAAAATGGTGGCGCAGGCCTGGGCCAGGTAGCCCACCACGGGCCATTGCCGTACTTCTTGTTTGGCCACGAAGCTGCCGGGCATGAGCGACTGCAGCACCAGGATATCCAGCCACGACAGGTGGTTGGACACCACCAGCCCGGCAAAGCCGGTTGGCGGCAACTGGTTGCTGCGGACTTCGATTTCCAGAATAGCCAGCAGTTGGCTGGCCCAGCGCTGGATCGCCTGCAGCCTTTGCGCCTGCTCCCATCGGGGAAAACGCAGCGCGACGATCCAGGCGCCGTGGCCGAACTGCAGGGCAATGCCCAGCAGCTTGACCGGCCGGCTGCGGCGCAGGCTGACCGGTAGCGTGGGCATGGCCGAGGCGCGCAGCGTGGGGTGCTTACTTCTTGGCCGGCGGAATCAGCACGGTGTCGATGATATGCACCACGCCGTTGCTGGCCACGATGTCGGCGGTGGTGACAGCGCCGCTTTCGACGGTCACAAAATCGCCGGCCTTGGAGAGTTCCAGATGGGCGCCATTCAGGCTGGTGACCTTGGAGTTTTTGATGTCTGCGGCCATGGATTTGCCGGCCACCACGTGGTAGGTCAGCACATCCTTGAGCTTCTCGGGGTGCTTGGCCAGGTCTTCCATGGTCTTGGCGGGTACGGCCTTGAAGGCTTCGTTGCTGGGAGCGAATACGGTGTAGGGGCCGGCGGCCTTGAGGGTGTCGTTCAGGCCGGCGGCTGTGATCAGGCCGCTCAGGGTGCTGAGTGCGGGTGTCTTGGCAATGGTGTCGACGACGCTGACTGGGGTGGCAACGGTGGCACAGCCGGAGATCAGGGCGGCGAGGGACAGCGTGGCGCCGGCAAGCAGGCTGCGGCGGGACAGGGCGGAAATGGTGTTCGACATCGGGGAGGGCTCCGGTTAAAAGCCCAGAGCGTAGAAAGCTTGTGTGACAAAGATGTGTCAGTTGGCGGGTATTTGCATGACAAGGCCAAAATGCCTGCACGAAGCTGCTAAGGTGACCCTGTGTCATATGTTTGTCACAAAAAGTTCTTAGAGTTCAGGGGTTACTTAAAACCCACCGAGGCTTATTCCATGAAAACGTCGTTCAGTTTTTCCCTGCTGGCCCTTGCCGCCGCTGCCACATTCAGCTTCACGGGTGCGGTCAGCGCCCAGGAAATTACCGGTGCCGGTGCCAGCTTCCCCGCACCCATCTACGCCAAGTGGGCGTCCGACTACAACAAGGCCACCGGCGTGAAGGTGAACTACCAGTCCATCGGCTCCGGTGGCGGCATCAAGCAGATCGATTCCAAGACGGTGGACTTTGGCGCCTCCGACATGCCCCAGACCGATGAAGTCCTGAAGTCCAAGGGCCAGGTGCAGTTCCCCACCGTGATTGGCGGCGTGGTGCCGGTGATCAACGTCAAGGGCATTGAGCCCGGCCAGCTGAAGTTGAACGGCCAGGTGCTGGGCGACATCTTTCTGGGCAAGATTGCCAAGTGGAACGACCCCGCCATCAAGGCCCTGAACCCCACTGTGACCCTGCCGGATACCGCCATTGCACCGGTGCGCCGTGCCGATGGCTCTGGTACCACCTTCATCTTCACCAACTACCTGAGCAAGGTGAACGCTGAGTGGAAGAGCAAAGTGGGCGAGGGCACGGCCGTCAACTGGCCGGTGGGCGCCGGTGGCAAGGGCAACGAAGGCGTGTCCGCCTTTGTGAATCGCCTGCCCAATTCGATCGGCTACGTGGAATATTCCTACGTCAAGCAAAACAAGATGAACTACGCGGTGATGCAAAACGCCGCCGGTGTGTTCGTCAAGCCGGAAGACGACGCCTTCAAGGCCGCAGCTGCCGGTGCCGACTGGAACAAGTCCTTCTATCAAATTTTGACCAACCAGAACGGCAAGGAAGCCTGGCCCATCAGCGGCGCTACCTTCATCCTGATGCACGCCAAGCAGGACAAGCCCGCCAACGGTACCGATGTGCTGAAGTTTTTCAACTGGGCCTATGCCAACGGCGCCAAGACTGCGGCGGACCTGGACTACGTGCCGCTGCCCGCATCCGTGGTGGCTTTGATCCAGAAGTCCTGGGGTGAGATCAAGGACACCGGCGGCAAGGCGATTGCATTCAAGTGATTGAGTAAACAAGGGTATCCCCATGTCATCGACGCTCGTACATGGGGATACCCCAGAGACACAGACAGCAAAGGCACGCGCCATGAATCAAACTCCCGCACCCAAGGCCCGTTCGGGGCCCCTGGCCGACCGACTCTTTGGGCTTGCCGCCAAAGGTGCCGCCATCTTTACGCTGGGCCTGCTGCTGGCGATATTGACCTCGCTGACCATCAGCGCCTGGCCGGCCATTGCCAAATACGGTCTGGGCTTTTTGGCCAGTTCCGCCTGGGACCCGGTGCAGGAGGAGTTCGGCGGTCTGGTGATGATTTACGGCACGCTGGCCACCTCCATCATTGCCCTGCTGATCGCCGTGCCGGTGAGCTTTGGTATCGCGCTGTTTCTGACCGAGCTGTCACCCGCCTGGCTCAAGCGCCCGCTGGGCACGGCCATTGAATTGCTGGCAGCCATTCCCTCCATCGTCTACGGCATGTGGGGCCTGCTGGTGTTCGGCCCGGTGTTGGCCGAATATGTGCAGCAACCCCTGCAAGCCGCCTTTACCGGCGTGCCCTATCTGGGTGCCTTTGTCTCCGGCCCGCCGGTGGGCATCGGCATTTTGTCGGCCGGCATCATCCTGGCCATCATGATCATCCCGTTCATCTCGGCGGTGATGCGCGATGTGTTTGAAGTCACGCCCCCGATGTTGAAAGAGTCCGCCTACGGACTGGGTGCCACCACCTGGGAAGTGGTCTACAAGATCGTGTTGCCATTCACCAAGACCGGCGTCATCGGCGGCATCATGCTGGGCCTGGGACGCGCCATTGGCGAGACCATGGCCGTGACCTTTGTGATCGGCAACTTCAACCAGCTCGACTCCTTGAGCCTGTTCCAGGCCGCCAACAGCATCACCTCGGCCCTGGCCAATGAGTTTGCCGAAGCCGGTGAGGGCCTGCACCAGGCAGCCCTCATGTACCTGGGTCTGGTGCTGTTCTTTATTACCTTCGTCATCCTGTCCCTGTCCAAGCTGCTGCTGGCGCAACTGCGCAAGGGTGAGGGCGCCAAATCATGATTACCCCTGAACTGCAAGCCTCGCGCGCGGCCATGTTTGCCAAGCGCAACCGCATCAACACCCTGGCCACCAGCCTGGCCCTGGCCGCCATGGCCTTCGGCCTGTTCTGGCTGGCCTGGATTCTGTTTGAAACCGTACGCCAGGGCTTTGCCGGCCTGACCATTGCCACGCTCACGCAAATGACGCCCGGCCCGAATGAAGACGGCGGCCTGGCCAATGCGATTTACGGCTCCATCCTGATGGTGCTGCTGGCCACGTTTGTCGGTACCCCCATCGGTGTGATGGCCGGCATTTACCTGGCCGAGTTCGAGCCCAAGGGTTGGCTGGCCAGCGTCACCCGCTTTGTCAACGACATCCTGCTCTCAGCCCCGTCCATCGTGATCGGCCTGTTTGTCTATGCCGTGGTGGTGCACCCGCTGCACAGCTTCTCGGCGATTGCCGGTGTGGTGGCGCTGGCGCTGATCGTGATTCCGGTGGTCATTCGCACCACCGAGAACATGCTGCAACTCGTGCCCCCCGGCCTGCGCGAAGCCGCCTATGCCCTGGGCGCGCCCAAGTGGAAGGTGATTCTGAGCATCACCCTGAAGGCCGCACGCACCGGTGTCATCACCGGCATCCTGCTGGCTGTGGCCCGTATCTCGGGCGAGACCGCACCGCTGCTGTTTACCGCACTCAGCAACCAGTTCTGGACGTCCAGCCTGAACCAACCCATGGCCAGCCTGCCGGTCACCATCTTCAAGTTCGCCATGAGCCCGTATGAAAACTGGCAAAAGCTGGCCTGGGCCGGCGTCTTCCTGATCACGCTGGCGGTGCTGGCACTCAACGTCGCAGCCCGGGTGTTGACCCGCGCCAAACACTAAGCTTTTTAAAGAATAGAAATCGCCATGCCCGCTACCCCTGTTGTTGAAAAAACCAAGATCGCCGTCAAAGACCTGAACTTCTATTACGGCAAGTTCCATGCCTTGAAGGGCATCAACCTGGAAATCCCCGAGAACAAGGTCACCGCCTTTATCGGCCCGTCCGGCTGCGGCAAGTCCACGCTGTTGCGCGTGTTCAACCGCATGTTCGAGTTGTATCCCGAGCAGCGCGCCGAAGGCCAGATCCTGCTGGATGGCGAGAATCTGCTCACCAGCAAGGAAGACGTCGCACTCCTGCGCGCCAAGGTCGGTATGGTGTTCCAGAAGCCCACACCGTTCCCGATGTCGATCTACGACAACATCGCCTTTGGCGTGAAACTGTTCGAGAAGCTCAACACCACCGACATGGAAGAGCGCGTGGAGTGGGCCTTGCGCAAATCGGCCCTGTGGAGCGAGGTGAAGGACAAGCTGCACCAGAGCGGCAGCAGTCTCTCCGGCGGCCAGCAGCAGCGTCTGTGCATTGCACGCGGCATTGCCATCAAACCCGAAGTGCTGTTGCTCGACGAGCCCTGCTCGGCGCTCGACCCGATCTCCACGGCCAAGGTCGAAGAGCTGATTGTGGAATTGAAGGCCGACTACACGGTGGTCATCGTGACGCACAACATGCAGCAGGCCGCGCGCTGCAGCGATTACACGGCCTATATGTACCTGGGCGATCTGGTGGAGTTCGGCTCGACCGAACAGATGTTCTTCAAGCCCACGCGCAAAGAGACCGAAGACTACATTACCGGCCGTTTCGGCTAAGCACGACAAGGAACACACCATGGCTGATAAACATTTGTCCACCCAGTTCGACTCCGAACTCACCTCCGTCTCCAGCCAGGTCATGGAGATGGGCGGTCTGGTTGAGTCGCAGATCCGCCAGGCGATTTATTCGCTGGCCCAGTTCAATATGGAAGCGGCCGAGCAGGTCTCGGCCAATGAGTCACGCGTCAACAGCATGGAAGTCGAGATCGACCATGCGCTGTCCAGCATCATTGCGCGGCGCCAGCCTACCGCGCGCGACCTGCGCCTGCTGATGGCCATCTCCAAGACCACCGCCAATCTGGAGCGCGTGGGCGACGAGGCCGAGAAGATTGCGCGCATGGTGCGCTCCATCATCCAAAGCGGCGCACCGCGCTCGCTGCCTTCGCTGGAACTGCGTGTGGCGGCAGACCTGGCATCGGGCCTCTTGAACAAGGCGCTGGACGCCTTTGCCCGGCTGGACGTAACGGCCGCCGTAGCCATCCTGAAAGAAGACGACCTGATCGACCAGGAGTTTGATGGCTTTGTGCGCAAGCTGGTGACCTACATGATGGAAGACCCGCGCACCATTTCGCCCAGCCTGGATCTGCTGTTCCTGGCCAAGGCGATTGAGCGCATCGGGGACCATGCCAAGAACATTGCCGAGTTCATCATCTATGTGGTCAAGGGCGAAGACATTCGCCATACCAGCATGGAAAAAATTGAATCGGTCGTGCGCTAAAGCGCCCGGCTCGCGAAAGACACGATGAGACACATGCCCGCCGTTCTGGTGGTGGAAGACGAACCCGCCATCGCCGAACTGATCGCCGTGAACCTGCGGCACAACGGTTTTCGTACCACCTGGGCGATTGACAGTGCCAGTGCGCAGCGGGAAATCGACGACGCAGTGCCCGACCTGATTCTGTTGGACTGGATGCTGCCCGGCGAGAGCGGCCTGGTGTTGGCCAAACGCTGGCGTGCGAGCACGCGCACCAAAGAAGTCCCCATCATCATGCTGACCGCCAGAGGCGATGAGGCGGACCGTGTGGCCGGGCTGGACGCCGGTGCAGATGACTACATCAGCAAACCCTTCTCCACCCGCGAGCTGCTGGCCCGCGTGCGCGCCGTGCTGCGGCGCAAGGCGCCCGAGCCGGTGGGCGAGACGCTGTGTATTGCCGGTCTGAGCCTGGACCCGGCGACCTACCGGGTGAACTTCAACGAGCAACTGCTCAAGCTCGGGCCGACCGAGTTCAAGTTGTTGCAGTATTTGATGGGCAGTGCCGAGCGGGTGCACAGCCGGGCCAGCCTGCTCGACAAGGTCTGGGGCGACCATGTGTATATCGAAGAGCGCACGGTGGATGTGCATGTGAAGCGCCTGCGCGAAGCCCTGGGTGCCGCTGGCACCATGGTGGAAACCGTGCGCGGTGCCGGCTACCGGCTGACGGCCAAGCCGCTGCAGCCGGTGGGTGTGTCTGAAAAGACCAACGTCTAGTCTCCCAACCGACCGTGTGAACGGTCTACATTAGTCCATGTTCTGGCGCCTTGTTTCCTTTTTGCTGTGTCAGGCGTTTGCCGTGGTGGTGGTCTGGCTGCTCGACACCGGGTCGCAGCGTCTGACGCTAATGGCTTTTGCCGCCCTGGCGGGTGGCTACGTCTGGCTGCTGCTGGACAGTCTGCGCGCCTGGCGTTTGCTGCAATGGCTGCGCTCGGGTGACACCGCGCACATTCCCCTGGGCAGCGGCTTCTGGGGTGAACTGCTGGACCGGGTGCGCAAGCTGGTGCGCCACCGCGACCGTGCCCTGTCCGACAGCGAATTGCGCTTGCAGGAATTTCTGGCGGCTTTGCAGGCCTCGCCCAACGGCGTGCTGCTGCTGGACGCCGAAGGCCGCATTGAGTGGTTCAACCAGACCGCGGGCCGGCATTTCGGGCTGGATGCCAGCCGGGACATGCTGCAGCACCTGGGCAACCTGGTGCGCGACCCTGCGTTTGCGGCCTACTATGCCGTGCGCGACTACAGCGAAGACGTGGTGATGCAGGGGCGTAGCAGTAGCAACAGCGTGCCGGTCAAGCTCAGCGTGCATATGCACCCTTACGGCGACGGGCGCAGCCTGCTGCTGTCGCGCGACATCACGGCGCTGGAGCAGGCCGAGGCCATGCGGCGCGACTTCGTGGCCAATGTGTCGCACGAGATCCGCACGCCGCTGACCGTGCTGGCGGGCTTTGTGGAAACTTTGCAATCTCTGCCGCTGAACGAAGACGAGCGCCACCGCTACCTGGAGCTGATGTCCCAGCAGGCCCAGCGCATGCAGACCCTGGTGAGCGACTTGCTGACCTTGTCGCGCCTGGAGGGCAGCCCGCCGCCACCGTCGCAGGATTGGGTTCCGGTGCAGTCCCTGATGGCGCAATGCAAGCGGGACGCGCATGACTTGTCCAGCGTGCTGTGGGGCGTCGAGCGTGAGCTGATTTTTGAGATGGATGCCGGCCTGGAAATCGCCGGTGCCGTAACCGAGTTGCACAGCGCCATGTTCAACCTGATTGGAAACGCGATCCGTTATTCGCCGGCAGACAAGCCCATTGAGGTACGCTGCAGCGCTTTGCCCCAGGGCGGCGCAGTGTTCAGCGTGAAAGACCAGGGCGCAGGCATAGCCCCGGAACATATCCCGCGCCTGACCGAGCGCTTTTACCGGGTGGACCGCAGCCGCTCGCGCGAGACCGGTGGCACCGGCTTGGGCCTGGCCATTGTCAAGCATGTGGCTCAGCGCCACGGCGCGGAGCTCAGCATCGAAAGTGCGCCGGGCAAGGGCTCCTGCTTTGCCATCCGTTTTGCACCCCAGCGCGTGCAGCGCCCCCACGCTGGCAGCGGGTCGCCACTGCAAATTCGGGGTGGCGTACGAGCCTAGTCTGCAGGCCCTGGAGTGGTCCCCGGATCCGCACGCAGCGGCTGTGGATGGGTCTGACACAATACGGTGGTACGGGTAAACGGATCGCGGGGTATTGAGATGCAGCGATCCCGACCCATGTTCCAATCCACAAAAAACATTCTCTCCAGGGCGATGACGAAAATCAACAAATGCCACCGATGTGGCGCAACGAGTTACAAACCGGTGATCAAGCGCGATGAGAACGGCACCATGATGCCCTCCGGCGAACATCAGTGCGTGGGCTGCAAGTTGATCTTCACGGACATCGATGCCTGGCGGATCGGGCCTGTGGAGTTGGAGCTAACCCAAACCCAAGAGCAAGACGGGCGATAGGGTGCTGCGGGCTTTGCCCGTGCCGCCTGGTTTGTGAGGGGGGTGCAAGGCGCGGCAACGTACAATTGCACGCAAGTGGGGGTAAAAAGCAGCAAAAGGGCACACGCGGTTGAGCCCTTTTTGTTTTTTCTCCCGTAGCCTATTCACAGCCCTGCGATTTTTTTGACGCTTCCAAGATGCCCTTGGTTCACTGCCGCGCATGCGGTCGCCGAACCAAGCCTGCGGATGAACATTCCTCGATATGACGCGAGCTCCGACGCGTACCCACTTCCATAGTTCCAGACTTGCTCGCGTACTCACCGATCTGGCTGTCGTCGACGCGGCTGAGGCGGCGACTGCGTTTGCCGAAAGGCTGGGCCTGTGGGTGAATTACACGGATGCCATCGCCCTGTATGCGGTGCACAACACCAGCGCGCCGGACACCCGCTCCGGGGCACAAGCGGCGGCGTCCCGCTCCATGGAGGATGCGTTTGCGCGTACACGGACCAGCCTGGAGCGCGCCATCCTGCGCAGCGGCACGCCCTTGCGGGGGCAAATCGGCATTGAGCTACCGATGCCGCAGGCAGACATGCCAAGCGAACTCAACAGCCTGTATGAACCCTACCGCCGCTACTACCTGGCACACCAGCGCGAGATGGAATTGCAGCTAGGCTCCTTGCGCGCCAGCGTGCGTGGCGAGTTGGTAGATGCCTCCCCGGCGCTGCAGCAATTGGGCGCGCTGGACGAAGTACTTGAAGGTATCCTCAGTGAACGCGAAGCCAAACTGTTGGCGACCCTGCCCCTGTTGCTGAAAAAGCGTTTTGCCCATTGGTACCAGTGGCATCAACACGCCCTGGCCGAGACGCAGCAAACCGACAACCCCCTGCAGTGGATGCAGCCGCAGGCCTGGCTGGCACGCTTTTGCCAGGAAGTGCAAACCGTGCTGCTGGCCGAACTGGACCTGCGCCTGCAGCCTGCGCTCGGGCTGCTTGAAGCCCTGCACAAAGAGAAAGAAAAACAACGATGAACCGACATTTTTTTACCGCAAGTTTTGCCCTGGGCGCCCTGGCGCTGGCCTGGGTGGCCGCCGGTTTTTTCGGCACCAATGCCCTGGCTTTGGTGATGACGCTGCTGATTGCGGCAGTTTATGGTTTTGGCACGGTTGAACTGCGTGCCTTTCGCCAGGCCAGCGCCGCATTGGCCGCCGCGCTGGAGGCGATTCCCGATGGCCTGAGCGATCTGGGCGCTTGGCTCAATGGCGTGCCCGCATCGCTGCGCAACCCGGTGCGCATGCGTATCGAAGGCGAGCGCGTCGGCCTGCCAGGCCCGTCCCTCACACCGTACCTGGTGGGCCTGCTCGTGATGCTGGGCATGCTGGGCACCTTTCTGGGCATGGTGGTCACGCTCAAGGGCGCCGTTTTCGCCCTGGAAGGCACCTCCGATCTCGCCGCCATCCGGACTGCATTTGCCACGCCCATCAAGGGCTTGGGCCTGGCCTTCGGCACCTCGGTCGCCGGCGTGGCTTCCTCCGCCATGCTGGGCCTGATGTCGGCCCTGAGCCGGCGCGAAAGAATGCAGGCGGCCCAGCTGTTGGACAGCCAGATCGCCGGCCCCTTGCGCGGTTTTTCGCTCACCCACCAGCGCCAGGAAACCTTCAAAGCCCTGCAGCAGCAGTCCCAGGCCCTGCCGCTGGTGGCCGAAAAGCTGCAGGCCATGATGCTGCAAATGGAACGCATGAACCTGCAGATGCAAGAACGCCAGCTCAGCAACCAGGAGAGCTTTCACAGCCATACCCAAAGCGTGTACACCGACCTGGCGCGCGCGGTGGACCAGTCGCTGCGCGATAGCCTGTCGCAAAGTGCACATATCGCCGGCGAAAGCATCAAGCCGCTGGTGCAAGCCGCCATGACCGGCATCGCTGCAGACGCGCGGCAGATGCATGAACGCATGGTCGCGGCCACGCAGGCACAGCTCGAAGGCCTGTCCACGCGTCTGGATGCCAGTGCCTCGGCGGTGGCAGAGCAATGGAGGGCCGCACTCAGCAGCCACGCACTGGCCGGCGCCACAATGGTCACCGGCATGGGCCAATCGCTGGAGTCCTTCAACGCCAGTTTCGAACAACGCGCCCACGCGCTGCTGCTGGCGGTGAAGGACAGCTACGCCACCCTGCAGGCCAATCAGGCGAGTGGTGACAACCAGCGCCTGCAGGCCTGGCGCAGCACACTGGAACACATGGCCGCAGGCCTGCAGAGCGAATGGCAGCACAGCAGCGCACAGACTCTGGCGCAGCAGCAGCACATCTGCAGCACCCTGACCCTGACCGCACAGCAGGTTTCCGACAGTGCACAGACCAGCGCCAACAGCACCTTGGGCGAGATCACCAGGCTCATGGCCAGCGCCGAAGAACTGGTGCGCGCCCGCATCGCCACCGAAGCCGAGTGGACCGCACAGCATGGCGAGCGCATGGCGCAACTCAGTGCCATGCTGCGCACCGAACTCGGTGCCCTGCGCGCAGATGAGGCCCTGCGCGGCCAAGCGGCCGTGGACCGACTGGGTGAACTGCAAACCGCGCTCACCAGCCATTTGACAACGCTGGGCACCGCGCTCGAAGACCCGATCAGCCGCCTGATACAAACCGCCTCCGAAGCCCCGCGTGCTGCCGCCGAAGTGATCGGCCAATTGCGCCATCAGGTCTCCAACAGTGTGGCGCGCGACAACGAGTTGCTGGAAGAACGCAGCCGCATCCTGGAAACACTCAACTCGCTGCTGGCCGGCATCAACCATGCGTCCGAAGAACAGCGCGCGGTGATCGATGCGCTGGTGTCGTCCTCCGCCTTGGCGCTGCAACAGGCCGGTGGTCAGTTTGCCGACAAGGTGGACGCCGAGGCCACCAAGCTCGCCGATATTGCAGCCCATGTCACCAGCAGCTCCGTGGAAGTGGCGGCCCTGGGCGATACCTTCGGCTTTGCCGTGCGCTCCTTCAATGAAGCCAACGAAAAGCTGATTGCCAACCTGCAGCGCATCGAAGGCGCGATGGACAAGTCCATGGCCCGCAGTGACGACCAACTGGCCTACTACGTGGCCCAGGCGCGCGAGGTGATTGACCTCAGCATCATGTCGCAAAAGGAAATCGTGGAAGAGCTGCGCCAGCTTTCCAGCAAACAGGCCGTGCCGGCCGAACAGGCTGCGTGATGGAAGACGCAGACTCCGGCCTGGAGCAGACCGCGCCGGTCTGGGCCGTGTTTGGCGATTTGATGTCGGGCCTGTTGGGCGCCTTTGTGCTGCTGCTGGTGGGTGTGCTGGTGGTGCAGTTGCAGCTGACCACCAACCTGGAAGACGAGGTGAAAAAGCGCCAGGTCGAAGAGCAGCGCCGCATCAGCCTGGAAAAGGCCTTGGCGATTCCCTTGGCCAGCGGGCGCATCACCCTGAACAACGGGCGCATCGGCATCAGCGGGCGCTTGCTGTTCTCGCTCAATTCCGACCAGTTGCAGCCCGAAGGCCGCAAGCTGCTCACCAGCCTGGTCACGCCACTGCGCGCCTACCTGGGTGCGCGGGACGAGTTGCTGATGATCAGCGGCTTTACCGATGACCACTCCATCCGCGCCAGCAACAGCCAGTTTGCTGACAACTGGGAGCTGTCGGCCCAACGTGCCCTGACGGTCACGCGCGCCCTGATTGAGGAGGGCATGCCCTCCAGCCTGGTGTTTGCTGCAGCCTTTGGTTCCGAGCAGCCCATCACGCCCAATGTGGATGAACAGGCGCGTGCGCAAAACCGGCGCGTGGAAATGGCCCCCGTGCCCAAGGCCAGCAATGCCAAGCCCGCCCCGCCATGAGCCCGTTGCAGTGCCCTGCGCCTGAGGCTGCGTTGCGGGCTGAGCCGCTGGATTGCGCTGCAGCGCTGGCCTGGTTGCGCCAGTCCGGCGCAGAGCGGTTCGATCCGGTGCAACTCCATTACCTCGAAGCGCTGAGCCTGCGTGCCCGGGCACAGCCGGGCAGTGTCCAGCGCATTTTGGATGGCAAGTTGGCGCAGGCGCTGGCCGACTTTGCAGCGCGCATGGCGCAGACGCACAGCGGCGCCAGCGCCCAGACCGTGCCACAAGCGGCGCCGCGTGAAACCCTGGGCGAGTTGGTGCGCTCGCTCGCGCAGCACGCAGCGCAAGAAGGCGATGCCAGCCCGGCGGATGCCGTAGGCGCGCGCACCGAACTCAAGTCGGTGCGCCACTTCAGAAACACGTGGTCCAAACTCAGCGCCCACAAACAACTCAGCAAGGCGCTGGACCTGGCCCCCAAAAATGCCGGACCCATCAATTCGCACATGCTGGTGCTGCGCTCGCTGGCCCTGATGCGCGACATCGCGCCCGACTACCTCAATCGCTTCATCTCCTATGCAGACACTTTGCTCTGCCTGGAGCACAGCGACAAGGCAAAAACTGCCCCTGCCAAGCCTGGCGCAGAGGGCGATGCCGGCAAGCCAGCCAAGCCGCGACGACCCCGCGCACGCTGAGGTCCTGTGCTGCCCGGGCCCAGGGCCTGTACGGGTATCCGGACCGGGAGAGCGGGTCGGGCGTGTTTTTGTTGGGGTAGCAGAGTCAGGAAGCCGAGGCGGGCGCCGGTTTCAGCAGTTCAAAAAACTCCCGGTCCGCGCGCAGCATGTGACCGGCTGCAAGGTCCGAGACCAGAAATTGGATCAGTTCGATCTCTGCACTGCTGTCGCCGTCGCTGTCCTGCAAAGACCGGTGCAGCACATCTGCGCGTGCCAGCAGGGCCTGGTGTTGCGCTGCGTGCATGGCCGCATCGGAAAAACCCAGCGACTGCAGCAGCGCTTCTTCATGGGCGAAATGCTGCCGCGTATGGACCAGCAGCGCCTGAAACGCCAGCTCAAACGCGAGCGGCGACGCTTCGCGCAGGGCAGTTTGGTCCAGCAAGGCGTTGGTCAACGCGAACAGCGTTTGGTGTTCCAGGTCAATCAGCGCATGGCCGGACGCAAACGCAGCCTTCCAACGCAGGTGCACAAAGGAACGCGGTGCGCCCCCGGCCAGGTCGCCTGTGTGTCTCAAGGCGGTGACCTCACATAGAACCACCGCATTGCGGCTTTCTTTTTTAGCCTGGTACATGGCTTCATCACCCAGGCGCAGCAAGTCCTTCTCGTTCTGCGCGTGGTCGGGGTAGATGACCACGCCGATGCTTGCCGAAATATGCAATGCAGTGCCCTGCGGGGGCAGGAAGGCCTGTTCCAGCTCCCGGCGGATTTTTTCCGCCACGGCGACGGCGGATTGCGGGTCTTGCAGATCAGGCAGGACCACGACAAATTCGTCGCCACCGATGCGTGCGGGTGTGTCGGATGCGCGCACGCAGCGCTGAATCCGCTGCGCCACTGTTTGCAAAAGCCAGTCCCCCACGGTATGGCCCAGCGCGTCATTGACGAGCTTGAAGTGGTCCAAATCAATAAACAGCAGGGCCAGGCGGCTTTGTGCGCGGCGCGCACGCAGCATCTGTTGCGACAAGCGGTCCAGCACCAGCCGGCGGTTGGGCAGGCCGGTGAGCGGGTCATAAAACGCCAGCTCACGCACCTGGTTCTGCATCTGCACCCGCTCAGAGATGTTTTCGATGCACATCACCGCACCCCGCAAGGCGTCGCGCTCCAGGGGCGTGACGCTGATGCTGTGCCAGCGTTGCTGCCGGGGCGTGTGGCAGGCATATTCCAGGTAGAAGTGCGGCAGCAGCCCATTCAGGACGCCGCGTATGCCCGAGCTGACCGACAGGGTGTCGGCTGCAGCCAGATCCACCACCTCGGCATCGCACAGGGCCAGGTAATTGGTGCCCACCTCGGCCATGCCGGCCGCTTGCTCCGGATCGGGCTCGGGCCGTGTCCCGGAGTACCGCCAGGCATCGTTGACAGCCAGAATGAGGCCTGCCGGGTCCAGCACCGCAATCCCTGCCGTCACCGAGTTGAGTACCGCCTGCTTGAACAACTCGCTTTTTTGCAAGATCTGTTGCTGCTGCGCCAGGGTTTCGAGCAGCTGGTTGAATCCCCCCACCAATTGGCCGATCTCGTCCGGCCGGACCACTTGCAGTGCTTTGGGCTGCTGCCGATGGCGCACAAACCCTTTCAAGGTGTTGGCCGCCAGCGTCAGGGGTGCCATTTGGTACTGCAGCATCAGCCAGATCAGCGCGATGCAGACCAAGCACAGCACCAGCGCCGCCAGCCTGGTGCGCAGGGCCACGGCCCCTATCAGGCCCAGCGCCTCATCGGGAGACAAGGTGACCGAGGCGTACCAACCGGCTAGGGGAATTTGCTGGATGCTGACCAGAACCTCCACCCCATGCGGATTGACGAGCCGCTGTGTGCCTTCAAAGCCCTGCATGAAACGGTCAATCCAGGGGCTGCTGCCGGGCGCCGGCAGCAGCTCCATCAGGCGTGACTTGTCCGAGGTGGCAAAAATCAGCCGCTGGCGCGTGTCGATGACAAAGAAGTTGCCGGACTTGCCATAGGGCAGTGCCGTGAGTTGACTTAAGAAATTGGCCTGATCCAGCCGTATCACTCCGGCCAATGCCCCTGTCACCACGCCAGCCCGTGTGTGAATGGGCACCACCATGTACAGCACATCGGCCGGCAGGGCGGCCTGTTTGCGCACAATGGCGTTGAGAGGGCGGTTTTCACGCAGCACCGTGGCCAGATCGGCCGGGTCAAGCCCATGTGCCAGGTCTGCCTCGTTTGAAAACGGCATGTCTGCCAGCAACACACCTTGGCGGTTCCAGGCCAGCAAGCCGCCATTGAACAGGCTCACCAACAAATGCTTGTCCTGCAGCAAGGTGCCGAGCGCGGTCTTGTCATCCAGCGCCTGTTGGGGCAGCTTGCCGGCCAGGGTGCTCAGGGCGGTTACGCGGTCTTGCACCCCCTGCGTGACCTGGCCGCTGAGCAAGGACAGCGCCGATTGCTGTTGCTCGCCCACGAAGTGCAGCAGTTCTTCCCCCAACATCCACCGTGCATAGGCACCCAGGCTTACCAAACTGACCACCACGATCAGCAGGGTCAGCAGGGTAATGCGGGCTTTGAGGGATTGCAGGTGAAGTCGGAGGCGGATCATGCAGACGGCAGCGGTACGCAGGATTGTTACACGGGGTCACCAGTGCTCGGCCCAGGCGGCTCCAGATGACCGTGAGCGCTTAAGCCCCCAGGCGAGCCAGTTGCTGGCGCAGGTCGGCGTTCTCGGCTTCCAATGCCGCGATGCGTGACTGCAGCGCCTCCACGCTGTCCTGCGTCCCGGCAGCGGGGGCGTCCGGCTTGACCCGTTTGCGGGTCTCGCGCACGCGCTTGGCGGCCTGGCGCAGTTCGTCCCGTCCGCCCAGTGCGGCTGCCACCTGTTCCTGCTCCGGCAGCGTGGCCACGGCCGCGGCCGCGTTGATCGAGATGGCGCCGGACTTCACCGCCGCCACCACTTCCGGCGCGGCCTGCTTCTGGATCTTTTCGATCATCACCACCTGGCTGCTGCTCAAGCGCGCGGCCCTGGCAATGCCTTCGCGGCTTTGGATGGGGTCTGCGGCGGCGACCACGGCCGCCGCATCACCGCTGGGTAGCGCATGCAAGGGGGCGGCATCGGCCACTGCCTGCGGGAGCTGCTTTCGGCCGGACAGGATTGCGCGCTTGCGCAGCGCCAGCACACCGCGCTGAAAGTCAGACACGCTGCGCCGGCCCAGGTGCTGGTCAATCATCCACAGGTGCACGTCTTCCAGCGAGTGGAACTGTGTGCTCTGCAGGGTTTGGAACGGGATGCCGTGTTTTTGGCAAATGCCGTAGCGGTTGTGGCCGTCCACCAGGACGTCGCCCCAGAGCACCAGGGCGTCCCGGCAGCCCTCCGTCAGCAGGCTGCGTTGCAGGGCGTCATGCTCGTCTGCGGTGAGGGGGTCGATATAGGCTTTAAGGTCTTCGTTAACAACAATATGCATGCCGGCATTTTCCATGCGATGGGGGACTGAATGAGCGCGTCTGGTGACTTTCGTATCGCCCGTCGCGCCAGACAGTCCGGCCGCCATGCCCGCTCGGCCGCGGCCTGGATCGGCGAGCACCCCTTGAGCGGGAGCCTCAAGTGTTTCGCGATGTACTGCGGCCCCAACGCCGCGCATGGCGTGGGTGGCTCTGTGGCGGGCCCGGAGATTTCCAGCATCGAAACACAATTGCTTGCAATTTGAGCGCTCCCGCTTCACGCGCAGTTCACACTTTGCGAAGAACATGCGGTGTCCCCCATCAACCGGATCCCAATATGAAAAACTTTTGCCTCTCCTCCCTCGGCATTGCCGTTCTGTCCCTGGCCGCAGCAAGTGCCAACGCCCAGACCACCACCCCGACCCCAACCTTGCCTGCCGAGGTGGTCAGTGCACAGAATCTGGTGATCGGTGATTTGCAAGCCCTGAAGGCCGCGATGACCCAACTGCAGAACGACAAAACCGCCGGGCTGCCCACCACCGCGGACATGAGCGCACTGCAGGCCGCACGCACGACGCTGCAAACCGACCAGGCTGCGCTGGACACGGCCGCCAAGGCATTTCTGGGTGCTGACCGGCTGGCAGTGAAGGCTGATCAGGCGCAACTCAAGGCGGATGTGGTGGCTGCGCTCGGTACCGCCACCATCACGGCCGACCGTGCTGCGGTGGAGAAGGCCGAAGCGGCCTTGAAGGCCTCCAGGCTGGCGGGCGATGCCACCGCCATCGCGGCCGACAAGGCCGCACTGGACGCAGCGCGGGCGCAATTGGCGACCGACCGCACAGCGGCCTTGTCGGCCTCTACGGCAGTGGCTGCCGACAAAGCGGCCCTGGCAGCAGCCATCCTGGCATTGAAGGCGGACCGTGCTGCCGTGCTGGGGCCGGTGGCAGCAGCAGCGCAGGCCGCTGGCCTGGGTAAGTTCCATAGCGAGGGTGCGGAGAACCACGGCGAAGGCAAGTCCGAGGCCGGTGAAGGCCATGCGGAGTCCAAGGGCCCGTCCGCATCCGCGGGCAGTTCAAAGGGTGAAAGCCATGCCTCGGCCGGCGGCACCGGGGGCAGCTCCGGTAAGGGCTCCGGCTCCGGAGGCGGCTCCGGTGGCGGTCACGGCAGTTCGCACCGCTGAGCGGCTTCCCGTTGGCGGATGCACCGGCCACGCTGCGCCATGCCTTGGAACCCCCATTTAATCCCTCCACACATTCTGTGAATGGGGCTGGGGATAACTCCGGGGAATGGAGGGTAAACCCGCATGGGCATTGGGCTGGCGGCCGATGCTCAAAAATAAGGCAGATGGGTTACCCGCACGCTGGTGCGGCTTTGTGTGTCAACTGGAGCGATGGCAAAAATTTTATGGCGCAAAATGGGACGATGGAGAGTCAAAGCGTTTTAAAAGATCCGGTGTGCGGCATGACCGTCACCCACAAGTCGTTCCATCATTTGGAACATCAGGGCCAGAGCTATTTTTTTTGTGGAACCAAGTGCAAGACCCGTTTTGCGGCCCGCCTGGACCAATACACAAGCCCAAGCCCAAGCCCAAGCCCGGCCCAAGCCCCGTTGCAAGACCAGGCGCCTGCGCCCTGGCTCCTGGGCGCTAAGCCCGGGCGCCTGCTGTTGGCGGCGGTGCTGCTGATGGCGCTGGTGTCGCTGGGTCTGTGGCTGATGTAGCGCCGCCTTAGCCAGCCGGCTGCGTTGCGCGGGTGAATCGGCCGGCACTTCTTCCGCCCTGACCGGGAAGCGCTGCAAGGTGTTTGGCCCGAAGCTGCTGACCAGTGCCACATCGCAGGCGTCACGCCCCCGGCCCATCAGCACAGGTCCTATGCGGGGTGTGTTGTTTCGGGCATCGAAGGCCCTCGCAAGCCGGGCGCGTCGTGCGTGCCTGCCCCGCTTCAAGGCCCTTGAGCAGCATCCAAGCGTCACCGGCCAGGGCTTGCCGCAGGTTTCCATTGGCCTAAGTCAAACTTTTTGCACAACAGGCCCGCGTGGCCCGCCCGGCGAGGCCGGGGGCCTGCACAAACGTCGTACATTCCCGTAGTCAGTTTTATGACACCGTCATCGAATACAGTAGCGCGATTTTCGAAAAATCGATCAACCATACAGAACGAGGGGTACCAATGTCCGCAGACAAGTCAAAAATCATTTACACACTCACAGACGAAGCGCCGTTCCTGGCCACCTGTGCGTTTCTGCCGATCATTCGTAGCTTTGCCAAGCCAGCCGGCATTGAAGTGGCTGAAAGCGATATTTCCGTAGCTGCCCGGGTGCTGGCCTCCTTCCCCGAGTGCCTTTCTGAGGCGCAGCGCGTGCCCGATACCCTGTCCGAACTCGGCAAGCTGACCTTCAAGCCCGAAGCCAACATCATCAAGCTGCCCAATATCAGCGCCTCGGTGGGCCAGTTGATCGCCTGCATCCGCGAACTGCAAGGCAAGGGCTACGCCCTGCCGGATTACCCCGAAGCGCCCCAGACCGACGAAGACAAGGCCATCCGCCAGCGCTATGCCCGCTGCATCGGCTCGTCCGTCAACCCGGTGCTGCGCGAAGGCAACTCCGACCGCCGCGCCCCGAATGCCGTCAAGGCCTTCGCCCGCAAGCACCCGCACAGCATGGCCGAGTGGAGCCAGGCATCGCGCAGCCACGTCTCGCACATGCACAGCGGCGACTTCTACCACGGTGAAAAGTCCATGACCCTGGACCGCGCCCGCGACGTGAAGATGGAACTCATCACCAAGAGCGGCAAGACCATTGTCCTCAAGCCCAGCACCAAGCTGCTGGACCGCGAAGTCATTGACAGCATGTTCCTGAGCAAGAAGGCGCTGGAAGCCTTCTACGAGCAGGAAATCGAAGACGCGCGCAAGACCGGCGTGATGTTCTCCCTGCACGTCAAGGCCA
>CANFIH010000004.1 GCA_947446855.1 Burkholderiales bacterium
CGCTGCAGGAGGCCTATTACCTCATCGCCCCCGAAGGCACCCGCACGCGCCATGCCAGCAAGGTGTTCAAGGAATGGCTGCTGCGGGAGATGGCGGTGTTTGCCGAGCGTTAGACCTAATTCATAAAAATGCATTTGCATTTTTTTTCAAATTTCAAATGACTCGTGGGCAATATGTCACGGTTTTAGGGTTAATTTGTCTGAAAAGCCATTAGCCCCTGCATCTGAATATGGCTGGCTGGTATCATTGTTGCTAGGGATTGAGGGGAGAGCTTGTGCCTTTCAACACTCGCTTTCGAGCGTGTAATGTGAGCATATGCGTGACGTTGTGTCGATAACGTCCGCGAAGAATACAAATTTTGGGAACGGTTTCATGAACAATACAAAACGTTTGCGCACCAAAGGCAGTTCTCCTGTCGTAGGACGAATCAAAGCCATGTTTGGGCCACTCAATGCACCATCCGCATTGGGATTGGTGTTTGTGCTTTCCATGGTTCAAGAACTGTCCC
The DNA here is from genome assembly GCA_947446855.1 of Burkholderiales bacterium. Taxonomy (GTDB): domain Bacteria; phylum Pseudomonadota; class Gammaproteobacteria; order Burkholderiales; family Burkholderiaceae_C; genus Allorhodoferax. The sequence goes on from CANFIH010000004.1 coordinate 509, forward strand.
AAGCGGCCGAGCTCGATGAGGTTGCTGCTCTCCCTGAGCAAGCCGATTTACAGCAAATCGTAGCAACCATTCAGGATTCCTACCCCGAGATTTCTACCCAACTTTTTCCAGACTCGCCGACTGATGTGGCCTTTGATGCAGGGGCTGTTGCCGCCGAGCTGGCGGAGCTGCAAGCCTCTGGTTACCTAAGCCAGGCCGAAGCCCAATCGCTGGTCGATACGCTGAATGCCATGGATGCGGGATCGGCCTGGGCTGTCGATAGCGCTGAAGACATTCAACTGGCACAAGCTGCTCCCGATGTTGCCAATGCGGTTGAAGGCCAGGCTGGTGTCAGTGGTGCGGCCGCCACGGCAGTGCCCGCTGCTGAAGGTACTGCGGCCGCGCCGATTGGTGTGGGTGCTGCGGCAGTTGGTGCTGCGGCATTGCCTCCTGGAGTGTTGGCTGCAGGTGGGTTGTTGGGCGCGATGGCGCTGGGTGGAGGAGGTGGCGGTGGCGGTGCTGTTGTGCCTCCGATTGTTGCGAAGGCTCCTGGTGCATCCGGAACCGTGTCCGATGGATACGTTAAGTTCGCAAAGATTTACGTCGACAGCAACGGCAACGGAATTGCAGATGCCTCAGAAGACACCGGTAAGACAACCGATGCCACCGGCAAGTTCCAACTCGACGTCGGCGTGAGTGGCCCGATCATCGCAGTAGGCGGTACAAATATTGACACGGGACTGGCCAATACCTTGGTGCTAAAGGCTGCGGCCGGATCCACTATGGTCACACCATTGACCACGCTGGTGCAAGCCTACATTCAAGCCAACTCTACCGGTGGCAAGACGATCACCTTGGCGCAAGCCAATGCAGCGGTTGTAAATGCCCTTGGTTTTACAGCTGGCACAGACCTCGCAACATACGACTCCCTGGCTGCCCTAAAGGCAAATCCTTCTGATGCGAATGCATTGGCAGTCCAGCAGGCCGCGTCAGAAATTGCAACGATCATTACCCTGGCGGCTTCGAACCCTCTGGGTGCGTCCACAGATGGATTGGCCGCGGCCAACGTGGTCATTGGTAACCTGGTCTCTGTCATCGACTCAGCTGCCACAGGCAACACTGTTGTAGATCTAACCAACACAGTCACAATTGCCACCGTGCTGGATCGCGCAACCGATGTGACCGTTGCCACAGTGGTTGCTGCAACCACGAGTATTGATACCGCGACGACTCTTGAGGGTGTTTCCTCGGCGCAGCTGGTGTCTGTTGCAACCACCGTTTCCGGTACATCTACACTGGTACTTACCGCGTCGACGGAAACCACTTCCATTGATGGAGTGATTGCTGCCGGTAATGTCGATCACAACATTACAACCCTTGATCTGGTCGACAACGCGACCGTCATCACCGACGCCCAGGCCTCCTCGCTGGTTCTGGAAGGCATCCATTTCGCAAGCAATGACGCAGGCGTTGCCGTGCAAGCCGTCGGCACGCACCTCACTACCAGCCTGTCCGACCTGCAAAAGCTGGGTGTGGACGTGGTCAATGTGGGCGTCACCTCAGGCGAATTTGTCATCGCTGCCGGAACCGGCGCGATTGACTTTGCCCATCTGCCCACGGTAGTCGCTGGTCCCGCAGTGCAGGTCGGCCTGGCCGCGACGGGCGCAACATTCGCGGGCCTGACGCCTACCCAAATAACTGCCGAAGCAGCCTTGCTACACACGGCGGGCTTTGACAATATTACTGCTGCAGACGGCACACTGGCAGTCGACTCGGCGCTGATTCAAGAACTTCATGCTGGCGGCTTGTCCTTTGTTACCGGCGTGGCTGTTGGCGCAGAAGGCTCTGCAATCGGCAATGTAGTCAGTGCGATTGATCAACAGATTTACACCCACAACCTTGATGTGCTCGACTTGGTCAGCAACGCGGTCACCATCACCGACGCACAAGCATCGTCCTTGATCTCAGCAGGCATCCATTTCGCAGCTGACGACACCGCTGTTGCCGTGCAAGCTGTAGGCACCCACCTGACCACCAGCCTGTCCAGCCTGCAAGCGCTGGGTGTGGACGTGGTCAATGTGGGCGTCACCTCAGGCGAATTTGTTATCGGTGCCGGAACCGGCGCAATTGACTTTGCCCATCTGCCCACGGTAGTCGCTGCTCCCGCAGTGCAGGTCGGCCTGGCCGCGACGAGCGCAACATTCGCGGGCCTGACGCCTACGCAAATAACTGCCGAAGCAGCCTTGCTGCACACGGCGGGCTTTGACAATATTACTGCTGCAGACAGCACACTGGCAGTCGACTCGGCGCTGATTCAAGAACTTCATGCTGGCGGCATGTCCTTTGTTACCGGCGTGGCTGTTGGCGCAGAAGGCTCTGCAATCGGCAATGTAGTCAGTGCGATTGATCAACAGATTTACACCCACAACCTTGATGTGCTCGACTTGGTCAGCAACACAGCTGACATCACCGACGCACAAGCATCGTCCTTGATCTCTGCCGGTATCCATTTCGCAGCCGATGACACCGGCGTTGCCGTGCATGCGGTGGGCACCCATTTGACGACCAGCCTGCACGACCTGCAAGCCCTGGGTGTGGACTTGGTGCACACCGACCACACTACCAATGTCTCCAACACGGTGGTGCTGGATATGGGTACTGGCGCCTTTGCTGGCTCGACACTGCCGGTGTTTGACACAGCCGACCACGTTCAACTGAACGTCCTCGACACCCAGTTGAGCAGCCTCGAAACCCTGATCACTGCCAATGCCAACGCGGCCAATATCGACGTCTTGTCTGTGGTGTTGAACGACTCCATCGGCACTGAACTCGGTGGCCTGGGCGTGCTCGACCCATCCCTGCATGGCCATGGTTTGTCGGTGGAGTTGAATGTTGCTTTTGCAAGCAGCGCAGTTACGCTGGGCATGGTCCTCGAGGCAGCGGACGGTATTGCCGATCCGCTGGCACTGTTGCATGGTCAGACCCTGGCAGACGCTTTGGTTGCCGCCGGCATCAGCGACATCAAGATCGACCACATCACCAGCTTCGAAGTGTCTGACACCGATCTGAAGCCTCTGATGGACGCCGGCCTGATCAACGCAGAAGCAGGCGCCAATATCACGGTGGACCACGCTGGTGTGGGCACTCTGGACGTCACTCTGGCGCAACTGGCCGGCATTGGTGCCGACCATGTGGTTCAAACCGGTGGTGTAAGCCTTGCGGTCGACGCCGGTGTCACCTTCACGGGTCTGACAGGTCTGGAAACCGAGCTGAACAAACTGCTCACCAAGTTCGAAGATCCAATCACCGGCATCGTCAACAAGCAACTGTTTGTAGATGCCAACACGGTCGATCTGCATGTGGCAGGCACATTGGCTAGCGGTGAAGTGCTCAGCACTGCACTGGCTGCTCAACTCACCCTGCTGGGTATCGACCATGTTCTCGATGACCACGGAAACACTCTGAAGTAATCGGAATACATGCTGCGTAAGGCGCTAGGAGTCCCCACCAACACCCAAGTGGGGCAGAAGAATCCTCTGCGAGAGGTTCTGCACGAGTGCAAAAAGGCATTCTGGCTTACTGGCATTCTTACGTTCGTGGTGGAGGTGCTCTCCATCAGCCCGATCATGTACATGATGAACATGTACGACCGGGTCATGTCCAGCCGCAGCGGCGTCACCCTGGTGTCGCTCACGGTGCTTATCCTGGGCTTGTATGTGTTCTGGTCGGCGCTGGAGTGGTTGCGCACCCGCCTCATGGTGCGCATCTCCATGCGGGTGGATTGGGACTTGGCCTCTGCCACGTTTGACGCCGCCTTTCGCCGCTACGCCGGGCGCAAGAAGGTAGACGTGCACCAGGTGCTGGGCGACCTGCTGCAGGTGCGCCAGTTCCTCACCGGGCAATCCATTCTGGCGCTGATGAGCGCACCGTTTGCCGTCATGTTCATCATCATCGGTGCGCTGTTTCACCCCTACCTGGCCATCTTCATTCTGGTGGCCTCGGTGCTCTTGCTCGTGGTCAGCTACATGACGCAACGCGTCACCACGCCCTTGCTGCGCGAGGCCAACGACGCCAAGGCCGACTCCAACCGCATCGCCGCGCAAAGCCTGCAGCACGCCGAGAGCGCGCTGGCTCTGGGCATGCACACCCACATGCGCCGGCGCTGGTACCAGCGCCACCAAGGCTACCTGGGCATGCAGGCCCACGCCAGTGAAGCCGCCGGCGTGATGGGTGGCGCCAGCGGTTTTTTGCAAAAGGCATTTCCGTCTTTGCAAATGGCGCTGGCCATTTATCTGGCCATTGACGGGCTCATCACCGGCGGCATGGTCATGGCAGCCACCTTCCTCATCTCCAAGGCCGTGGCTCCCATCCAAAAACTGCTGGGCAGCTGGGGCGAAATCACCACCACCCGCCAATCGTTCGAGCGGCTTGAAAAGCTCCTGATTGAAGACGACGTGCACCAAGACCGCCTCTTGATGCCCGCCCCCAAAGGCCGCCTGCTCGTCGAGCACGTGGTGGCCGTTCCTGCGGGTGCCAAAAAGCCCGTCATCGACGGCGTCAACTTCTCCATGATGCCCGGCGAAGTCACCGCCATCGTCGGCCCCAGCGCTGCCGGCAAGTCCTCTTTGGTGCGCCTGCTGGTGGGCATCTGGGCGCCAGCAGCGGGCTCGGTGCGGCTGGACGGCGTCAGCGTGTCCGACTGGATTCGTGACGACCTGGGCTCCCAAATCGGCTACGTGCCGCAAGACATCGCCTTCTTCGAAGGCTCGGTGTCTGACAACATCGCCCGCCTGGGCGATGTGGATGCCGACAAAGTCGTCATGGCTGCCAAGCTCGCCGGCATGCACGACACCATCCTCTCCTTCCCCAGCGGGTACGAAACCCAGCTCGGCGAAAACGGCCATGCCCTCACCGGCGGCCAGCGCCAGCGCATGGCCATTGCCCGCGCCCTCTACGGCACACCCAAGTACATCGTCATGGACGAGCCCAACGCCGCGCTCGATGACGCCAGCGAGCGCCAGCTCATGGTCCTCATCCGCGCGCTCAAAAACAGCGGCGCCTCCGTGCTCTTCACCACCCATCGCCCCAATTTGATTTCTGCCGCTGACAACCTGCTCGTGCTCTCCAACGGCAAACAAGTCGCCTATGGCCCGGTTGCGGCCATGCTGGCCAGCGTGCGCCAGGATGCACCCCCAGCCGCCCCGCCACAGGCCCTTGCAGCATGAGCCAGCAAGCCAAATCCCCATCCCGCTGGTACGCCGGCTGGCTGGACGCCCTCAACCCCTACGACCCCGAAAAGCTCGAGCGCGACGGCGTCAAGCCCATCCGCATTGAAGAGTCCGACAGCAAGCGCACCCTCACCATCATCGTGCTGGTGGCCTTTGCCCTGTTTCTGGCCTGGGCCCTGCTGGCGCCGCTGGATGCCGGTGTCAGCATGACAGGCAACGTCGTCGTCATGGGCAACCGCAAAGCCGTGCAGCACCCCGCCGGTGGCGTGGTCACCGAGCTGCTGGTGCGTGAGGGCGACACCGTCAAACAAGGCGACGTGCTGCTCAAGGTCAACCCCCTCACCACCGAAGCCAACCTCTCCGGTGCCGAGATTGACTACGTCAACGCACTCGCCATCGAATCCCGCCTGCAAGCCGAGCGCGAAGGCGCTGGCGGCATCAACTGGGTGGCCGAGCTGCAAGCCTTTAAAAACGACGCCCGCGTGACCGACGCCAAGGCCCTGCAAACCAAACTCTTCCAGTCCCGCAAAAACGAGTTTGGCGACCAGCAGCGCATTTACCAGGAGCAACTCGTCGGCCTGCAAGCCCAGCTGCGCGAACTGCAAAGCGTGGTCGCCCTGCGCAAAGAGCAACTCGCCGTCATCAGCGAAGAAGCCCTCAGCAACCGCGACCTCGCCACCCAAGGCTTCATCCCCCGCAGCCGCGCCAACGAAGTCGAGCGCAGCCGCTCCGAGATGCTGTCCAACCTCTCGAATGTCACCGCCGAGATCGCCAAAACCCAGTCCGCCATCACCGGTGTGCGCCTGCAGATGACGCAGCACAGCTCCAACTTCCGCAAAGAGGCCGACACCCAACTCGCCGATGTGCAAAAAAACCGCAAGGCCGGCAAAAGCAAAGTTGATGCATTGCAGTTTGACCTCAGCCTGAGCGAAATCCGCGCCCCGGTGGCCGGCAGCGTGGTCGGCCTCAAGGTCAACACCGTGGGCGGCGTCATCCAAAGCGGCATGGTGCTGATGGAAATCGTGCCCAAAGACGGCCGCCTGATCGTCGAAGCCCAAATCCCCACCACCTCCATTGACAAAGTCCACGTCGGCCTGCAGGCCGACATGCGCTTTAGCGCCTTCAACGTCAACACCACCCCCGTCATCTCCGGGCGCATCACCCTGGTGGGGGCCGACAAAATTACCGGCACCAACCCCCAGCAGGGCGAGTTTTATCTGGCCCAGGTGGAAACCACCGAAGAAGGCCTCAAACAACTGGGCGACAAAGTCGTGCAACCCGGCATGCCGGTTGAAGTCATTGTCAAAACCGGCGAACGCAGCTTCTTCAGCTACATGGTCAAGCCCCTGTCTGACAGGTTTGCCCGCTCATTTAAAGATTAGGTCCCCCCACCGTGCTACCCACATACCGTCGCCTCCTTTCCTGCCTGCTGTTCGCACCTGCGCTGCACGCTGCCCACGCCGGCCCGCTGAGCGATGCCTACACCCAGGCCCGTGGTTTTGATGCCCTGTTTCAGCAAGCCGGCCCCGAGATGGACTCCGGCAAAGCCGCCTCACAGGCCGCTGGTGCTGCCTACTACCCACAGTTTCAGGCCAGCTACAGCCGCCTGGAGACCGAGGCCAACCCCCGCCAGACCTACACCATCACCCAGCCGCTGATCAGCGTAGACCGCTACGCCACCCTGCAAGAAGCCACCCCGCGCGAGACATTGGCCACCGCCAGCTACCAAGTGCGCGAGCAAGACCTCAGTCAACGCCTGCTCAAAGCCGTGTCTGAACTCTTGCGCACCACCGAAAGCCAGCGCCTGAGCAAAGCCAAAATCACCGCGCTGGAGAACCAGGCCCTCTCCGCCCAAAAATCGTTTGCCGCAGGCGTGGGCACCATCACCGACCAGCGCGACGCCCAAGTCCGCCTGGACCAGGCCCGTGCCGAAGCCCTGATGGTGGACGCCCAAATCGACGCCGCCCAGCGCCAATACACCAGCATCACCGGCCAACCTATAAACGCCGCCATGCAAAGCCTGCCGCGCGCCGCACGCACCGTGCCCCTGCTGGCCGTGGACGACTACATCCGCACCGGCACCCAAAGCAACCCGCAGCTCATAGCCGCCCAGCAAAACCAGCGCCTGGCAGACCTGGCCGTCACCCGCAGCAACGGCGCCCTGTGGCCCACGCTGTCTGCCGTGTACACCGACAGCACCACCAACAACGTCAACGTCAACTACACCGGCCTTGCCCTCAGCCTGCCCCTGCAGGCCAGCAGCATTTATCAGGTGCGCGGTGCCGTTGCCAACGCCAGCAAGCAAGAGCAACAAACCCGCGAGACCGAGCAACGCACCCGCCTCGAAGTGCAGCGCCTGTGGGCCCTGGTGAACGCCGGCCGTGCCGAAATCGCCATCCGCATGGAATCCATCCGCTCTGCCGCCCTCAGTGTGGAAGCCAATGACAAAAGCTTCAAAGGCGGCGTGCGCTCGCAAATCGACGTGCTCAACAGCATCCAAACCTACTACCAGGTGCAGCAGGAATACGTGAACGCCGTGCTCTCGCTCAGCGACAACTACCTCAACCTGTTGCTCCAGGCCGCCACCCCCACCAGCGAAGCCGTGGTGCAAGTGCAAACCGTGCTGTTCCCCGGCCTATAGCCCACACACGCCATGGACGCCGCCCAGCGCCAACTCACCCTGAACCTGGCCGACCAAGCGCGCCAGACGCAGCAGTGGGCCGAGGCTGTGCGGCTGTATAGCCAGCTGGTGCAGCAGCTGCCGGATGACGCCGTGTTGCACCACAACTTTGCGCTCAGCCTGCTGGGCGCCCAGCAAGCCGAGCAGGCCGTGCTGCAAGCCGACAAAGCGCTGGCCCTGCAGCCCGCGCTATGGCAGTCGGTTGTGGTCAAGGTGCGCGCACTCACAGCGCTGGGCCAAACCCTGGCCGCCGCCAGCGCGCTGGATGCGGCCCGCCTGCAATACCCCCAGCGTGCCGAGTTTGCGCTGGAGCTGGCCACCATCACCCTGCACCAGCAGTGCGATGCCCGCCTGGCCCGCCAACTCGTGCAGCCCCACTTGGCCAACCCCGCCACCGCCACCGATGCTTGCCTCACCGACATCATCGCCAGCCTGTATGACCGCGACGACACCGCGCAAGACGTCAACCACCGCGCCATGCAATTCGCCCGCACCCATCTGGACCGCAGCCAGGGCAGGGCGCAGGGCCACAGCAGCCCTGCAGTGCCTGCGCACCAGGGGCGCAAACGCCTGGGCCTGCTCTCGCCGCACTTCAACTGCTCGCCCGTGTTCTTCTTTTGCAGCGGTGCACTCACCCTGCTGGCGCAATCGTTTGACCTGGTGTTTTTCAGCCGCAGCCCGGTGGTGGATTGGGCCACCGCAGAGCTGCGCCCGCTGGCCCGCGAATGGTTTGACGTAGCCCACCTCAACGCCGAGCGGCTTGACGCCTTCGTGCGCGCCCAGTCGCTGGACGTGCTGCTGGACCTGGGCGGCTGGATGGACCCCATTGCCCTCCAAGCCATCTCCACCAAGCCCGCCGCGCGCATGTACAAATGGGTGGGGGGCCAATCCATCACCACCGGGCTGCGTGCCTTTGACGGCTTTATCACCGACGCCGCGCAAACCCCTGCCGGCTTTGAAGCCTGGTTTAGCGAGCCCCTGGTGCGCCTGCCCCAGGGCTATGTCAGCTACACGCCGCCAGCCTACATGCCCGCACCGGTGCCCGCCAACGTGCACAGCCATGTGCTGGGCGTCATAGCCAACCCGGTCAAAGTCTCGCAAGCGTTTTTGGCCCAGCTGGGTGATTCGCTGCACAGCAAGCCCGGCGGCACGCCCGCAAGCCTGCCCACCGTCCTGCGCTTTATAGACAAGCGCTACTGCCACAGCGCCCTGCAAGCGCGCATCCTGCAAGCGCTGGCCCCCGCACAGGCAAGGCTGGGCGATCAGCTGCGCGTGGAGTTTGTGGCCCCTGCCAGCCACCTGGAGTACCTCATCCGGGTGGGCCAACTCAGCGCCGTGGCCGACACCTTCCCCTACACCGGTGGCCTCACCGCCATGGAAGCCCTCACCCTGGGCGTGCCCGGCAGCGCCCCGGCCGGCCTCTTGTTTTGCGAGCGCCACTCCCACGCCCACCAAAGCTACCTGCAAAGCCGTGCCCACCCCCACAGGCGCGCAGCCCACGCCCAGCCCGGCCAGGCGCGCGCATCCCTGGTGCCGGCAGACTGCCCCCGTGCCGACCATGCGGCACTGGCCACGTCGCTCGCGCAGCTCTTTAGCACCGGCCGTGTGGAAAGGGCGGTGGCCTGACATGCACATCCTGCGCGCCAGCACTGCCGACTTCAGCGCCTGCACCCGCCTGCAAAGCGACGTGCTGTTTGTCATGCCGTCCACCGATATGCCCATGGCCAAGCGCGCCGCAGAACTCATGTCCAAACGCGCCAACGCCGAAGGCCACCTGCTGCTGGTGGAAGACCAACATGGCTGGGGCTTTATCCGCATCGTCAACCACGTGTTTCTGCTCACCCAAAGCGCATTGTTTGGCTACGTGGCCCAAGACGCCTTTGCCGGGCGCCAATGGCTGGCCCTGGCCCTGGCCGCACTGCAGCCCCCCGAGAAAACCCTGTTTGGTTTTAACGATGGCAAATGGCACGGCGCCTTTGCCTCGTTTGGCCTGGCCAAGCGCGCCTGGGCCAGCCAAAGCTACGCGCAAGGCAACTTCTTCGAGCCCGGCTACCGCAGCCACTTTGCGGATGTAGAAATCTCGCTACTGGCCATCAGCCAGGGCCGCTACATCCACGACCCCCGCAGCCTGCTGGTGGAAGTGGACTGGGCCAAAGACAGCACCCCCACCAACCCCCAAGACCACGCCCACTACCGCAGCCGCGTGGCCGCCGGGTTTGAGGGCAGGGTGACCCAGCCCGCCCTGTTGAACATGGTCGCCTGACCCAAACGCACCCCCGTTGCCCGCCCCAATACCCAGAGTAAAGAGCCCCAGCATGACCACCAGCAAAAAAACAGTGCCCGCCAAAAAGCCCGCCGCCCAGGCACCGACCACTGCCGCCAAGCCTGCAGCCAAAAAAGTTGCCGCCAAGCCCATAGCCAAGCCCACAGCCAAACCCACAGCCCAGCCCGCCGTCAAGGCGGTTGCTGCTAAAAAAGTGGCAGCCAAAAAAGTGGCGGTGGCCAAGCCTGCAGCCAAAGCCGTGCCGGCCCCTGCAGCCGCAGCCGCCAAGCTGCGCCTGTTTCAGATCTACTACCGCCCGGAGCAGCGCTCTGCCTTAGACCCCGCCTTTGAGCCCTACAACAACCAGGGCGACAACAGCGCCCTGCTGGAGTACAACGTCTTTCGCAAAATCCTGCAGTCCGGCCAGGTGCAGGGCGCCGAATTGTGGGGCGCCCTGTCGTGGAAGTTTCAGGAGAAAACCGGCCTCACCGGCACAGACCTGCGCACCATCATCGCCGCCAACCCCGGCCACGATGTGTACTACTGCAACCCCCACCCCGAGTTTGAAGCGCTCTACCACAACCTCTGGCTGCAAGGCGAGCCATCGCACCCCAACTTTCTGGTGCTGTGCCGCGAGTTTTTTGAAGTCACCGGCATCCCGCTGGACAACCTCAAGGCCTTCGTGCCCTCCAGCCTGTTTGCCAGCGCCAACTACTTTGTGGCCAGCCCCAAGTTTTGGGCAGACTACACACGCTTTGTAGACGCCGCCATCACCAAGGCCGAGGCCGGCATGTCCAAAACCGCCAAGGCCATGATTTACTCGTCTGCTGCAGACCGCAAAGGCACCCACGCCGGTGCCTCGTATCTGCCCTTTATCGTGGAGCGCCTGTTTGCCGTGTTTCTGGCCAACAACCTCAAAAAATATTCTGCCTACAAATACGCGCTGCCCGTGGTGGAAGAAAAACTCAACGTCCACCTCAAGCTGCTCAAGCAGATGAAAGACGTGTCCATCAACACCAAATCCCTCTGGATGGCCTCCTGCTGGGTCAACTACCGCAACCTGTATATGTCTAACGCCTACGGTGCCGACTGGTGCAAAAAGCACCTTAAAAGCATCACCCCCACAGAATTCAAATACACCAACGCAGCCACCGAGGTGCAAGCATGAAAGGCATTTGCATCACCGGCGCCAACCCGCTTGATCTGCACCTGGTGCTGGACGCGCTGCAGCAGTCGGGCGCCAAGCCCGCTAAACCCGCCAAGCGCGATGAACCCCTGGACATCAACTTCTGGCACGAGCAAGTGATTGCCGCTGCCGAAGAAGACTTCGAAGTGCCCCAGGCCATCAGCAACCCCGGGCGCCTGTGGGAGCAACTGGCCAGCGACATCGTGGTGGCCAACCTCAAATCCAAGGTGTGGGCCTGGGCCGACACAAACAGCATCTGGCTGCTGGACTACTGGCTCGGGTTCGACCCCCGCCTGTACTTTGTGCTGGTGGTGAGCTCGCCCCAGCATATGCTGGCCACCGCCATGCAAACCGAGGCCGACGAGGCCGTTGACATAAGCGCTCTCATGGATGCCTGGCAGCTGCACCACCAGGAGCTATTGCGCTTTTACCACCGCAACCCCAAGCGCTGCCTGCTGGTGGACGCCCAAGAGTGCGTGGAAAACTCCGCAGCCCTTATCGAGCGCTGCAACAGCCAATGGAAGATGGCACTGCTGGCCCCGGAGGATGGCGACATCTATGCCAACGAGCAAAGCGCGCTGGCACTGCACCTGGCCCAGCAACTGTGCGTGGCCTACCCGGAGACCGCCAGCCTGCAGCATGAAATGGAAGCCACCCGCCTGCGCCTTGCGCCAGCGGCAGCCGATGACGAAGCCGCAGCCTTGTCGCCAGACCAGATCGTGCAAGACTACCGCGCCCTGCGGAGCCGCTCTGCCGAACAGCAGCAACTGCAAGCCACCCAAAGTGCGCTCACAGAGGCACAGCTGCAGCTTGAGACCATAGAAGCTGCTTTCGGGCAACAACTGGATCAGCTTGGCACACAGCTCAATCAAGCCTGTGGCGAACGCGCCGCACTGCATCAGCAACTGGAACAAGCGCATGCTGCACTGGCCAGCGCCACCACCGAGCATCAAGCTGCCTATGCGGCCCTGCGCCTTGAGTTGGATGGCAGCGCCCAAACTCAGGCTCAAACCGATGCACACGCACAGCAACTGCACGCCGCCCAAAATCAGCTGCACGAAGCCACGCAAGAAGGTGAATTGCTGCTGCTGCAACTGCATCAGGTGCAAGAAGAGCTGGAGGTGTGTTTTCTGGAACGCGAAGCCGCCCAAAAGCAGCTCGCCCAAGTCAGCCAGGAAAAGGCGGATTTCGCCACCAAGCTGCAGGCCGCCGAGCAAACCCACGCGGCACATGCCCAGGCTATAGCAGAGGCCCACGCCCAACGCGATGCAGAAGCCAGAGCCAAAGCAGAAGCTATTACCCAGCGCGATGCAGAAGCCCGAGCCAAAGCAGAAGCCATTGCCCAACGCGATGCAAAGTCCAAAGCTAAAGCAGAAGCTATTGCCCAACGCGATGCAGAAGCCAGAGCCAAAGCAGAAGCTATTGCACAACGCGATTCAGAGACTAAGGCCAAAGCAGAAGCCATTGCCCAACGCGATGCAGAGGCCAAGGCCAAAGCTGAAGCGATGGCCCAACGCGATGCAGAGGCCAAAGCTAAAGCTGAAGCCCAGGCACAAGCCGCCCAAACGGCCCAGCAACTGCAAGCTGCCCAACACCAACTCAAAGAAACATCGCAAGAAGGCGAACTGCTGCTGCTGCAACTACACCAGGTGCAAGAAGAGCTGGAGCATTACTTTTTGCAGCACCAGGAAGTGCTCAAAAGCAAAGAAGAAGCCGACCAACGTTGGCAGCGTATGCAACAGCGCATGCCCGACTATTGCGACTTCGACGCCATCGAAATCGTTAGCGCAGAAGCCAACACCACCGCCTGGCGCATCAAAAACCTCAACGCCGTGGGCCGCAGCTGGCCCCAGCTGGAATTCAAAACCACGCTGGAGAACGACACTGCCGGCTACCTGCTGGCGCGCCAGCCCGAGGGCAGTAGCCTGCTGGCCCACTGGCCCGTGTGTGCCGCAGAGCAGCCCGAGCTGCTGCTGATTCCGGTAGGCACGCCACAAAACGGCCCCGCGCGGCTGGAAGCCTTGATGGAGATTGCCACCGGCGACTGGACGCTGCTGCAAACCCTTACCAAATTGCTGCTCACCCAGGCCGACTTTGCTGCCAGCCCTGCCGCAGCCCCGGGCCTGCAAAAGCTCTCGAATGTGCTGGGCCAATTCCCCGCCACCCTGCGTTTTGACACGGCCAGCCTCAAGCGCGAGCAAGTCAACCCCGACTATGAGCACTTGTGGCTCTGCCTGCACAACCTCAGCTTTGGCGGTAAGCGTTGGCCCGAGTTTGAGTTCCGGCTGTCTTGCGCCGGCGTGCGCCCCAAAGCCTTTGGCCGCAACCCCAAGCTGGAGTTCCCCGAGCACACCGGCCAGCAACCCTTTGCCGCCTGGTTTGACGAATCTTTTGACGACTTTGGTGCCAAGCTGGAACTGCGCTTTGCCTTGCCAGACGCCATGGATATGGCGCTGTGGCAGCGCCTGCCGTCAGCCGACCATGCCTTCATCGCAGCCTTGTTGGGCCGTCTCCCCGCCATCCTGCGAACCTTGCAAGGTGCGGGTCAAAAAATCAAACGCAATTGGGAAGACTGGCTCACCATGGCTGGCGAGATGCAGCGTGTGCTTGCGCTGCGCACAGCGCCGCAGGCTGTGCCAGTTGTACAAGCAGTGCCAGTTGCGTCGGCGTCAGCTCCTGTGGTGCGCAAAACCCGCAAAGCCAAGTAAGCGCAAGCGAGCAAACGCCATGGCAACCAGACCCAACAAACCCACCGTTTTGGCAAAGCGCGCACTGACTGCCCTGCAGGTGCTGCAAAAGGCATCACCACCAGACGTTGTAATTCAAATTGGAGCCGACTCCGAGCAGGGTGGCTTGCATAAGTGGCGCACATTGTGTGTGCCTTTTGCGCTGCACGTGGATGCCGATGCCGAACGTTTGGACTGGGTCGTACTGGAAACTGCAACCCAGCCGGGCTGGCACGTCGTGGCTGAGGCGCTGGAAGAAGCCGATGCTGAAATGGCCTTCTATAAAGCCAGCAACCCGGACATTGATGGCGTGTTAGCGCCAGACTTTTTTGCCAGCTGGTGGCCTAACCTTCAAACGCGTGACACAACAGTGCAATGTTCGCTCGCTGGATAACGCGGTGGCCGCCCTTGTAGATGCACCATTTGCAATTGCTGGAAACCTGTGGGCCTTCGTGTACTGCCTACCGGCACTGCCTGTTTTGTGAGATGCCTGAGCAACCTCAGCCCGCACCAGTATATTGAGTGTGCATGTGCTTTTGCCTTAAATAGGTAATACGTAAGTATGCAGTTATGAATTGCATTTGTTAATAACAATTAAGATAATTAAATTAAAATGAATGAACCAACAAAATTTTCAGTGGCAAATAAAGCTTTTCGCGAAGGTGATTTGTGCGGTGCTTTTGTTGCATATTTATGGTGCTTGTGTCTAAAAGATACTGAAATAACTCAAATTCAATTTAATTTATGGATGGTGAGAAAAAAATTATCAAAAAGAAATTTGGATTTGTTTCAAAAAGACCAATCAAGTAATGCGGTAGTGCATATTGTTGAAAAGAATTTCAAGAAGGTAAATTCTGATAAGCTGAAAAAAAGTCCTTGCAAGGATTTTTATGTTGAATCACCTAAAGGACGATTGGACGATGAGATTTTTCTTCATATATTAACTCAAGTCGAATCGAAAAATGGGATTGAATTTTTTGATAAAAAAAACGTCGAAAAAGTTATACGTGGTATTTTTAATCTTCCAGCTAAAGTAATTAAAATAAATAGCTTCGATGTCGGCGTTGTAATGGGCGCTTTATTTTATAGATTAATTTGGGGTGCATCAGTAGTAGTTGATGAGCGGCTGGCTATCGATGTAGAAAATGTGGAGAAATATGGAATAGTAAATTACTTTATTGATTGTGTTGCAAAAACTTGGGGTCGCAATCCATCTGTTAATTTTCAAAAAAATGAATATGATGGATATAAAAAGTTGCTTCTTGTTATATTCAATTATTTGAATTATTGCGACCATAAAAACGAAATTATAAAGGAGATAAATCTTTTAAGTCAATTTTCACATAAAGAAACTTGTTTTTTGATAGAGAAAAGCCAACTTTTTGACTACGAGTATTACGTAGATAGGTACCCAGATGTCGTTGCTGCAGGTCTAATTCCAATTGATCACTTTGTAATGTACGGTGCAATTGAAGGAAGAAGGCCAAGTAAGTATTTTGACCCTGAATTTTATGTTTTGGATAATGCTAGGTATTGTCGTGAAAATGAAAATCCCTTATTGCATTATATATTAATTGGATCAAAATATAATGCCAAGCCATCAAAATCGTTCGATCCAATTTATTACTTGGATAGAAATCCTGAGGCGGGCTTTAATTATATTACACCTTTAACTCATTATTTGAATCAAAGTTCTGATGGTAAAGTGTATAAGAATAAAAATGAGGAATTGCAGGCGAACTTGATTAGAAAAGATGAGTATCAGTCTTGGCGTGAATATAATGTACTCAATGGGGTGGGTGCAAACTTAAAAGAAAATATAATAAAGACAATCGCGACGCTGGAAAAGCCTCCGAAAATAAGTGTAATAATGCCGGTATTTCGACCACCAATTAATTATTTGCGTAAGGCGATTGAGTCAGTAAAGGCGCAAATATACCCGTATTGGGAGTTGTGTATTGCTGACGATTTTAGTGAGTGTGATGAGCTTACAGTATATCTGGCTGCGGAATCAGAGCTTGATCGTAGAATTAAAATAGTAAGTCGATCAAATAATGGGCACATAAGTGCATGTACAAATTCCGCAGTGACCATTGCTACTGGCGAGTATTTGGCGTTTTTAGATCAAGATGACGAATTGTCAATTGATGCACTATTTGAAGTGGCACAATCTGCTGTATCCAATTTTCTCCCGGATGTTATATATTCTGATGATGATAAAATTTCTGAAAACGGTGAACACTTTGCCCCTCAGTTTAAACCATCATGGTCACCAGAGTTGTTATTGTCTTTTATGTATTTTTCACATTTGTTTGTTGTCAAAAGAGAATTGTATTTAAATTTGGGTGGGATGAGGGTGGGGTTAGAGGGTGCACAGGATTATGATTTTGCATTGAGGGTTACGGAAATAACCTCTAGTGTTATACACATTCCGAAAATTTTATACCATTGGCGTGTTCTTCCTGGTTCGACGGCAATGTCAGGCAAGGAAAAAACATATAGTTTTGATGCAGGTCTTCGTGCAACTACAGATGCAACAAAACGTCGTGGAATCAAGGCAAAATCGTATAGGCAAGATTGGGCTGTAAAAAATGGAAATGGTATTTTTTCCTATAAATTTGAGAATGCAGGTCCATCAGTAGCTTTGATAATTCCAACTAAAGATCAGGCTATTATTTTATCGCGATTACTAATAACTTTATCAAATACTTCCTATAAATGTTATAATATATATATTATAGATAATGAGTCCAAAGAGCAAGAAACATTTGAATTGTTTGAAAAATTTAAGTGCAATGTTTTAAAAATACCAAACCTCAATGGGAAGTTCAATTTTGCACACATAAACAATAAAGCTGTTGAATATATTAGTGAGGAATTTGTTTTATTTTTAAATAACGATGTGGAAATTTTGGAGTCAGATTGGTTGACTTCAATGATGGGATGGGCTCAGTTGGATGGGGTCGGTGCCGTGGGCGTGCGTTTACTCTATTCAGATAGAACAGTTCAGCATGGAGGCGTTTTAAATCATGTCCATGATGGTTTGCCTGGTCATGCATTTAAGCATCTACCTGAATATGATGCTGGATACTTGTCTTTCGCTCGTGTTGTGAGGAATTGCACTGCCGTTACAGCAGCTTGTCTTTTGATGAGGCGTTGTGATTTTCTCGAAATTGGTGGTTTTGATGAAGTAAATTTCGGCGTTGCATACAATGATGTTGATCTTTGTTACAAAATTATCAATAAAAACAAACGTATCGTGTATGCCGGGGATGTGACATTACTGCACCACGAAGGTAAAAGTAGGGGCTATTCGGATGATATCCAAGAGGAAATCACATTCGCTAAGAAATATAAGAATTTCGAGGATTCATTTTTGAACCGCAATATAGATTGCAATGAAGTGACGAATTATGGTTTAAAAGGCGGTCTTGTTTCAGATTTAAATATTGACTTGCGTGGACGTAGAGTTCTATTTTATTCTCATAATCTTAATTATGAAGGTGCTCCGATTCAGTTGTTAGAAATAGCTCAGGGTCTTAAGAAAAAATTTGGAATTATTCCAATTTTTGTAAGCCCAGTGGGCGGAGGATTGGAGTCGTGGCTAAATGATTCTAATATCGAATACAGAATATTGAGTATTTCTGATGTTGTTGGATTAAAAGACTGTTATGAAGAAGGTATAAATAAACTAACAAATATATTGTTTGATGTTAATGTTCAGTGTGCATTTACAAATACAATTTTGGGTTTTTGGGTGGTTGATGTATTTAGCAAATTAAATATTCCTGTGTCTTGGTTGGTTCATGAAAGTGAACCCCCATTTCAACATATCGATGAGTGGGAGTCTGATGCTCAAATAGCGGCTAGAAGAGCGTTGGGATGTGCATATAATGTAATATTTGTTTCACGTGCTACAAAAAATTTGTATTTGTCATTGTCATTAAAAAACAATTACAAAGTAATACATAATGGTCTTTCTGAAGAAAGTTTATCGCATCGCTTTCCAATGACCAGAGATGAAGCGCGTAGGATTCTCAATTTAACTATTGATGATGTCTATGTAATAAATGTTGGAACTGTTTGCGAGCGAAAAGGCCAGTTAGATTTTATTAAAGCAATAAACAATCTATCTAATCAAGCCCTTTCTAGAATTCATGTGGCCGTTGTTGGTGATCGACATTCGCCTTATAGTTCGTCGATGCATGAATTAATAGATACACTGCCAAATGCCATTAGGAGAAGATTAAATGTGGTTCCAGAAACACGAGACGTTGGTTTGTATTTTATGGCTGCTGATATATTTGTATGCAGTTCGAGCGTCGAAAGTTATCCGCGAGTAATTCAGGAGGCGATGTATTGTGGGTTGGCAATAGTTACGACACCGGTTTTTGGAATAGTTGAGCAAGTAAAAAATAACCTAAATGCGATGTTCTATGCGGTTGGTAATATTTCCGATTTGACAGATAAGTTGGAAGTATTAATAGTTGATAAATCAACTCGTGAGAGATTGTCAAAAAATGCTATTTTGGGCTTGGAGCGATTAAATTCATACGCTGAGATGGTGGATGAGTATGGGGAGTTGGTTAAAGAAATGTGTATTTATTCTGAAATAGTTAATGAATTTCTTATGGCGAAATAAAAATTACAAATATGTGTAACTTGATATATTATTCAATTTTTCTTTGTGTCTAATGTATTTTGGTTTTGCTGAATTTTTATGGATTTATTTTGAATAAAATTATATTTCATGTCGGGCCTGGTAAAACAGGTACATCTTATCTGCAGAAAGTTCTTTTTGATAACGTGGATTATTTGTTATCTGAGGATGTATTTTTTCCAGTTGTGGTTGGAGCTACTGAAAAATCCAATTCAAAATATTTATATAACGGCGGACTACTTAATGTATTGGAGGATTTGCATAATTTAAACGTTGATGTAATTATTTCTGCCGAAGAAATTTCTCTATTGAGTAATGAAGACCTTGGTTTGTTAATGCATCTAAGTTCGAATTTTTTTGAGGTGCATGTTGTAGCTTTTGTGCGATCGCTTCCAAAATGGCTTTTTTCAAATTATTTGCAAGCAGTAAAAACAAGTGGCTTTTTTCGTGATTTTTCAACTTTTATAAAAATCGGCTTTGCTCAGAAATCTACGCCCATTCACTTTTTGTGCGAATTACTCAAACTAAATATAAGTGGTGAAATTCATATATGTAATTATGAGGAGCGTGAAAACGTGCATGAATTGTTTTTTGATACTTTGAATAAAATTCTTCAGAAAAATATTGATATTAGTTTTTCTAAAGAAAAAGTTAATTTATCTTTGAATGAAAATCAGTTGAAATTAATGTTACTTATTAATAAATCATTTGATGCATTTTATATAAATTCACATTCAATTATTTATATTGAGGCTGTAAATTTGCTAGTTAATGTGACGGGGGGGGGTGCTGTAATTTCAAAATTGGAGGTCGATGATGTACTTAATATTTATCAACCTTTGATTATTGATTTCCCTTGTGAGATTAGGGATATCCTTTGTCTCCGCAATGCTAAGGATAATCGAATTGACCTAATAAATTCGGCATGTGATTATTCTTTTGTTGATCTATTTTGTTTGCGAAAAAATATTTTAGAGAAAATTCCCGAGGAAGTTAGATTTGCATATTTTTCAGAGGTTGAGAAAATTAATCGTATAAAGTCGATCAATATTTTTAATGAAGATTTGTATCTAAAAGTATTTGCTGATGTGGAAAATTATCCAGCCTCGCCATTGGCTCATTTTGTGCGCTATGGATTTCGAGAGATGGAAAATAACATTAGATATAACCCTTTTGATTCTGAAACTACTGTTTTGTTTAGAAAGATTCTTGAGTAATAGGTAATCTTATGCGACTTCGTTTTTTGTTGAGTTATCAGTATATTGGATTTAAGGAAATTCTGCAAAAGTCCCGCGTCTGTGTGCTTGCAGTATGCTCCGCCTGAGAAAATGTTCTCCATGAAACAAGCCAGCCTGAAGCTAAATCTGAACGTCAAGATGACGCGCAAGCAAGTGTTCTTGGAACAGATGGAGCAGGTCGTACCGTGGGCTGCGCTGGTCGAATTAATTACATCGTATTACCCTGAAGGAAAGACCGAGCGACCACCGTTTTCTCTGCAGACCATGTTGCGCATTCACTTCATGCAGCAGTGGTTCACGCTGTCTGATCCGGGCATGGAACAGGCCTTCTTTGACATGCCTCTGTATAGTGAGTTTGCGCAGCTTGAAGAGTTCGATCGCCTGCCCGACGAGAGTACCATTCTGCGTTTCTGTCACCGCCCGGAGAGGTACAAATTGGCCGAGAAAATTCTGGGCGCCGTGAATGAAATACTGATTCAGCGCGGACTGCTACTCAAGGCCGGCACGGTGGTGGACGCCACCTTGATCGCGGCACCCTCAACGACCAAGAACAAGGACCACAAGCGTGATCCCGAAATGCATTCGAACAAGAGGGGCCAGCAGATGTACTTTGGAATGAAAGCCCACATTGGCGCAGACGCTGAGTAGGGCAATGAACATGACGTGGTTGAATGCTGGGAAATTAGTCTTGGGATTGCTAAGACTAAATTCTTCAGTTTTGCAGCGGGGATGAAGGTGCGTAAGTTCTCTGGCACTGGCCTACAGATATTCAATTGGCGCCAATGAAGAACTACGCCGAGGTCACAGAGCAGCTAAAACAATCACCAGCAGTGCATAGCCTCTGCTATGGAGCTTTCCTTCAAGCTCCGATTTGGATTAGCCCGGACGTGTTGGCGGTGCCTCTTGCAGCATTGGGTTTCAATGCCGAACTCTGCTACGTTGAAACTTATTTACGGCAGTTTTTGGGAATCGAGCTGACATCCGAGCAAATACAGGCGGGTGTTTTGCAAGCGGCCGACCGCCTGCCAGTAATCTCAGTGATTCACTTTCCCTCGGCCAGCGCGGAGCCGGAGGTTCTCGAGGCTAATGCCCGGGCCAATCTTGAACAAGCCATGCAGATCATCGCTTGGGTGAGTGGGGAGCGTTTGACAGAATTCGCTTACGTTACCGTGACCGGTCAAGATCCTCCGTTCTTCCGGATGCTGCCCCCGAATTCAAGGCGACGGCAGCGCCTCGGTTTTGGCAATACCGCCGATGCGTTCCAGAAAAGTGTTGATCGAACCAGGCTGGCGGCCCAGGAGGACCCCCGCTTTGCCTTCGCTATGGCGATATTCGCCGACGCCACCCATGAGGTGAACCCCCTGTTCAAGGTATGCCGCCTCTTTAATGTCCTCGAAAGCCTAGCCTATGCGCTGAAGGGCAAAGACATCGGATCACGCCGGGCTGTCAAGCTCATGCTCAACCTCGAAGAAGGGGACATTTGCCATGTGCAAGTAGATGGCCGCGAGATCAGCTTCGACCGTATCGAGATTGCGGGGCGGCTTCGGGATAAATTCTTTCACGGCACCCCATTTCGCGAAGCTGACTTAAATTCGGAGGCAAGGCAAGTCTTCTACTTGATCGAAGATCGGCCAGTCTTAATTGCGGACGCTCTCTTGGCAGATTGTGAGCTCGCGCTCGTCCGTTGGGCGAACGATGCGTCTCCCGCGAGAGAAGCTGCTCGGGCTAGATCTTATGGTTAAGTCTTTTGAAGTAAACGCCATGCCCCACACCGTTAGCTGCTTACCCAGCCTAAGGACTGATTGTCTGAAGTGAAATGATGTCGCCGATAGTCTCTTTCATCGTGCCGCTGTTTAACCATGTTGAGCACTCCAAGGCTATGCTGGCTTCTTTACAGGCCAGCCTGCCGCCGGGGTTGATGCACGAAATAATTTTGGTAGACGACGCCTCTACCGACGGCACCTGCGATTGGCTGCAAACGCTTTGCAGCGCAAGCATGCGAGTGGTGTTGAACCCGATGAACGTAGGTTTTGCCCGCGCAAACCATGCGGGCGTGGCGCTGGCCACTGGCGATGTGCTGGCGTTGGTGAATAACGATTTAATCTTTAGTCCCGGCTGGTTGGAACCCATGTTGGCACTGTTGCAAAACCGTCAGTTGGGCGCGGGTGTTGTGGGCAATGTGCAAACGCGCGTGGTTGACGGTGCGGTGGACCATGCAGGAGTGCAAGTAGACGCCCTAGGGCATGTCACCCACGTGCAAGCGCTGCCGCACGCGGCCACAGCATATTCGCACGTGTTCGCCGTTACAGGCGCCTGCCTCTTAGTGCGGCGTGATGTGTTTGAGGCTGCGGGCGGGTTTGATGAAGGCTTTGTTAACGGCTGTGAAGACATTGACCTCTGCTTTAGGGTTCGTGCCTCTGGGAATTCAATATATGTAGCAAACACAAGCTGCATACAGCATCACGTCAGCTTGAGCCGTGGCACTGAGTCTTTGCAAAACGTGCGAAACAGTCGCTACCTGTTCAGCCGTTGGCGCAAGACCATCAAACAGGAGTTGATGGCTGTGTGGCGGAAGCTGTTGCAGTCTGGGCCAAAGGCTTGCGCTGAGTGGATTAGCGGGGAATTGACCCCAGCTTTATTGGCCACACCGCATTCGGCTGCCATGGTAATTGCCGAGGCCATGCTGCAGCGGGAGGAGCACAGCTGGATTCACCAGTTGGGCGAGCCTGATCCCAATGATGGCCTTGCCCAACATTGCTCCACCATGGGGTTGAATTACACACACGCGCTTGAGGGCTATGCCTGGCGGCAGGGCGCATCGGTTGCTTTTGAGGGCTTGCGCAGTGCTCGTAATTTTTATGTGGCAGGCCGAAGTCTGTTGGATTGCGCCAAGAGCCCGATTGCCATCTCCATCCGGGTCAACGCGGTGCAACAAAAAACTTGGCTACTTGCTGAGGGCTTTAACTTCAATGTGGGCATTGCATACCCTATCCTGCTGCAGGGGCAGGCCAATCGGTTTTACTTTGAGGCGCATTTTGTGGATGCACAGGGTGTGCGGTTGGCGGATGCAAGTGCTGCCTTGTTGATAACGCATGTGGTGGTGGATGACCAGGTGCTAGCGGACCTTTAAAATCGCTTCACCAGTTGCTGCCGCTCCGGGGGACAGTGGACAGTAGAAGCAGCAACCCCTCGCATAAAGAAAAATTCACATGATCAGTCGCGACGACGTTATTTGGGCCTACCGCATGTTGCTGGGCCGCGAGCCCGAAAGCGAGGCCGTGCTGGCCCATTACGCCACCGAGGTGCCCAGCCTGCAGGCGCTGCGCGAGCTGTTCATCAATTCCCCCGAGTTCCAAACCTCCGCCGCCATGGCGTTGGCGCCGCGCCCACTGCGGCCGGTATTCATTGGGCCAGCCATGCAGGTTGAATTGCTTGCGCCGCCAGACAAGCTGGCCTTGCTGTTTGCCAAGGTCAGCGCCCAGTGGCACCACCTGGGTGAGACGGAGCCGCATTGGTCCGTGCTCACCAACGAGAGCTACTTTCAGCAAAACTTCCACATGAACCGCGAGGCCTTTTACGCCAGTGGCGAGACCGAGCTCAAGCTGTTTGATGCCACCCTGGCCCGTGCCGGCATAGACGCCAACACCCTGGCGCGCTGTGTGGAGCTGGGCTGTGGCGTGGGCCGCGCAACAGGGCCGCTGGCCAGGCGCTTTGCGCAGGTGGTGGCGCTGGATATTTCTGCCGCGCACTTGCAGGTGGCGCAAGACCATGTGCAGGCAGAGGCACTTGCCAATGTGGTCTGCCAGCATGTGGCGGCCGTAGACGAGCTGGCTGGTCTGCCGCTTTATGACTTGATGTATTCGCGCATCGTGCTGCAGCACAACCCGCCCCCGGTGATTGCGCGCCTGTTGCAAGACCTGTTGGCGCGCCTGCGCCCGGGGGGAGTGGCTTACTTTCAGCTGCCTACCTACAAGGCCGGTTACCGCTTTACCCTGGATGCCTATTTGCAGCAGCAAAACGAGACGCATATGGAGATGCACTATTTCCCCCAGCCCGCCTTGTTTGCGCTGCTGCAGCAAAGCGGCTGCAAGGTGCTGGAGTTTAGGGAGGACGATGCCATTGGCCTCTCGGTCACGGCGGTGTCTAACACGGTGCTGGTGCAAAAGGTTGCCGGGTGAAGCCGGCCAGCGGCGAGCGCCCTGTTGATCTGCTGCACGTAGCCTGGCTGGTGCGTGCAGACCTGCGCCAGGGCCAGCCTGCGGGCGATGCGGTGCCGGACTGGTTTGCCCAGTGGTGGCTGGTGGATGGCTGGCGCGAATACCCGCTGTGGCCGCGCCCGGCCGCAGAGCAGCGCCAGACGCTGTTGCAGCTGTTGCCGGATTGGCCGCGCTACGGGTGCTTTGGCATGCCGCAGGCGCTGTGGTATCTGGTGCAGCGGCGTGAAGATTTGCGCCGGGAGTTTGATGTGTCCACCCAGCGCGGGCTCTGGCATGGCATTGCCTGGTTTTTTACCCACGGGCTGGTGGGGCATGGGCTGATGGATCTGGTAGACGCCGACACCCTGGCCGCGCTGGACGAGACGCCGCCTTTTTTTACCCTGCCCCCTGTCACGCTCACAGCCAACGCAAACGCACAGCCGGCTTTGACGTGGTTGATGTTTTTTGTGTGGCGCAGTGCGCCGCAGTTGCAAGAGGCATTTGACCTGCACACGGCCGATGGCCAGGCGCGCTATCTGCATTGGTTTTTGTTTGATGCGGTGCACCGGCTGCAGCTCTTGCCTTTGTTGGCACCACGCTGGCGGGCGTGGCTGGGGCAGGCGCTGACGTCGCCCAGCCAGCCGGGTGCTTCGGCTTCCAGGGCGGCGCTGATGCTGTGGCAGCGCCGGCGCGATTTGCAGCAGGTGTTTGACCTGAACCAGGCCCAGGGCTGGGCCGGCCTGGCCGAGTGGGAGCGCACGGTGCGGCAAACCGAAGGCGCCTTGCGCTGGCTGGCAGATGACACCACCCCGGCGCTGCCTGCGGCCATGCCCGCAGTGGCTGCGCAGGGCCCCCGGCCTTTTGGCCTGAACCTGATTGGCTTTGCCTTTGGCGAGCTGGGCATTGGCGAAGATGTGCGCATGGCCGCTGCCGCCTGCGAGGCAGCAGGCATACCGTTCAAGGTGGTGAACATTCACCCCGGCGACCACCTGCGCCAGGAAGACCGCGCCATGGACGCGCATGTGGGCCAGGCCGGTGACGAAGAGGCCCCCTATGCCATCAACCTCTTGTGCCTGACCGGCTTTGACACGGTGCGCGTGTATCTGGAGCGGGGCCTGGGGCTGTTTGCCGGGCGCTACACCATTGGCTGGTGGCCGTGGGAGTTGCCGGTGTGGCCCAGCCAGTGGCAAAGTGCTTTTGCGCTGGTGGACGAGGTGTGGGCTGCCACGCAGTTCACCCACGCCATGTACACGCAGGCGCAGCACGCGAGCCGGAAGCTGGCCGGCAAAGACGCTTTGGCCCCGGTGCCGGTAACCCTGATGCCGCTGCCCGCCAGTGTGGCGCGGGTGCAGCCCGTGAGCCGGCGCAAGCTGGGTTTGCCAGTGCAGCCCTTTTTGTTTTTGTATGTGTTTGACTTCAACTCGTACCTGGCGCGCAAGAACCCGTTTGCGGCCATCCAGGCGTTTCAACAAGCCTTTGCCCCGGACGACCAGACCGTGGGCCTGGTGCTAAAAACCATGAACAGCCAGCCCGATAACCCGGAGTGGCAGCGCTTTGTCAAAGCCTGCGCTGCGGATGCGCGCATCGTGCTGCTGGACCACACGCTGGACCGGGGTGCCGTGCTGGGGCTGATCAAGGCTTGCGATGCCTACGTCTCCCTGCACCGTGCCGAGGGCTTTGGCCGCTCCCTGGCCGAGGCCATGCTGTTTGGCAAGCCGGTGGTGGGCACCAATTTTTCAGGCAACGTGGATTTTTTGACCGAAGAAACCGGCTTCCCGGTGAAGTGGAAGCGCTGCGCCGTCAAGCCCGGCGAATACCCGTTTGTGGTGCCCGAAGACAAAGCCTGGTGGGCCGCGCCCGACATAGCCCACGCCGCCGTCCAGATGCAAGCCGCCAGACTGGCCGGAGCCGACATAGCCTACTGCGCCCGCGTGCAGCACGCCGCGCATGAACTGTTTGCACCGCAGCGCATTGGGCTGCTGATGCGTGAGCGGCTGGAGGCAATTCAACGCGCGTAAGGCTTGGGCGCTGTTTGTTCTTGTGCGTTGAACACTGGCGCGGGACTTCCTGGCCCATCTGCGATTGCTTCCGCACTAGTTTGATGTGCCCCTCAAACGTGGCAACATGTCCTTGAGTGTGATGTGCTGAACCACTCGGAGTAGGCGGGCTTCAACAGCCGTGTAAACGGCGCGTTCTGGTGGTGCGTTTTTCGTACCTGCTTCGTGTTCCGCAACGATGATTGCAAAAGCCTTTTCCACGCGGGTAGTCACTTCTTGCACGATACGTCTTGCGGCAGGTTCTGGCATTCCGAGCTGCTGCGCTGCGGCCAATACGGCACCCAAGGTCACCTCGCCAAAGGTCTGTGCGCCGGGTAGCGGGAAGGCCATCTGCACTTGATTCCAGGTGGCGCGCTCGTCTGCGAATGTTTGGGTGTGGTAGCTTCCTGTGCACAGCAGGTCGTAGTGCGGTGCCAACCAAATGCCGTCGGGGCGAACATGGAAGGAGAGGTTTTTTAGGTGGCAGTCGTCGTTGCCCACCAAGATGTTGAAAACCAGCCACCGGAACAGCCCATTGCGCGTTGCCAGCTTGTTGGTTGTCCGGTCAATGACTTGCGAGAGGGCCTCCAGTGTTGCGCCTGAGTGTTTGAATGTGCGGTCTTTATTCAGCAGTTGGCAGGCGTCAATGATGTGCAGCCTACTGGTCTTTGGGGCCGTCAGGCGGTCCGTAGTGCGCAGCGTTTTTTTATCGACAACCCTGTCGAACCGTTCGATGAGGTACACCGGTTCAGGCACATACCGCATATCGACAAACGGGACGTCCAAGCGGGCCGCTTTCGCGAGTCGCATGGTGAAAAATTCGTTGAACACCGAGGCTGGATAGGTCGAGGTGTCTGGATGGTCGGGTTTGAGGATGTACGTTGAGGGCGTGGCGCCTACAGGCTCGTAAAGCGCCGCCCCTTTCACGACCACGAGCATCTTGTGCTGTGCGCCCGCCATTGACATTTGCTTGGGCGCTCCCTTTGAAAGCGTTTGTCTGGGAAGGTCTCGGATTCGCTGACTCAAGGATTCGTTTGTCAGCTCGCTCAAGGTGAACTCGTCGGGTAGAGGAACGCCCGGCGCAAGCAGTGTCAGCGACCCTGCAGACTCTGCGCCCAAGTACGCCAGCAAAGTGAACGCGTCCTCATGGTCTTTGATGCCAGCTTCCTTGGCGATGGCTTTTCTAAGCAACTCTTCGGGCAGCAGGTTGTCGAAATACCACTGCACCGGACGCATCGTGCCACCGTCTTCATGACGCAGTGTGCTGCGCGCAAGCGCTGGCGACAAATCAAAGCTGCGGTCCCATGCGACCCACGCCGGGTCGTAATCAAAGACCCAGAGGTTGTTGCTCTCGCTAAGGGTGCCAACAAGCGTGTCGTCAACGAAAACGTTCAGGCTACGCATGGTCTGAACCGGGCGAACCCATCGAGCGCTCAAGCGCATCCCTTTGAACGCGGCGCAAGGCAGGCAATGCCGCTTCCGGCAAGTCAACGCTAAGCGTGAGCCCCACCTCCTTCAAAAGCTGAAGAACCTTGCCAAATTGGACGGTGGGTTTTCCTTTTTCGAGATTTGTTGTGGTCTGCTTGCTCACACCAGCAGTCTGAGACAGGTCGTCAAGGCGCACCTTGGCGCTCTTGCGCACGGCCCGTAGCGCGAACCCGAGGTCTTCCGAAGAATGAATGATGTGTTTCATGAAATGCCTTTCATAACAGTCATTATGGCGTAAGGGCCACCTTTTTACGTCACAAATGACTGCCACAGTAGTCATTTCATCAAGATGCACGCTCGGTAGGCCAAAAGTGACTGCTGCACAAGGTACAAAGGCCAATGGACGGCTATTAACAGAAGGTGCCCAAGGCTATTTGGTGCGTCTACAGCAAGGCCATGCGAGCGGGCAACTGTTTCACTGAGCTGGCCAAGTGAGCGGTTGGAGGCAATTCAACGCGCGTAAGGCTTGGGCGTTGGTGGTGTTGGCTTCAGGCCCGTGTTGCGCTGCGTCGCCCCAATCCCTCGGCAATAAATGCCAGCACCAAGGAGTTGAGGGATACGCCTTCCGTTTTCGCCCTGGCTGTTAGTTGCAGATGCATGGAGCGCGGCAACCGTGCAAGCACTTTTCCTGAAGCGGATGCCGGTGTGAAGTCTTGTGCATTGAACACTGGCGCGGGGACTTCCTGGCCCATGTCCACCATGGCGCTGACAATGGCAATAAAGGCCTCCCGGCCATCGGCGATGGCTTCAAGTTCGGTGGCACCATCCGCCATGACGCCTGGAATGTCGGGCATTGTGAACATAAAGCCGCCACCGTCCAGCACATCAATGGGGCTGACAAGGTGGCTGTATGCCTCGAATGGGAAGGCGGGTTTTACTTTGGCAATGGTTTTAAGGGTCACGACTTACTCCTGAATTTGATCGATCAGCGCCACAAAGCGTTTGGGCCTTGGCGCATGGCTTTGAGCAATTTTGTAGCCGTGTCGTCTGATGCGGCCCCATCGACATACTATGCCCTCCATGAACTTCGGAGGGCTGTAATGCCAACACGCAATGTGGTACTGACCGAGCACCAAGCTACTCTGGTTGAGGATTTGGTCGCCGGTGGACGGTACCAAAATGCAAGCGAGGTCTTGCGCGAGGGTCTGCGTCTCATTGAGACACGCGAGTCTGAGGACGGTTGGGCTATTTTCAGCGTCGCTTTGCTTGTCAGTGCCTGAAAGGATCTACTGGTAATACACCTTAAATTCAAATAAAATTGTGTATGATTTTTTTGGAATTATGTGTATGAGAACCAATGTAGAAATTGATGAAGCGGTGCTTCGGCAGGTGCAGGAGTTTGGTAATTTCAGTACCAAAAAAGCTGCTATTGAGGCTGCATTAACTGGTTATTTGAATGTGCTGAAGCGACAACAACTGTTGGCCTTGCGTGGCAAGGTCACCTGGCAAGGTGATCTGGACGTCTTACGAAGCGATAGGGCAACTTCGGATTCGGGAGCGGCCCGCTGATGTTGGTCGACACATCTGTTTGGGTAGATTTTTTGAATGGCTATGAGTCTGCCTACGCCAATCGGCTGGCACAAGGCATTGCCAATGGCGAATCTATCTCGGTGCCGGGTTTGGTGCTGACTGAGGTGCTGCTCGGCCTTGGATCAGACGCACAAGCGGCAAAAATTTCCGGGCTGATGACGGCTTTCAAATCAGTTGCCGAGATGCAGCTCTGCGACTACGAGCAGGCAGCCGGGCTTTACCGCCTCTGTCGCGCCAAGGGCATCTCAGTGCGTTCAACCATCGATTGCCTGATTGCCCAAATGTGTTTGCGCGATGGATTGCCCTTGCTCACCAAAGACCGAGATTTCACGGGCATTGCCAATTGCACCAATCTGCAATTGGTCGACGTGACCCACCAATAAAGCACCGATAGGGATAGCTTTCGATTTGTTGCCTGCGGCAGCTTGGACGATGCCATGAGCATGGCTGGCCACACTAAGGCAGGAGCCAGGGGATGAACGCCAAGGCCTTACACGCCACGCTCCACGACGCCCTCATGGAGTGAACGTTGAGAGGTGTTTTCGTGTGCATAAAATGCACACATGTCCAGTCAGAAAATTTTCAATTGGATCTCGGATAAAAACCTGTTGCTGCTGAAGGAGCGGGGTATTTCGTTCGAACGCATCGTGTTTGAAATCAGCTGCGGAAATGAGCTGGCCGTGCTCGAACACCCCAATCAAGAAAAGTACCCTGGGCAGAGAATTTCAATGGTGCAGGTAGATGACTACGTGTACGCCGTGCCATTTGTTGAAACCGACAGAGGGTGTTCCCTATCAGACGTTTGCAGCCAGTTTGTTGCATAAGTTTGTGAGTGGGCATCTGGTGAGTCAGCGGTAAGCCGATGTCGCCCAGCGCGCACAATGCTTCTGAAATAAACAAGGTATGTTTTGCAAAACCCCCTCGAATCCGAAGCCATAGAAATCATCCGCGAGGCGGTGGCTACCGGGTGCAAGCCGGTGATGATGTATTCCATTGGCAAAGACTCTTCCGTGATGTTGCACCTGGCGCGCAAGGCGTTTTACCCTGCGCCGCCGCCATTCCCGCTGCTGCATGTGGATACGCAGTGGAAGTTTGCCGCCATGTACGCGCACCGCAGCCGCATGGTGGCCGAGAGTGGCATGCAGCTCATTACGCACACCAACCCCGAAGGCGTTGCCGCGGGCGTGGGGCCGTTTAGCCACGGCAGCAGTTACCACACCGATGTGATGAAGACGCAGGCCCTCAAGCAGGCGCTGGATGCGCATGGCTTTGATGTGGTGTTTGGCGGTGCGCGGCGCGATGAAGAAAAAAGCCGTGCCAAGGAGCGGGTGTTTTCTTTCCGCGCCGCCGGCCACCGTTGGGACCCGAAGGCCCAGCGCCCCGAGCTGTGGAACCTGTACAACACGCGCACGCAGCCCGATGAGTCGATCAGGGTGTTTCCCATCAGCAATTGGACGGAGCTGGACATCTGGCAATACATCCAGACCGAGGCCATTCCCATCGTGCCGCTGTATCTGGCGGCCGAGCGCCCGGTGGTGCAGCGCGGCGGGCAGTGGATCATGGTGGACGATGCGCGTTTTCCGTTTCTGCCGGGTGAGACCGCGCAGTTGCGCCGCGTGCGTTTTCGCACCCTGGGCTGCTGGCCGTTGACGGCTGCCATTGAGAGCGACGCCGATACGCTGGAGGCCGTGATTGCCGAGACCTTTAACGCCCGCAGTTCCGAGCGCGAGGGACGGCTGATAGACAGCGATGCGCCGGGCTCCATGGAGATGAAGAAGCAAGAGGGCTACTTTTAGTCCTTCTTTGTTGCTTTTAGTTGGTGTTTGCTTTTAAATACCTAGTTTTTGCAACATTCTTTCAGCATGAATCAGGACAATTCATCAACCCACGAGCAGGCTGTGCTGGCCCTGGCACTGGCCCGCCCGTTGCTGCGTGCCAGAGATCTTTCTCAGCAGGCACTGCCCACGATTGTGCTTAGTCGTCTGGTGGCGAGCGGCAAGCTCGAAAGGCTTGCCCGCGGGGTTTACGCGTTGCCCGGGCGGGCCATGAGCCAACACCGGTCACTGGCAGAGGTGGCGCTACGCGTGCCGAAGGGGGTTGTCTGCCTGCTTTCGGCACTGCGCGTGCATGGAATCGGCTCCCAGGCACCATTTGAGGTTTGGCTTGGTATTGGGAATCGCGCGCCAATTCCACGGCTTGACCAGCCCAAAATTCGCTCAGTGCGTATGTCAGGGGCTGCCTTCACAGGTGGCATAGACCATATGGAGGTCGATGGCGTGCAGGTGCCTGTTTTTAACGCAGCCAAGACCGTAGCCGACTGTTTCAAATACCGCAACAAGATCGGACTTGATGTCGCGCTAGAGGCGCTGCGGGATGGTTGGACGCAAAGAAAATTCACCATGGATGAAATCTGGCACTACGCCAGCATTGACCGTGTGTCCAATGTGATGCGCCCCTACCTTGAAAGCCTCACTACATGACCCGCAACCTGGCTGCATCGGTGCGGGCGCGGCTCAAGCAGCATGCAGACGCGACCCGGCAAGACTTTAACTTGACGCTGACGCATTACGCCCTGGAACGGTTGCTTTACCGACTGTCTATCTCTGAGCATGTATCAAGTTACCTGCTCAAAGGTGCGCTGTTGTTTACCCTTTGGTACGACGTAGCACACCGACCTACCCGCGATGCCGATTTGTTGGGCTTTGGTCCGGACGATATTGAAACAGGAACGGCAACTTTTCGCCAAATTTGCCAGACACCCGCTGAAGACGGTTTGGTGTTTGATCCAGATAGCGTCAGAGGGTCTGTTATTCGCAAAGGAGCTGGCTACAGTGGCGTCCGGATCGACCTTCAGGCAGCGCTTGATGGCGCGCGCATTTCAATTCAAGTGGACATTGGATTCGGCGATGTGGTCACACCGGCACCACAAACCATCTCTTACCCGGTGTTGCTAAAAGAGTTTCCGGCACCACAGTTGCGGGCGTATCCGAAATACACAGTCATCGCAGAAAAATTTCATGCGGTGTGTCTGCTGGGGATGACCAACACAAGGTTGAAGGATTACTTTGATCTATGGGTGCTTTTGCATGATGCAACGCTTGAGCCTACTGAAATACACCGCGCGGTAGTTGCCACGCTGAAGCGCCGCAAGATGCTGATGCCTTCGACCCTGCCCGTCGGCTTCACCACTGCTTTTGCAGTAGATGCTGGCAAACAAACCCAATGGAAGGCTTTTCTCAAAAAGAACCAGCTTGACGCCATTTTGCTGACGGATGTAGTGGCTCTGTTACGCGATAAGTTCCATGCCATTGGCATTATTTAGAAACCTGAAAGACTATTTGTAATGGATACCTTGCGCTTTATTACCTGCGGCAGTGTGGACGATGGCAAGAGCACGCTGATCGGCCGCCTGCTGTTTGAGAGCAAAGCCATTTTTGACGACCAGCTCAAGGCGCTGCAAAGCGATTCGCGCCAGTACGGCACGCAGGGCGAGAAGATGGACCTGGCGTTGCTGGTGGATGGCCTGCAGGCCGAGCGCGAGCAGGGCATCACCATCGATGTGGCCTACCGCTTTTTTGCCACAGGGCAGCGCCGCTTTATCGTGGCCGACACGCCGGGGCACGAGCAGTACACGCGCAACATGGCCACGGGTGCCAGCACCGCAGATTTGGCTGTGATCCTGATCGACGCCCGCAAGGGGCTGCTGGTGCAAACCCGCCGCCACAGCCGCATCGTGGCGATGATGGGCATACGCCATGTGGTGCTGGCGGTGAACAAGATGGACTTGGTGGGTTTTGAGCAGGCCAGGTTTGAGGCGATTGCCGCAGAGTACCGGGTGTTTGCTGCGGAGTTTGGGTTTGCCACGGTGCAGGCCATACCGCTTTCCAGCCTGGACGGCGACAACGTGTTGCAGGCCAGTGCGCGCATGCCCTGGTACGCGGGTGCCACGCTGTTGGATTACCTGAACACGGTGGCCATTGGTGAGCAGGGTGCTCAAGCAGGGCAGGGCGCCTTGCGCATGCCGGTGCAGTGGGTCAACCGGCCGAACCTGGACTTTCGGGGCTTTTGCGGGCGGCTTGCCGCTGGCAGCGTGCGCCCGGGGGATGCAGTGCGGGTGTTGCCCTCTGGCGTGCAGACGCGCGTCAAGGCGGTGTGGCATGGCTTTGACGAGGTGCCGCTTGCTGAGTGTGGCGATGCGGTCACGCTCACGCTGATGGACGAGGTGGACGCCAGCCGTGGCGATGTGCTGGTGGCGGTGGATGCGCCGCCCGAGGTTGCAGACCAGTTCGAGGCCAAGCTGCTGTGGATGAGCGAGCATGCCATGGCGCCGGGCCGGCAATACCTGATGAAGCTGGCTTGCAAAGAGGCGACGGCCACGGTCACTGCGATCAAGTACCAGGTGGACATCAACACCGGAGCCCATCTGGCGGCCAAGACGCTGGGGCTTAACGAGATTGCCACGGTGAACCTGTCGTGCAGCGCGCCGCTGGTGTTTGAGCCCTATAGCGCGAACCGCACCCTGGGTGGTTTCATCCTGATCGACAAGCTGACCTTTGAGACCGTGGGTACAGGCATGATTGACTTTGCCCTGCGCCGCGCCAGCAACATCCACTGGCAGGCGCTGGAGCTCAAAAAAGAAACCCGTGCCCAGCAAAAGCACCAGACGCCGCGCTGTATTTGGTTTACCGGGCTGTCGGGCTCGGGCAAGTCGGCCATTGCCAATTTGCTGGAAAAGCGCTTTTATGCCGAGGGCCGGCACACCTATTTGCTGGACGGCGACAACGTGCGCCACGGGCTGAACCGCGACCTGGGCTTTACCGAGGCAGACCGCGTAGAAAACATCCGCCGCGTGGCGGAGGTGGCGCGGCTGATGGTGGACG
Source organism: Burkholderiales bacterium (assembly GCA_947446855.1). Lineage (GTDB taxonomy): Bacteria > Pseudomonadota > Gammaproteobacteria > Burkholderiales > Burkholderiaceae_C > Allorhodoferax. The sequence goes on from CANFIH010000004.1 coordinate 34,599, forward strand.
CGGGGCTGATTGTGTTGGTGAGCTTCATCTCGCCCTTTCGCAGCGAGCGTGAGCTGGCCCGCAGCAAGTTTGCCGAGGGCGAGTTTGTGGAGGTTTATGTGGACACGCCCATCGAGGAGTGCGAGCGACGTGACGTGAAGGGCCTGTATGCCAAGGCGCGCAAAGGCGAGCTGCGCAACTTCACCGGCATAGACAGCCCCTACGAAGCGCCCCTGGCGCCAGAGGTGCATTTGCATGCAGACACGACGGCGCTGGAGGCTTGCGTGGAGCAGGTCGTTCAGGCCCTGCTTTAAGCCGTGCCGGCTATCGACTTGATGCTGGTGAGCGCCGGTGCGCTGACCGGTCTGTTGGTGGGGCTGACTGGTGTGGGTGGTGGCGCGCTGATGACGCCTTTGCTGCTGTTGGTGTTTGGCGTGGCGCCGCTATCCGCAGTGGGCACCGATTTGTGGTTTGCCGCCATCACCAAGCTGTTTGCCAGCCGGGTGCACCATGGCCACGGGCTGATTGATTGGCAGGTGGTGCGGCGGCTTTGGCTGGGGAGCCTGAGTACATCGGTGGCAACGCTGCTGTGGATGAAGCTGCACCCGGTCGATGAGACGGCGGTGGATCTGCTCAAAACCACGATTGCCTTAGCCGTGCTGGTAACGGCGCTGGGGATGCTGTTTCAGAAGCACTTGCATGCCTTGGGGCGCAGGCTGCGCACCACTGAGGCGGTGCAGTTCAAGATGTTTCAGCCTGCACTCACGGTGCTGGCCGGCGCGCTGCTGGGTGTGCTGGTGACGCTGACTTCGGTGGGGGCCGGGGCGCTGGGGGCAGTGTTTTTGGCGTACCTGTACCCGCTGCGGCTGACACCGCCGCGCTTGATCGCTACTGATATCACGCATGCCATTCCTTTGGCGATGTTTGCAGGCATGGGGCACTTGCTGATTGGCAACGTGCATTTCGGCTTGCTGGGCAATTTGCTGCTGGGCTCGGTGCCGGCGGTGTTGCTGGGTGCGATGTTGTCGGCGCGTTTGCCGCATGCTTGGCTGCGTGGCGCTTTGGCAGCGGTGTTGTTATTGATCGGGTTGAAACTGGGCTGGGGAGTAATGTTTGAATGATCGACAAAGACCAACTTGAGACGCTATGCGCCATTGCCACACAGGCAGGCGTGCAGGTGATGGAGGTGTACGCGCAGGAGATCACCGCGTGGCAAAAGGACGATGCCTCACCCCTGACCGAGGCAGATTTGCGTGCAGACCGGGTGATACGCGCGGGCCTGGAGCAGTATTTTCCCGGCGTGTTTGTCCTGTCGGAAGAGTCGGTTTCGGCCGGGCCGGCGCAGGCAGCGACTTTTTTTCTGGTGGACCCGTTGGATGGCACCAAGGAGTTTTTGAAGCGCAACGGCGAGTTCACGGTGAATATTGCCTTGATCCAATCGGGCAAGCCTGTTGCCGGTGTGGTGTTGGCCCCCGCCACCGGGGTGCTGTATGCCGCAGCCGTTGGGCTGGGCGCCTGGCGGCGCGACGCGCAGGGCGCAACAGTGTTGCATGTGGCCAAGCGTGCTGCGGGCGATGCCTTGCGCATCATCGGCAGCCGCTCGCATGCCGCACCTGAGATGCAGGCCTGGCTGGACGCGTTGGGCGAGCCCTACGAGTTTTTGGGTGTGGGCAGTTCCTTAAAGTTTTGCCGCATAGCCGAGGGTGCTGCTGATGTGTACCCGCGCTTTGGGCTGACCAGCCAGTGGGACACAGCCGCTGGCCAGTGTGTGCTGGAGGTGGCAGGCGGTGCGGTCACCACGCGCGCGGGTGAACCCATGCGCTACGGGCTGGAGCGGCCTGTGTTGAATCCGCACTTTTTTGCGTTTGGGGCATGACGTGAAAATTGCAATTGCTGGCACAGGCTACGTGGGCCTATCCATGGCGGTGCTGTTGGCACAGCACCACGAGGTATGGGCGGTGGATGTGGTGGCTTCCAAGGTGGACATGCTGAACGCCGGGCAGTCGCCCATTGACGATGCCGACATCACGCACTACCTGCAAAACGTGCCCTTGAACTTGACGGCAACGCGGGATGCCGCTGCGGCCTATGCCGAGGCCGACTTTGTGGTGATTGCCACACCCACCGATTACGACCCGCAAACCAATTACTTCAACACGACGACGGTGGAGTCTGTCATCCAGGCAGTGAAGGCGGCCAACCCGGCGGCGGTGATGGTGATCAAGTCCACAGTGCCAGTGGGCTTTACGCTGCAAATGCGCGAGAAATATGGCACTGAAAATGTGATTTTTTCGCCCGAGTTTTTGCGCGAAAGCAGGGCCTTGCACGACAACCTGTACCCCAGCCGCATTGTGGTGGGGGAGAAGTCGGCACGCGGCCAGCGTTTTGCTGACTTGTTGCTGCAAGCTGCCTTGAAGCAGGATGTGCCGGTGTTGCTGACCGGCAGCACGGAGGCCGAGGGCATCAAGCTGTTTGCCAACACGTATCTGGCCATGCGGGTGGCCTTCTTTAACGAGCTCGACACCTACGCCCAAACCCTGAGCCTGGACACGCGCCAGATGATTGAGGGGGTGTGCCTGGACCCGCGCATCGGGCCGCATTACAACAACCCGAGTTTTGGCTACGGCGGCTATTGCCTGCCCAAGGACACCAAGCAGCTTTTGGCCAATTACCAGTTGGTGCCGCAAAACCTGATCAACGCCATCGTGGAGTCGAACACGACGCGCAAAGATTTCATTGCCCAGAGCGTGCTGCAGCGCAAGCCCAAGGTGGTGGGTGTGTACCGCTTGGTGATGAAGGCGGGCTCAGACAACTTCAGGGCCTCTAGCGTGCAGGGCATCATGAAGCGCATCAAGGCCAAGGGGGTGGAGGTGATCGTGTATGAGCCGGCGCTGCACGAAGCCGAGTTTTTCGGCTCCCGGGTGGAGACCGATTTGGCCCGCTTCAAGCAAGACGCCGATGTGATCGTGGCCAACCGCATCACCGAAGAGATCCGCGACGTGGCTGACAAGATTTTCAGTCGCGATTTGTTTGGCGGAGATTCTTAGGGCGGGAGGTTGAACCTGAACGGTTTAAAAGAGTTCCCCGTTCAGTGCATCCTCCTCAGAACGCGTCGCATTGCGTAGTGTGTTGGCCTCGACCGCCTTCGCATCTTCCGCCTTCAACAGCGCGCCCACCCGCACCCCCAGCAGCCGCAGGCGTTTTTGCAGCGGTGCGCGTTTCAAACACTGCCCGGCGAACTGGCGTATTTCCTTGGCATCCGCAGTGAAGTGGTCAATCGTGTGGTCGCGCGTCACGATCTGGAAATCATCAAAGCGCAGCTTGATGCCAATGGTCTTGCCCACGTAACCCTTGCGCTGCAAGTCGCCCGCCACCTGTTCGCACAGTTTGGTGAAGATGGCGCCTAGCTCGGCGCGGTCGCGCACGGCATGCAGGTCGCGCTCAAAGGTGGTCTCGCGGCTCATGCTCACGGGTTCGCTTTCGGTCACTACCGGGCGTTCGTCCTGGCCGTGGGAGGCGGCGTGCAGCCAGGCGCCGGTGCGTTCGCCAAAGGTGTCCATCAGCCACTGCTGCTCGCGTGCGGCCAGTTGGCCGATCGTCTCGATGCCGTGGCTTTTGAGCTTTTCGTCGGCCTTGGGGCCAATGCCATTGATCTTGCGGCAGGCCAGCGGCCAGATTTTTTCTTCCAGATCGTCTTCCAGCACGATGGAGATGCCGTTGGGCTTGTTGAATTCGCTGGCCATTTTTGCCAGGAGCTTGTTGGGTGCGACACCCACGGAGCAGGTCAGGCCCGTGTCGTCAAAAATCGCTTTTTGCATCAGCCGCGCCAGCACGCGCCCGCCCTCGCGCTGGCCGCCGGGCACGTCGGTGAAGTCGATGTAAACCTCATCCACCCCCCGGTCCTCCATCAGCGGCGCAATGTCGGTGACGATGGCCTTGAAGCGGCGCGAATAGTGGCGGTACTGGTCAAAGTCCACCGGCAGCAGAATCGCCTGCGGGCACAGCTTTGCGGCCTTCATCAGGCCCACCGCCGAGCCGATGCCGAACTGGCGCGCGGCATAGGTGGCGGTGGTGATGACGCCGCGCCCGGTATAGCCTTCCAGCCGGGGGAAAAAGTCCAGCGGAATCCGGTGCAGGTGTTCGCTGCTCCATTCCTGCTCGGGGTGCGCCGCCCGCAACCTTCCCAGCAAATCGTCCTCGCGCCTTCTGCCGCCGCCAATCACCACCGGCAGGCCCTTGAGCTGCGGGTAACGCAGCAGCTCCACAGACGCATAAAACGCGTCCATGTCCAGATGCGCGATGCGGCGCTGTCGGGGTGCGGGTGCTGGGGGAGTAGGGGTCACGTTGGAAGCCGCGCTGCGTTTTGTGACAGCGCAATCCGCAGTATAGAGAGGCCATGCTTGCGTATTCGCAAGCCCGCCCGTGCGGGTCTGTGATCTCCTTGCCCAGGGCGCCAAGCTGGCCGACCGGGTCATCGGGGTGGAGACCGTGGATCACCTGACCGATGGCCAACTGGAGGCTTACGCGCACAAGTACTTTCAGGCGCCTGGGATTCAGCGAGGTTGAGTGATGAGCAACATATTTTTTCATTGGGACAACTTGCGTGCGGGCCGCTTCGTGCGTCTGGAACACAGCACCGGGCGTCTTCTGTCCGCGCCGAAGGGCGGCGCGAGGGGGTGGCAGAGCCTGCCGCTTTTTAAACGCAGGGTCGTCGTCAAACCCAAACTCGATGTGCTGGGTGCGGTCACCCTGCACGTCACGGCGGCTTATGCAGTGTTCAAGCTCGGCAGCACGGCCGCATGGAGCATCGATACGGCGCACTTCAGCGGCAACCCGAAACTGTCGGTGGGTGTCACCTCGACCGAGGACCGCTTCACGCTCAGCCTGCGCCATGCGCGCTTTCCCGGCACGCAGGTAGCGGCTGATTTCACCGCGGTCATTTTCCGCGTCGAGGGTGTTTGGCTGCTGGATATCTACTTCACTTGGGGCGGATTCCAGGCGTCGGCCAATTTGGCAGACTGGATGGCAACGCCCTTGCAGACGCCGCTGGCATCCACTTTGCTGACCCCCGGTGACTTGTGTGCCTTCGCGGGCGACAAGCGGGTGTTGCTGGGCCCGCAACCCAGCGCCCTGTTTTTGCCATGCTGGGGCTTTCTGATCAGCGGCCATGCCAGCGCCGAAGGGTTCGGACAAACGCTGGACCAGACTGTCTTGGCCATCAACCTGCTCACCTCCGACATGCCGGGTCTGCTGAAGCAGCCGGATCGCCGGCGTACCCTGTTGACCCTGGGTAACCCCTGGAGTCTGCCCTGGTTCAGCCTGCCGCTGGACGAAGGCAGCGCTGCCGGTTGGCACTGCCGCGCGGCAGGCCCGTGCTACTCCTGCCTGCAAATCGAGCTGTCCGAAGAAGCCGCCCATGGCAAGACGGCCCACATGGTCACGGCCTATAGCCTGCATGCCAATCCCGGTGCGCTCGCCTTCGAGCCTGGGGCGGACCTGCGCAACGACCTGGGTCAATCCTTGGCGCTGCCGGTGATTCGTCCCGTGACCTTGCAATTTTTTGCACACCAGGCCATCACGCCCCAGCTGGCGGTGCTGGGCACCCTGGGCTGGACTTCGGGCTGGGTGCACACACGCGCGGCCAGCGTCCAGTTGGGTCGGCCCGTGCGCAGTGGCTTTGTGCTGTTGCACAGTGAGGCGAATACCTGGCTGGGTCATCCCTTGCCCATGCAAAAGCAGCAACTCGGCTTGTGCTTCAAGCTGCAGGCCACGGCGGTACGCGTGGCCGATGACCTGCTGGCACAGCCTACTGCCGCAGCGCCGCGAGAGCTGGCGGTGCTGACCTTGGGCCAGGCGGGTGCCCAGCCTCTGGTGGGGCCGCAGCAAGACCCGCTGCACATCCGGCTCGATGGCAGCGCGGTGTGCCGGATCGATTTTCCGCAGACCTGGTCCGGTTTTTTTGTGCGCCCTGCCGATCTGCTGGTGCTGCTGTGCCGCTTTCATAACCTGCGCTTGCACACCCATGGCAGCGATGCGCCGCGCCTGCAGCGCGAGGGCGCCGGGCCCGGCACTTTGGTGGTGTACTTTCCGCCGCAGAGCCTGGCCGAGGAAACGCCTCTGGAGGCGCAGGTGGATTTGCCGCAATACCGCACGCCGATCCGGGTCTGTCTGGCGGGCTTGAGCAGGCTGGCGTTCAGCACCGAGCAGAACACGCTGGAGCTCAATCGCAACACCCTGCTGGGCTGGGTGCAGGAGCCCGGGCAGGCTATATCGACACTCTGGACGCCCCGCATTACCCCCACTGCCAAACGGCCGCCGGAGGCGGCAGACCCTGGACCGGCACAAGACGACGAAACCAGCATCGAGGCGCCTTACGGCCTGTTCGTCTCGGGCAACCAGTACAGCGCTTGGCACGGCGCGCAGACTGCCACTGTGCACAACGGCCGCAACGAGCTGTGGCATGTGAATCTGCGCAGCGCATTGCGGGGCGACCCGGTGCTCAAGGCCTTCGACTACCGGCCCGCCAACCCCTTTGCCTTGCCCCTGCTGGCCAGCGAGCGGCAGGCCATCGTCAGCAATTGCATCAGCAAGGGTTTTGATGCCCAGCGCTTCATGCTCAGCCCGCTGGGCGCTTGGATGAACGTGGAGGGCAAGTGGGATGCTGCCCTGGAGAACTGGCGCAACCTCAGCACCATGGGGCGCGACCACTATGTCAAAACGGTGATGCGCGGCATTTTGCTGCCCTTTGGCCACCGCGCCGTGTTTGTCACCATCAGTGAACGCAAGTTCCTGGACAGGGCGGCGGGATACAAAGAGGCACGGCTGCAAAAGCGCATGTTCATCCTGGTGCGCGAGCCTGAGATGGTTTTTTCGCAGCCGGCGCAGGAAGTGGTTGCGGCAGACGAGTCCCTGCCGTTTCATGCGCGCCAACTGCCCTTCGAGTCGGTGCACCTGCTAACGCTCAAGACCCTGGACTTGGCCGCACCCTCGGCCAGCCGCTTGAGCAGCAGCCCGCTGTGCCCGCCCGAGTCGGCTTTCTGGCCCATGGTGGACAGCGCTGCCGGGCTGCATGACTTCCAGTTTCTGGTGCGCGCCCGGGACCACGCAGGCCATACGCTGGAGTGGATGATGCCGATGGCCTTTGTGCGCGCCCGCCGCATGGGCGCCGACGACATGCCCCCCGAAGCCGATGTGCAGACCTATGCCGACTTTCTCGCCGCCGCCCTCAACCACAGCCAGGGTGCCAGGCTGTTGCACACCGCGCACGACAGTGCCGACCCGGTGTTTGACGCCAGCCCGCCCGACCCCCGCTACCTGAGCCCCCTGCACGGGCAGAGCCTGTCGCTGGTGCCCGCTGCATCGGCAGACACGGACGGCAGCGTCAACGTCAGCACCTTGGCATTGCGCGTGGCCATAGAGCACCGGCCCGACGACGTCTACCCCTACCGCCTGGTGAATCCGGTGTTGGCCGATGTGCAGTTCACCATTCCCGTGCTGCGCCAGCTCGGTCAGATCACCACACCCCGGCGCGCCGTCTACGCCGGCGCCTATTTGCGCAATGGCTATGCGGCCGCCAACCGCGGTGAGGTCTTCTTGCGCTTTGTGCGTAGCGTCGACCTGTCTTTTGGTGACAGCAACCGGCCCGACAAGGTGGGGGGCGTCGTGGCACCCTGCATGGCCATAGGCGGGCTGTCGCGTCTGCTCGGCCCGGTGGGTGTCAAGACGCAGGAGGGCAGCACCGAGGTCAGTGATGCCCATCTGGACGCATTGGCCAGCGGCAGCTTTGAGCCGACCCAGTACTTTGCCGATGCGCTCAATGCCAAACTGCTGGGCGGCGTGAGCTTGCAGGAGATCCTGGGGGCGGTGTCGTTTTCGGCGGCGAGCATTGCCGGAGGCCAGGCGCTGGTGCCGGCCTGGACGTCCCTGCGCGATGGCCAGGGCACGTGCTACCAGTTGGACTGGAGCACCAGCGCGCTGCACAGCAACAGCATCTTTCAGACCACCGGTTCGCCCACGCTGAGCCTGCGCGTGCGGGCGCGGGTGAGCGACTCCGGGGCTGCCGAATCCACTGTGAGTGGCAAGCTCACCGGCTTCAAGCTGGTGCTGGCCGGTGTGATTGCCATCGATTTCGGTGCGTTTGAGTTCACGGTGCTGCCCGGCAGCAAGCCCTTGGTGCATGTCGAGGTTCCGGGCATTGAATTCCAGGGTGCACTGAGGTTCATCAACGCGGTATCCGGCGTGCTGGGCCTGAACCACTTCAGCGATCCGCCCTATCTGGACATCAGCAGCGATGGCCTGCTGTGCGGCTACACCCTGCGCATCCCCGCCATCGCGGTGGGTGCCTTTGCGCTGCAAAACCTGGCGCTGGACGCCAATATCGGCCTGCCCTTCACGGGTGAGGCGGCGCATGCGCGCCTGGCCGTGTCAGCGCGCCACGATCCCTTTCTGATCACGGTCTCATTGTTTGCGGGGGGTGGGTTTTTTGCCATGGAAGCCGCATCGGACGACACACGCATTGTGGAAGGCTGCCTGGAGTTTGGCGCCAACATGGCGCTCAATCTGGGGGTGGCCAGCGGCGGCGTGTATGTCATGGCGGGCATTTACTTCCGCATTGAAAGCAGCGCCTGCAAGCTCAGTGGCTATGTGCGTGCCGGCGGTGCGCTGGAAGTGCTGGGCCTGATCACGGTCAGCGTGGAGTTTTACCTGGAGCTCAATTACGAGGATCCGCTGGTCTGGGGCCAGGCCAGCATGACGGTGGAGGTCGAGGTGCTGTTCTTCAGCACCAGCGTGACCCTGACCGTGCGGCGTGAGTTTGCCGGTGGCTCACGCGATCTGCCCTTTGACGAAATGATCACCCTCCCCGAGTGGAACAACTACCTCGCCGCGTTCGCGGACTGAAGCGCCATGCAACAAACCATTCTCTGGACCGCCATTCCCCGCCGCTACGACGCCACCGCCCAGCGGCTGCACTTTGCGGTACGCATTTCGCCGCGCCTGCAGGGCGAGCAGGCGCTGGAGTCACTTGGCAAATTTTGCTTTGCCCATTGGGCCGCGCAGCCGCTGCGCTTCAAGGTTTGCTTCGGTAGCGGTAGCAGCGCCGCAAGTTTCGAGGCGCAGATTGAAGACGATGTGCGCGATCCGGCACTCTGGGACGCTGTCTTCCCCAGCGGCGAAGGAGCCGACGACACACTGGTGCGCAGCCATGTGTTTGACCGCGACGGGCATTGCGGGCGCGCGGTCAAATCGTTCCCGGTGATCAACGTGCTGGAGTATGTGAAGGCGGTCTACCAGCGCGTGGCCTCGGAGTACCCGCACACGCCGCCCGGCATGGACGCGCTGATCCGCCGCAGGCAGTCGGAGGGCTCGCCGTTCAGTGAGCCGCCGCTGTTGGCGGCCCTGCAGTCTTTGGTCAAGCAAACGGGCATCAGCGCAGGCGAAGCCATCACAGAGCTGCTGCCGCCCACCGCGGCCGGCTCCGCAAACCCGGGCGCCGACATGGCCCGCCTGCTGGACTTTCACACGCCCAAGAACGGTGTTTACGCCACGCCGCCGGAGTTCAAGCGGGAATTCGAATTTCACGAAACGCTGTCGCTGGTGGAGGACTCTGACTTTTTGCTGCGCCGCCTCGGTCTGGTGCTGGAGTTGTCCTGTGCGCTGCCGCCAGGTTTTGCGACGGCTTTTGCGGGGGACCAGGCGTGCATCAGCGTGCAGGCCGATTGGCCCGGGGCCACACGCATCGTGCCGCCGATCCGGCAGGTCCGGCCGCTTACCCGGTACCGCTTTAGCCCGGGTGCGGGCGTCTTTTGTGCGGCAGCCTGTTCTGGTTTGCTGAGCGACGGCATGCTCGACCTGTCACAGCCCGGCTTTGAAGCCATGCAGGTGGATGTGGATGGCGCGGCCATCAAGTTGGTGGACTACGTGCGCCACCTGGTCTCGCTGCAGGGCGCGCGTGCCGATGCCGAGCGCACCGAGCTACCGGCCCTGCGCACGGCGGGCCTTGCGCTGGTGCACACGGGGCGGGCGGATACCTTTGCCGCACGTGCGGCGCGCTCTGCCGAGCTCAATGCCCAGCTCAGCGACCAGCCCGTGCTGTTTGCCGAAGACTTGGTGCGCGGTTTTCGCGTGGATGTGCTGGCTGACCAGCCCGGGGGATGTTGGCGCTCGCTGTGCCAGCGCGAGGAAAACTACCGCACCCGGGTGCCGGCAGTGCCGGGCGCTCCCGCAGGGCTGCCGCCGGTGTTCACAGACTACGCCCGGCTCAACCGCGAAAGCACCTTGGCCAGCGCGCCGACCCAAAAGCCGCAAGACCCCGACTTTTATCTGCATGAAACCCTGGTGCACTGGGAGGGCTGGAGCCTGGGTGTGCGCCGCCCCGGCAGCAAAGTGGCAGACCCGAGTCAGGACGCCGGGCACAGCTATCTGGACGCTGGGGCGCCGGCGCCGAATACTGATGTGCCGCTGAACATCGCGCTGGACCTGCCCAGAGACAGCGCAGGCCAGGTGCTGGCCACGCTGCCGCGCCTGCGTTTCGGGCGGGCCTACCGCCTGCGTGCCCGCGTGGTGGACATCAGCGGCCACTCGCTGGCCTTGTTGCCGGCAGACCAACGTTTGCACGCTGCCACGCCGAGTGCGACGCGCTATCTGCGTTACGAGCCGATTGCCTCGCCCGTGCTGGCGCGCATTGCGCAACCGGTGCCCGGTGAATCCCTGGAGCGTCTGGTCATCCGCACGGGCGAGGATGCCGCGTCCTGCACGGAGCGCTCCCTGCGCGTGGTGTGCCCGCCGCGCATTGCGCAACGCATGGCCGAGCAGCACGGCATGTTTGACCAGGCAGCGCCCTCGGGCAACTGGTACGACATCCTGAGCCAGCGCCACGGCAACGCGGCCCAGTTGCGCGGCACCGGCGATCCGGCTGCAGACGGCAACGACATACTGGATGCCGTGCCCACCGATGTGCCGTATCTGCCCGATCCGCTGGCGGGCGGCACCTTGCTGCGCTTGCTGGGGCCGGATGGCGTGGTGGAGCAAAGCATCTCATTTGCCCACGGCTTGGCGTGGCCCCATGCTGCGCCCTACAGTATCCAGCTGGTCAAGGGCAATGACGCACCCGCGTGGGACAGCAGCCGCCGCACCGTGACCATCGCCGTGCCGCAGGGGCGTATGCGCGTGTTGCAGCTCAGCAGCGTGCCGCGCGGCCTGGGCGATCTGGACCTGCTGGGTATCTGGGGCTGGGTGTGTTCCGAAGCCAGCACGGAGCGCCTGGAAAAGTTGCGTGAGCTGGCGGTGAGCGGCAAGCATTGGATGCTCACACCCGCGCGCACGGTCACCCTGGTGCACGCGGTCAAAAAGCCCTGCAGCGCACCCCGCATCGAATCCTTGTTTGTGAACCGCGCAGTCGGGGAGAGTTTTGCCCGTTTGTCCGGCAACATTGCCATTGATGGCGCCAGCACCGGCAAGGTCGAGTTGCGGGCCTGCTGGATTGACCGCGTGGACGATGTCACGCAGCTTGGCACTGGTAACGACTATGCAGCGCCCAACACCAGCCATGCCTTTGACCTGGTGCATGGCGACATGCAGGTCGACCACGCCTGGTTTTGGCAGCAACAACATGCCTTGCCCGACACCCGCTACCACCGCGTGCGCTACACGGCCACGGCGGTCAGCCGCTACCAGGAGTACTTTGACAGCGACCCATCGGCTGGCGCGTTCGCCCGGGCTGGCGAAACGGCGCTTGAGGTGGATGTCCTCAGTTCGACAAGGCCGGATGCCCCGCAAATCGAATACATCGTTCCTACCTTCGGATGGGAGCGTTCCGGACCGCAAGGGGATGTGCCTGTGCCCGCGGGAGACGAGGCCCACCGCACCCTGCACTTTGTGCGCAAGGGCGGTGGCCTGCGGGTGTATTTGCAGCGCCCCTGGTTTTCATCGGGTGATGGCGAGCTGCTGGCCGTGGTGCTGTACGCGGGGCCCAAGGGCACGGAGGTCTTGTCGGGCAAGGCTACGCTCAAGGTGCCTGCGGGAAGCAAGCACGTGGTCACCCAGTGGGGTTACGACCCGATCTGGGCGGCGCAGCCGCCCGATGCGCTGCCCACGCTGGCCCACTTTCCCGAGGCGGTGCAGCGCAGTTGCGGCTATGCACTGCAGGAGCTGGGCAGCGATGCGCTGGTGGATGTGGCCGCACATGCGGTGCATTTCGATACCGAGCGCCAGCTGTGGTACTGCGACCTGATGGTGGACCCGGGTGCGGCGTATTTTCCGTTCATTCGTTTTGCGCTGGCACGGCTGCAGCCGCATGCAGTGCCGGGTGCCGAATTGTCCAAGGTGGTGTTGGCTGACTTCATTCAATGCGCCCCGGACCGGCTGGTCACCCTCACGCCCATGCCAGACCAACCGTATCACCTGCGCCTGACTGTGGCAGGCCCGGCGCCGGTGAAACAGAAGGCGACTCTGGTGCCCACGGTGATGGCCGTGCGGGTGGAGGTGCTGCACAACCCGGCAGAAGGGGAGGCCTGGGTTCCGGTGCAGAGCGGCTGGCAGGCGCTGCTGCGCAGCCAGGTCACGCTGGCGGCCACCGTCTGGAGCGGCGTGGTCGTGCTGCCGGGTGCGCGTGGCAGCCAGCGCATGCGGTTCGTCCTGGCCGAGCTGGAAGTGCTGCCGGCAGCCGGTAGCGGGTTCAATGCCGCCATGGTGCTGGGGCCGCTGACGGGCACTTCCAGTGTCCGGCCGGTGTACTCGGATGTGTTCGAGATTTAGGGCCGCTTGGGATTCAGGGCTTGAAGTCGTAGGTGCCGGGCAGCAGGATATTGGTGTTTACCGTCTGGATATGGGTGTGGCCGCAAAAGGCCATGGTGATGTCCAACTCCTTGTGGATGATTTGCAGTGCCTTGGTCACGCCGGCTTCACCCATGGCGCCCAGGCCGTAGACCATGGCCCGGCCGATCATGGTGCCGCGCGCGCCCAGGGCCCAGGCCTTGAGCACGTCCTGCCCGCTGCGGATGCCGCCGTCCATCCAGACCTCGATCTGGTGGCCCACCGCCTGCGCAATTTCCGGCAGGGCCGAGATGCTGCTGGGTGCGCCGTCCAACTGGCGCCCGCCGTGGTTGCTGACCACAATGGCGTCGGCACCGCTGGCCACGGCCAGATGCGCGTCTTCCAGGTCCTGAATGCCCTTGAGGATGAGCTTGCCGCCCCATTGCTCCTTGACCCACTTCACATCGTCCCAGGACAGGGTGGGGTCAAACTGCTCGTTGGTCCAGCTGGCCAGCGAGTTCATATTGGTCACCGCCTTGACGTGGCCGACCAGGTTGCCAAAGGTATGGCGGCGCGTGCCGGCCATCCCTAGGCACCAGCGCGGCTTGGTCAGCAGGTTGATGATGTTGGCAACCGTGGGGCGGGGTGGCGCGGTCAGGCCGTTCTTCAGGTCCTTGTGGCGCTGGCCGATCACCTGCAGGTCGAGGGTCAGCACCAGGGCGCTGCAGCGCGCCGCTTTGGCGCGGCCAATCATCTTCTTCATGGCCTCGCGGTCGCGCATCATGTAGAGCTGGAACCAGAAGGGCGCCTGGGTGTTTTGCGCAATGTCTTCAATCGAGCAGATGCTCATGGTGGACAGGGTGAAGGGAATGCCAAATTTCTCCGCCGCCTTGGCCGCCTTGATTTCGCCATCGGCGTTCTGCATGCCGCACAGGCCCACCGGCGCAATGCATACCGGCATCTTGGCCTCCTGGCCCACCATTTTGGTGGCGGTGCTGCGGTTTTCCATGTTGACGGCCACGCGCTGGCGCAGTTTGATCTTCTGGAAGTCGGATTCGTTGGCGCGGTAGGTGGATTCGGTCCAGGAGCCGGAGTCGGCGTAGTCGTAGAACATGCGCGGTACGCGCTTTTCTGCCAGTACGCGCAGGTCTTCAATGGTGGTGATAACGGTCATGGTGTGAATCGCTTTTTTAAACTGTTGCGATGGTACGTGCAGCGCACCGCTTGGCAGATTGAATTCCGGCTGCGGCAGGCTGAAAGTTTTTTGTCGACCTGAGCACGCGTCCGGTTGCTGGGCTTGCCGCTACGAAGGTGGCAGCAGGTTTGCACGCCATGAAGTGGAAGTGAATCGGCATAACTCCCCCGCATTTTTTAAAAAAACTAGCGGCCTTGGTGTGCCCCATTGCAAGGTGGATCCCGTGATTGTTGGCCCTGGCGAGCGTCCTGATGGATTGAGAGAGGCAAGCCATGGTTATGCAGGACGGTATCGGCCTCCGGTCCGATCGCCCTGGCGCGCTATGCGCTACGCGGCCATCACGCGCTGCGTCTTGCCACTTTTGCCGCGCTGCATGGGCACGCCTGTTTGTGAGGTGATGTGCACCGACCCGGCTCCTTGCAGCGCCACGAAATCCTTGAGTACGCGGCAGCCGCGCTGGAGGGCGATATCTGCGTGCCCGCCGGTTTGGGGTATCTGCAAGTTCAGCGTGTGGTGGTCTATTTGGTGCAGCTGGAATTCGTATATGCCGGCCTGCTCTTCCAGCACCGTGGTCAGCGCCAGGGGCAGCAGCACGACCGGCTCTCCGTTGCTGCCACACAGTGTCACGGGCGCGTCGCTGCGGCCCGACACCTGGATGACGGGTAAGGCGGAGCCGCACGCGCAGCGCCCGGCGAGGACGGTGATCTGGTCGCCCATGTCGTAGCGAACAAGGGGTTGAATCCGGTTGCCCAGATGGGTGAGCAATGTGGTCGCCGACGCCTGGCCTGGCGGTACGGGGTGAAAGTTTTCATCCACCGGCTCCAGAATGATCCAGTCGGTGTTGGCGTGCAAATGGCCGTGCGAACATTCGGAGGCAATGCTCAAAAACTCGGAAGCGCCATAGTGATCACGCACTGCACAGTGCATCACTTCGGTCACACGGGCCCGGGCTGCCGCAGACAGGGTCTCGCCGCCGGTCCAGAAGGCGCAGGGGGCGATGTGCAGGCTTGCACGCTCCTGCTGGTCTGCCAGCGCGATGGCCACACTGGGGTAGGTGGCCACAATCGTGGGCTGAAAGGCGTTGAGTTCCCGCACCAGCGAAGCCATGGGCTGCAGCACGGAGATGTTGCAGCTGGCCTGCGTGGCCCAGGGGTAGAGCGTTTGCATTCTTCGCATTTGCACAATGCTGGCAAAGTGACCGCCGGTGACGCCCACAAAGGCCACGCGTTGGTAGGAGTCAGGCATGTCGGCGGCGAACAAGGCAGGGGCGCGGGGGATGTGCCGCAGTGATTCCAGCGCGTCGTAAATGGCCATGGCGTACGCGTCCTGTACAAAGATGGCTGGCTGGCCGGAGGAGCCTGAACTCTCCCACACCACGTACTTTCCCAGATAGGGTTGTGCAATGCGGTCCGGATCGGCTACGAAGTCCTGCAAGCCCGACAGGGTGATTTGTGGATCAACCACCCATTCGTCGAAGCGCTCCATCAATTCGACCTTGTTGAACACCGGCAGCTTGTGCAACTGGAGGGAGCTGCCCGGCTGATTGCACAGGTGGCGTGCATACAGGGTTGAACCCTGGGCCAAAAAATTCAGCAGCATGGACAAGCGTACCTGCTGGCGTGAAGCGACTTGGGCGGGGGACAGACACCCGACCATGGCCACGTCCAGCGACGCCATGCCGAGCAAAAAATTGCTGAACACCGGATTCATGGCTGCAGTGTGTAGGGCGCGCCATGACTGGTCTGTGGGTACATGTACTGGCGTGTTTGCGGCAGATGGCGCCTGCCGCGCGGGGCCGAGAGAATCTGATAGAGGCCCAGAGAACCGGATTCAAATTCGAGTGCCGAAGCGGCCATATACAGACGCCATACGCGGAACGTAGCCTCATTGACATATTTCAACGCGCAGTCGTGGTTGCTGTCCAGACGGCGCACCCAGTGTCGCAGTGTGGTGGCGTAGTGCAAACGCAGGCCTTCCACATCGATGATCTCGAACTGCGAACGCTCCATGGCGCGCTGGATGTTGCTTACGGTGTCGAGCTCGCCGTCCGGAAATACATAGCGGTTGATAAAGCGTGAGGAGAGCGCATCGCCCCAGCCTTCCTCGTCGTGCGTGATGCCATGGTTCAAGAAAACACCCTGCGGTTTGAGGAGCCGGTGCACGGTATCAAAGTACTGTGGCAAATTTTTGAGGCCTACGTGCTCAAACATGCCGACACTGGCGATTTTGTCGAATGGCTCTCCGTCCGGCAGGTCACGGTAGTCCTGCAGCGCTACGGTGACCTGGTGTTCCATGCCTGCTGCCCGTATGCGTTCACGCGTCAGGTCGTACTGGCGCGCACTGAGTGTGATGCCGTGTGCTTGCACGCCGTAGTGCTGTGCTGCATGCAGGATGAGGGCGCCCCAGCCGCAGCCGATGTCCAGAAACTGTTCGCCGCGCTGGAGCTGGAGCTTGCGGCAGATGTGGTCGAGTTTGGCACGCTGTGCCTGCGCCAGCGTCATGTCAGGGCGCTCGAAATAGGCGCAGGAGTAGACCATGGCGTCGTCCAGCCACAAGCCATAAAAGTCGTTGGAGAGGTCGTAGTGAAAGGAGATGGCCTCGCGGTTTTCGCTGCGGGTGTGTGCAAGCACCGCGTCGGCCTCCAATGACGGCAGTTGCGGCATTTCTCTGCCGGCTGTCAGGTCGACACCTCTGCGCAGCAGGCGGGTCAGCACTTGCAGACGGTCGAACAGGCTGAGCTGCAGGGAGTGCAGGTAGTCCTTGAGCGAAAGGGCTGCAAAGAAATCGCCATCCACATCAATGGCACCACGGAAATAGGCGTCAGCAAAGCGCAGTGGGTCTTGCCCCAGAAGCAGGCTGCGCACGGCATGCGGGTCACGCAGGCGCAGGACAAATTCCGGCTGACCCGTACGGCAGGCAGCGCGTCCGAATTGGGAAAAACTGCCGTCATGCAGTTGCAGTGCCATCGCGCCATCGAAGCGGGCCAGCAGCTTGTCCAGCAGCGGCGCCCAGTGGTCCATCTCGGCTGCGTGGCGGTCTGCAGTACGCGGAATCATTGACATACGTCCTCCGGTTTGAATTCGGGTTCTTGGCCTGAAGTAGATATTTGCGCGCCGGGAGCTCGCTGGTTTTGCGAATTCGCAAAACCAGCGAATGCAGCGCTGCATACATTTCGCTCAGCGCCTCCTACGCCCCATAAACCTGCCGGCGCTGCAAACAACCCAGGAGCCAGAACCATGCGGACTGACAGCGAACTCAAGACGGATTTGATCGAAAGGTTTGACATGATTCCTTCCATCAATAAGTCAGACATAGGCGTCCATGTCGAAGATGGCATGGTGACTTTGACGGGGGAGGTGGATACGAATCAGACACGCTTTCAGCTCGAGCGAGCTGCCAGAAAAGTGGCCGGCGTACGCGGCCTGCACATGCATGTCAGGCCAGTAGAAAAAACGCCCCAGCGGGGGCACCGCTAAGTGCGGGCCGTTTCTAGACGCTGTTTGCCACGCATTCGCTTGCGGGCGTATCGCTGCTGCCCGTGCGGCCCGGTACGGTTTTTAGGCCGCGCCTGCAGCGGGTGCAGCAGCAGGCCGTTGTTTGTAGAGTGTGATGTCGGTGTGCATGCCGATCAGCCTGTGCACCTGGCCGTCGGGTGTGCGATTGAAAACAGCCCCGCGGCAGAGAATCCATTTGTACGAACCGTCTTTGCACATGACCTGGATCTCGCAAGCGAAGCGACGGTCTTGCCCCGACAGGCAGCGCTGCACGCCCTTGATAAAACATGTCTGGTTGTCGGGGTGGACCAGCGCTCTCCATGCATCAACCGAGTTCCCCAACTCCTCCGCACTGTAGCCGTAGAGTTGGGTGAGTTGAGGCGAGTAGCTGACTGCGCCGGTGAGCATATTCCAGTCCCACTGGCAGTCGCCGACGGCGTCCATTGCGAAGGCGCAGCGTTCCGCTTCACCGCGTAGCTGGTCTTCAATGGCCTTGCGCACGGTAATGTCCGTGAGCACCATCTGGAATCCGTTGCCGTGCGACAAGCTTGTCAGATCGAGCTGCACACGGTTGCATACTGCATGTGCATTCAGCAAGGTGAGCTCGCAGCGCTGGTGCTCACCACTTTGCTTTGCCATTTCCATTAGGGTATCAATTTCAGGGCGCTGGCGTTCGCAAAAGAAGGCAGAAAACGGCTGGCTGACCAGGGAGGCCCGCCTCGCACCGAGCATGTCTGAGCCCACCAAATTTGATGCGTTGATGATGCCTTTTGCATCGGTTGTGACGCAGCCCACCGGAGCGAAGTCATACAGGTCATAGGCGCGATCGAGTGCAATTTTCAAGCGTGCAAAAGTGTCCTGCAAATACTCATTTTGAATTTCAAGTTCGATGCGGTTGAGCGCCAGATCTTCCATCAGGCTCTGAGTCTCTTGCGTGCTAAGAGATGCCGTGCTGCGAGAACCTGTGAGGACAAGCCGTTCACGTGCGAGCCGGCGCAACTCATCATTACTTAATGGATTGATTTTGTATTGCATAGGGAAGGTGTCACGTAGCAGCGGATGTCAGCCTTCGAATGCTCTGAGCGCAGCCATGGAGTGAATGCATATTTCGCGGTTGGAGACCTCAATGATCTGCATCTGCTGCAGTGCGGACAGGGCCCGGCTCACTGTTTCCAAAGTCACACTCAGGTAGCCCCCGATATCGCGCCTCGTCATGGCCAATGTGAAGCGTGTTGGTGAATAGCCCAGCGCCGCGTGGCGCTCCGACTGCTCAACCAAAAAACGTGCAACCCGCACCTCGGACTTGGCCGCACGGGTGATGGCGTAAGAGGCTTGCCGTTTGCCCACTTCCCGGCTGATGGCCCAGCAAATCATGCGCTCCACGCCGTCACCGGTTCGTCCGGGTGAGAAGTAGTCATCGGTCGGCAGCCGGATGACTTCGCAATCGGTGAGTGCGAAGGACTCGCACCAATAGTGGTGCTCACAGACGCCCTCAGCACCCAGTAGATCGCCCTGCATCGAAAAGGAGATGACATGTTCGGAACCTTCGGCGTGGGTCATGACTGTTTTCAAATTGCCACTGCGCACCACATACAGGCCGCCGAACTCCTGCCCCATCGAGAATAGGGAGCGACCCGCCCGCAGGCGCCGGCGCCGGAAGACCGGAACATCCATGCCAGCGCTGCACTGGCCGTCGTAGCGAAGCAAACCAACGACTTCGCTTAAATTGGACCAATCGCTTTCCACCGGAACATGGACTGGAGGCACACGGAATGGCACGTAGGCAGCACGAGCAGGTCCATGCGAATTGAGAGTTGTCATTGTTCTTGTTCCTCGTACTGTGTACCCGGCGGGTATCCATGCCAGCACGTTGACTACTGTAGAAGCCAGAAAGTCATCTGTATGTAGGGAGTTTTTGACAATTACTAGCAAAAATATCGAAAAAATGCGGCAAATGATGAAAGTGGTGGGCTGTATCAATGCGCGTCCAGCAACTTGTGCCGAATCGCCAGTCGCACAAGGGACGGCACATCATGAACTTCCAGCTTGTGCATCAGTCGGCTACGGTAAGTTGCCACGGTCTTGGGCGAGAGATGCAGAAGCGCGCCGATTCGCACACTCGATTGGCCTTTGACCACCATGGTGATGATCTGGCGTTCGCGCGGTGACAAGTTTTCCATGGGGTTGATCTGATCGTTTTGTGCGCTGGATTGTTCGGCCAGTTCGGCCAGTTCGGCCACACCGGTTCCCATGTAGCGCCTTCCCCTGACGGCAGCGTCAATGGCATAGGTCAGTTCGCTGCCCGCAGACCCCTTGAGCACATAGCCCTGGGCCCCCATTCGCAGGGATTCGGCAACCATGCGTGGCTGTGCCAGCATGGTGAGTACGACGCAGCGGATATCCATCTTGCGCTGGCGCATGTCTGCGAGTAACTCAAGGCCCGAGCGGCCTTCCAGGTGTAAGTCAAGCAAAAGGACTGTGGGCTTGAGTCTTTGAATGTCGGCCAGTGCAGTGGTCAGGTCTGCGGACTCTCCGACAACGGTATGCCCTCCTGCTGTCAGCAGGGCGCGCAGTCCCTCACGCATGATCCGGTGGTCGTCGACGATGTACAAGGTGGTCATTGCTGTGCAGCCACCCAGTGGACGCGTATGCGGGTGCCGCGCTCCGGTGCAGGTCC
Source organism: Burkholderiales bacterium (assembly GCA_947446855.1). Taxonomy (GTDB): domain Bacteria; phylum Pseudomonadota; class Gammaproteobacteria; order Burkholderiales; family Burkholderiaceae_C; genus Allorhodoferax. The sequence goes on from CANFIH010000004.1 coordinate 54,694, forward strand.
GATCTCCACGCTGGCGTCTATGGACTTTGCACGCTCCATGATGCCTGTCATGCCCAGGTGACCTTCCTTGGAATGGCTGTCTCTGGCGATCCCGCGGCCGTTGTCGATGACCGTGAGTTCGAGTTCCGTGGCGCTGCCGCTGAGTGTCATGGTGACCAGCGTTGCGTTGGAGTGCCGAATCGCATTTTCGAGCGCCTCGCGGGCAATCATGAAGACGGCGTATTCGCACCCGGACTCCCAGCGCAATGTGGCAACCTCCGGTGCCACCTCAAAGACCAGCTGTATGGGGCTGCCGCTCAAGGCACGCGAGCGCATTTCGTTATCCAGCGCGGCTGCCAGGCCATGCTCGTCAAACATGGGGGGGTGCAAGTCCACCAGCACTACCCGCATTTGCAATATGGCCTGATCAATCAGTGCCTGCATTTGCAAATTCAGCTGCTGCAACTGCATCGACTTTTTCCCGGACCTGAGGGTGCTGATGGTCTCGAAAATCAGGCGCATGGCTGCAATGGTCTGGCCTAATTGGTCATGCAGGAGTCTGGCGATGCGTTTGACCAGGTCTTTCTCCTGCGACATCAAACGGTGCGTCAGGTGGGAGAGCTGGGTGCGCGCAGCCTGTCGCTCTGCGTCGGCGCTCAGCAGCTCGGTCATGTCGCGTAAAGTGCTGATCAATACCAGGTCGGCACCGATCTTTACTAGTGCGATAGCCCCCTCCATTTCAAGCTCGCGTCCATCCGCGTGCAGGCCCTTGACGATGCGCAGCCCCATCATGCGGGGTGTCCCATCACTTTTTGCAAACACTGCGAGGTGTCGCGCATGTGCGGCACGGTAACGCTCGGGCAATAAGAGATGCACGCTGCGACCCAGCATGTGCTCGGCCCGGTGTCCGAATACGCGTTCAGCGCCCGGGTTAAACGTCTGAATGCAGCCAGCGACGTCGGTGCTGATGATGGCTTCGTTGGATGCATCCACGATGGCGTTCATTCGTTCGTGTTCCTGGCGCAGGCGCTTGACATCATCATGGTGCTGTGTCACGTCACGCACCAGCACGATGCGCGCTTGCTGATCGTTCAGGTCTACGTCTTCGGTATCAACCTCGACATAGATGGTGTGCCCATCGACGTCGCGATGTCGCCAGACACGTTGGGGCAAGCACGCGGATGCGGTCAGTTTCATGCGTTCCCGCATCTCAGGCCAGTCTTCCGGGTGGTGGATGTCAGACAGATGCAGTTCCACCAGCTGCGCTACGGAATGACCATAACAAGCCGCAGCAGCGTGGTTGGCATACAGCACGCGCCCGGAGTCCCGCGCATACACCAGCATGGGCAAAGGGTTGCTCTCAAACAGCAGCTTGTAGGTTAGCTGCGTGTTTGAATCAATGAGGTCGGTCTTTGGTTTCATTTGGGTTTCGTACTCATTCGGTATCAGCAGGGGACACTGGACGCTCCAGCAGCGCGCGCACCTCGGACAACAGGCTCAGAGGTGCGCCGCCGGGGCGCAGCAGGAGCTCCAAGGCATCTTCTAATCGGGCTTGTAACAGGCGTTCCACCGTGGCATCCAGCAAGGTGATGACTACGCCGTCGATACGGTTGTCCCGCGTGCGGTAAGGCATGGTGCGCACGGTGTAGCAGCGCTTGCCCTGCGCGTGAATCCGCACCTCCTTGCACATGAGTGTGCGTAGCACCTCGCGCGCAGTTGCCTCCAGGGCGGGTGAATCCAGGGAGGTGATCAGGTCGGTAATAGGGCGGCCAATATCGCTGGGAATCAGTTTGAAAATTTCTGTGGCCGGGGGGGTGTAGCGGCGAACGCACATGCTTTCATCCAGTAGCAGGACGGCAACTGCGGTGCTGTTGAGCAGGTTGATTTCTTCCTCGCTGGCGGTGGACATTTCCTGTACTTTGGCTGCCAGTTCGCGATTGAGTGACTGCAGTTCTTCATTAACGGACTGCATTTCTTCCTTGGAGGTGGTCAGCTCTTCATTGCTGCTCTGCAATTCTTCATTGGTGCTTTGCAGTTCCTCGTTGGTGGAATTGAGTTCTTCCTGCGAGGTCTGCATCTCCTCGCGCGAAACCTGTAGTTCGTCACGAAGTTGTTGCATTTCCAGTGCCATGCTGGCGGTGCGTGCATCGATGACGACCTCCGCCGCACTCCCGCGGGTCTCGGTTGGTGCGGACTGTGCAGGCACATCACTGAAGACGATCAGCACCATGCCACTCAGGGATCGTGGCTGGTAAAGCGGCTGCACGGTGACATCGACCGCTTGGATGCCAGCACCGGTATCCACCATGACGGAGCCAAGAACCAGGGTCACCTGCTCGCGCACGGCCTTGAAAAACGCTTCACTCAAGGTTGGGCGCAGGCTTTCCCGGGCCATGGTAAACAGGCTCATGCTGGCCTTGCCCGCAGCGGGCTCCAGAAAGCGCCCGGCTTTGCCACAGATGTAGACAATGTCGCCCCGTTCGGTAGTCAGTACAGCGGCGGGTGCGAAGCGTTGGAGTAGCAACTCGTTGGTTATCAACTGCAAGTCAGGAATGCGCTGCACGGGCGCGCTGTCTTTGTAGGCCACGGCTGCGCGGCCTCTGTATGCACGGCTGAATACCGGTGGATATTCGAGCGGGTCGGTGCTCGCCGCGATGTCACGGCGCAGGTAAATGCGCGTCTTGGCCGATAGCTCTGAAAACAGCGTGATGGCATCGCCGACGGACTCTGCACTGCCCAGTACCAAGAGGCCATGCGGTTTGAGGCAGTAGTGGAAAAGCGGCAGTAGCTTTCGCTGCAGTTCGGACTCCAGGTAAATCAGCAGATTGCGGCAAGTCAGCAAATCGAGATTGGTGAATGGCGGGTCCATTACCAGGTTCTGCTGGGCAAAAACCACCATGTCGCGAATTGTGGGGGCGACCTTGTACCCCTTGGGGCAGCGCACAAAAAAGCGGTTCAGGCGGTCTTCCGACAGGTCGTTGCAGATGTCCTGCGAGTAGGTTCCGGCGCGGGCCGTTTCAATGGCATTGCTGTCCAGGTCGGTGGCAAATATTTGTAGTCCGTAGTGCACGCCGGGATTGAGTTGGCTTACGGTTTCCTGGAAAACCATAGCCAGTGTGTAGGCCTCTTCGCCGGTGGAGCAGGCGGGCGTCCAGGCGCGCAAGGTAGCGCCTGCCGGATGGGCCGCAAGCAGCGCTGGGATGCCTTCTGTTTTCAGTTGCTCCCAGACCCCTGCGTCGCGAAAGAAGCGCGTCACCCCGATCAGCAAATCCTTGAAGAGGAGTTCCGACTCGTATTGGTTATTGCGCAGGTAGCGCTGGTAGTCGGCAAGGCTTTGCAGCTGGTGCAGGGCCATGCGACGTTCGATCCTCCGGGACAAGGTACTTTTTTTATAAAGGGAAAAGTCCTGTCCGGTCTGCGCACGCAACAGTGCAATAACGAAGTCCAAATTGGCCAATTCGCCGTTGGGTTGGGTGGCTTCCGGGGACTTCTCGTTATTTGCCTTGCAGTTGCAATAGGCAACCACCCTGGCCGCCAGCACGCTGGCAGGAGCGATTACATCAGCCAGGCCCGTGGCAATTGCGCTGCGTGGCATGCTGTCAAATTGAGCGGTCTGCGGGTCTTGCACAAAGATAGAGCCCGCTACTTCCTTGATGGCGCGCAGGCCCATGGTTCCGTCCGAGCCCATGCCCGAGAGAATCACGCCCACGCTGCGGTCCTGCAGGTCTGCTGCGAGTGAGCGCATAAAGGAGTCAATGGGGAGGTGGTTCACCCCCTCGCCAGTGCAGGCCTGGGGCAGCAACATGCCATCGACCATGAAGAGGTCCTGGTCCGGCGGGGCCACATAGACCTGGTCAGGTGCGACGGGTATTTTGCCGTCTACCTGCAGCACGGGCATGGCGGTGACGCGCTGCAGTATCTCCACCAGTTTGCCGGGATGACGCGGTTCTCTGTGCTGAACCACGACAAATGCCATGCCGCAGCGCGATGTCAGACCCTGAAAAAATTGTTGCAAGGCTTCCACGCCGCCTGCTGAGGCACCCACGCCGACTACATGAAAGCCGGGTTGTACGGAGTTGATTTGGGGGGTGGATGGCGAATCGACTGGTTGCATGGTTTGAACATCGGCTTGTACAAACTCATGAACCCTACCACCCAGGAATGACCATGAGTGGGGGCGATTGTTCAGCCTTGGTCAATTTGTTGGTGATCTGCTCCTATGTATTTTCGACACGGCGCTGCAGCTGATAAGCCCGCGTTAGTCGGCGACGTTTTGCGTCGACGCTGGAGCGGAATTTGAGAATTCGCAATCCCGTGGAGCGTGTCGGTTTGTAGAGTGCCGCCATGTTTTGGAAGAAAAGTTGTCGGGTCTATGAGTAAGCCTATTTCAAGTGCAAGTGTTCAACGTGGCATGCCGGAAGGGGCGCGGGCGTTTGACATCTGCGCCGGTGATGCGGACGCTTTGTGCGCTGTTCTGCAGTGGCGTTTGCATGAGCCCAAGGTGGCGCAGATGGTGTCCGGCCCCCTGTGCGTAACCGATTCGCTTGGCAACTTTCCGGTGTTTCCCGGTGATGAATTGCTGGTGTGCAATGTGCCCATCCAGGTCTCACGCACGCCGGTGACGCAAACGCCCGCGCGCCATGCCACGGTGCAATACCTGGATTGCCGCGGTCCGGCGTCTCTTCTTTGGCATTTGCAGGCGAAGGGGACGATTCCAACTTCGGCGAAGGTCTGTAGCAGCCTGCTGGTGAACCATCTGCTGCAGGGAAAGTTTCGCGGCTGGGCACTGGTGGGTGCATACGGGAGCGCGGTGCAGTTCGACTCTGAGGCACAGGCTTTGGCTCCAGGTTGCAGCGCGGGTGAGCGCAAACGCTTGCAGCAACTGGGCGAGGCCATTAGCTATAACGCCGGCGTGCTCCACCCGCGCTATGTCTACATGGAGCCGGCCCATCTGTATGCCCAACTTGCACGCTATGACGATCCGCTGGATTTTTTGCAGGCAGAGCCGGTGGCAGCGGAATTGGATGGTGTCTTTCAGAGCGACTTGCAAAAAGCCCTGGCGTGGAAGCCGTATTGGAAGGATGCGCATGCCACTGTGTATGTGCTGCCGGATGAGGGCTGGGCCTATCGGGTGGCCAGACAACTCAAGTCCCGGTTGGCCGTGCTGAACCCGGGGCGTGCGATCGCGGTGCTCAGCCCTGCAGGTTCGGGAAGTGTCCGGGTTGCAGTGCAGTCCGGGCTGGATGTCCGCGCAACGGTTGCGCCTAAAAAGTGGCTGATAGAAAAGTTGCCGTTGAATGAGGTGGACAACTTTGTGGGCGCGTTTTCCGCCAGCGGCTGGGGTGGCCTGCGTTCGCCGGTGTTCAGGGCTTGGAGTTGACGGTGTATGGTGTGAGCAGGCAATTAAAAGGAGCATAGCGATGCGTACATTTTTTATCGGTCTCTTGGTGTGGGTGGCGGTGGGCCTGTCGGGCTGCGGATACAACACCTTTCAACGCGACGACGAACAGATCAAAGCCAGCTGGTCCGAGGTGATCAACCAGTACCAGCGCCGCGCGGATTTGGTGCCCAATCTGGTCAGCATCGTCAAGGGCGAAGCCCAATTCGAGCAAGGCACGCTGACCCAGGTGATTGAGGCCCGTTCCCGTGCAACCGCGATTCAGGCCACGCCGGAACTGGTCAATGATCCGGAAGCCTTCCAGAAATTCCAGGCAGCGCAAGGACAGTTGAGCGGAGCGCTGTCCCGCTTGCTGGTGGTGTCCGAGAACTATCCCAGCCTCAAGGCCAATCAGGCCTTCCGGGATTTGCAGGCGCAACTCGAAGGCACCGAGAACCGCATCACAGTTGCACGTAACCGCTACATCAAGGCGGTTCAGGAGTACAACGTGGCGGTGCGCAGCTTTCCGTCCAACCTCACTGCGATGGTGTTTGCCTACAAGCCCAAGGCCAACTTCACGGTGGACAACGAGAAGGAAATTTCAAAGCCGCCCATCGTGAACTTTGATGCGGCACCTGCCGCAGCGCGGGGTGCTGCTTCCGGCGCGGCCAAGTGAGGACGGGAACTGCCGGGCGGCATGCCCGGCTGGTGTTGGGGTGGCTGGCCCTGGTGCTGTTTGCCGTGGTGGTGCGCGCGCAGCTGGCGGTGCCGGCTTTGACCGGCCATGTCATGGACCAGACAGCAACACTCAGCGCCAGTCAGCAAGCAGCCCTGGAGCAGACGCTGACTGCGTTTGAGGCGCGCAAGGGGACGCAACTGGCCATTTTGATGCTGCCCAGCACGGCGCCGGAGGCGATTGAACCGTTCGCGCTGCGCGTGGCCGAGCAGTGGAAGCTGGGACGCAAGAAGGTGGACGACGGTGCCATTCTGGTGGTAGCCAAGGATGACCGCGCGCTGCGCATTGAAGTCGGCTATGGCTTGGAAGGGGTGCTGTCGGACATCACCAGCAAGCGCATCATCGAAGAGACGATAGTGCCGCGCTTCAAGCAGGGCGACTATGACGGCGGGCTGCGTGCCGGAGTCGAAAAGATCATCCAGGTGGTGGATGGGGAACCCTTGCCAGCACCTTCCCGCCGTGACGTGGGTGGGTTTGATGGGCTGCGGGATTACGCTCCCGTTTTGTTCGTGGTGGCGCTGGCCGTGGGGGGCGTGCTGCGCAGCGTGCTCGGCCGCGTGCCGGGTGCGTTGATTGCTGGCGTAATCGTCAGCGCCGTGGCGTGGCTAATGGCTGGTGCACTGGTGGTCGCCGTGTTGGCGGGACTGGCTGCCATGGTGTTCACCCTGATCGGTGGCGGCACGGCGTTACGAGGGCTGGGTGGTTTTGGCGGTGGTTCACGAGGCGGCGGCTTGGGCGGCGGCGGCGGCTTCAGGGGCGGTGGTGGTGGTTTTGGCGGAGGCGGTGCCTCCGGCAGGTGGTAGCCATGGACATATTGCGAATCTGTAAGCACCTCTTTTATTCCGGCTGGTTGGTCCGTCGTGCGTTCCCCAATGCCTGTCAGGACGCCATCGCCCACTCCATTCACACGGCCGAGGGGCTACATGCCGGTGAAATCCGCTTTGCCATTGAAGGCGGTCTGGATGCACTCTCCCTGTTCAAGGGCCAGACGCCGCGTGCGCGTGCGGTTGAAGTCTTTTCGCAGCTGCGGGTGTGGGATACCGAGCACAACAACGGTGTATTGATTTATGTGCTGCTGGCGGATCAAGCGGTGGAGATTGTGGCGGACCGAGGCATTCATGCAAGGGTGGGAGCGCATACCTGGAATGCTATTTGTCAGGAGATGCAGAAAGCATTTTCCAAGTCCGACTTTCGCTCCGGTGCGGTTCAGGGCGTGGCGGCTTTGAGCCAGGCTTTGTGCACGCATTTTCCCAAACAGGCCGGACGGGTCAACGAGTTGCCTAACGCGCCGGTTGTTCTGGGCTGAGTGGCACACCCGGCAAGCCGGGTGCCAGGTCATCCCACCTCGGTGGCAGGGTTTTGGGGCAACGCCCGCGCACGCAACACCGTGGCCAGCACGCCACTGGCTACGATGACGGCAATGCCGATCCAGCCCATGGGGGCAATGTGGTCGCCAAACAAAGTCAGGCTGAAGATGGAAGCAAACACAATGCCTGAGTACTGCATGCTGGCCACCACCAGGGTGGCACCTTTGCGGTATGCGCGTGTCATGCACCACTGGCCCATGGAGGCCAGGATGCCAATCGGTACGACCCACGCCGCGTCCTGTGCGCTGACCTGTGCCCAGGGCGTCATGTCGGTAAACAGCATGCCCACTGCGCCCACCAGGGCAGTGCCGACGGAGAAGTAAAACACCGTGCGTTCTTCGGGTTCACCCACTTTGCCCAAGGCCGTGACCTGCATATAGGCCAGCGCCGCGCCCATGCCGGACAGCAGCCCCACGACGCCGGCAAACAACTGGTCATGGTCGATGGTGGGACGCAGCGTCAGCACCACGCCGGCAAAGCCCATGAGCACGGTCAACAGCAGCGGACCCTGCCTTTCCGATTGGCCGTAGAGCAGGGCGCCCCCGACGATAAAGGCCGCGACCCAGACGCCGCTCATGTAGTTCAAGGTCATGGCCGTGGCCAGCGGCAGGTGTGCGATGGCATAAAACCAAGAGCCCAGTGAAACCACCCCCACGGTGCTGCGCGTGACATGCATCATGGGCACGGGCGTACGCAGACTGGCACCCCGTGCCCGCACCACCACTGCCATAAAGATGACGCTGACGATGCCCCGATAAAACACCAGCTCAAAGGTGCCGAAACTGTGCGAGGCGTATTTGATGCCCACCGCCATGCTGGCGAAGAAGAACGACGCCACCACCATCCATAGAGCTTGCACTAGGCGGCGCTTTCCATGCGCTGGCGGTACCACTCGTGAAAGTGCTGCATGCCGTCTTCCATGGGGCTTTGGTAGGGGCCGACTTCGTTGTCGCCACGCGCCAGCAGGGCGGCGCGGCCGGCGTCCATGCGTTCGCCGATTTCGTCATCCTCAATGCAGGTTTCCATGTAGGCTGCCTGCTGGGCTTCGACAAACTCACGCTCGAAGGCGGCGATTTCTTCCGGGTAGTAGAACTCGACCATGTTCATGGTCTTGTTCACGCCCATGGGGTGCAGGGTGGAGACGGTGAGCAC